>CACZLT010000012.1 GCA_902782185.1 uncultured Bacteroidota bacterium | reverse complement strand
GGCCATGCTTCGCCACGGATTCAAGCCCTTGGACAGCGAATGGTGGCACTTCACCCTGAAGAACGAACCCTACCCCGACACCTACTTCACCTTCCCGGTCAAATAACAAAAGTTGCCTAGGAACCCACAAATGCCGAACCAGATGAACCATTTCAATATCCGCCCAGCACAACCCGAGGAGACTGGCTTGGTGCTCGAGTTTATCAAGCGACTCGCAGAATACGAAAAAAGCGCCAACGAGGTGGTGGCAGACGAAGCCACGATACACCAGTCCTTGTTTGTGGAGCATTCGGCCGAAGTGGTCTTTGCCGAGGAAGACGGCGTGGTGATAGGCTTCGCCCTCTTCTTCCACAACTTCTCCACCTTCGTGGGGCGCAAGGGGCTCTACCTCGAAGACCTCTTCATCATCCCCGAAAAACGCGGCAAAGGCTACGGCAAAGCCCTGCTGAAATACTTGGCCACCCTCGCCGTGGAGCGCAACTGCGGCCGCATGGAGTGGATTTGCCTCGACTGGAACCAGCCCGCCCTGAAGGTCTACCGCTCCATCGGAGCCGTCCCGATGGACGCGTGGACAGTGCAGCGACTGGACGAGCAGGCATTGAAACGGTTTGCAAAAGAGATGTAACCCCATGGTTTGAAGCGGATGAATACCGAAAAAACACGCTTACTGGAATTCGATGCAGTAATCCTGCAAAACGAGGACACGGACGCCGCCTACGTAGAGGTGCCATTCGACATCAAGGCGATGTTCGGCAAAGGACGGCTGCTGGTCCACGCCACTTTCGACGGTGTTACCTACGACGGCCAAATCGTGAAAATGGGAACGCCTTGCCATATCATCGGGATACGGAAAGACATCCGCAGACAGATTGACAAAAGTTTCGGCGACACGGTTCATGTCACATTCTGTGAACGGGATAATCACGCAAAAATAAAGCAAACTGGACAATAGACCCCTATTGCTTTTGCTCCCCATCTGCTCCCCTACTGCTCATCTTTTGCATCCCTCCGAGGCTGCGTCATACTAAAAAGCCAGTTCCTCCGTTATTGGTCTAGTATGGGTGCGGTACTTCCAAACCGACAACACCGTTTCAGTACCGCTCGCACTCTTGCAATCAAACATTGACACAATCAATCATTCCACAAAGTGGCCAAGGTAAAACTATCCATCATTGAAGAGTCCGGCGCCATCGGCGACCGTGTCTTCTACACCCGCTTCGGCAAGACCTTCAGCCGTCGCCGCCCGACGCAAATCAACGACCAGAAATCGGAAGCGCAGCTGCGGCAGCGCGCCCTCTTCAAGGCCATGCAGCGCACCGCCTCGCTCCTCGGTTCCGCCATCCAGCGCGGGCTCGCCAAGGAGGCCCACAGACGCGGTCGCGTCGAGAACAACGAGTTCGCCAGCATCAACAAACCGTGCTTCGCCTACGAGAACGGCACGGTGACCATCGACTATCCCCGCCTGCGGCTCTCCACAGGGCTGGTCGGCCGGGTGGAGTTCCCACCTTGCAACCATGGAAAGCAAAGGGAAGCGACGGCCGACGGTCTCCACGTAGAACTCACCTTCGACCCCTGCCTGGGTCCCAGCCACACCCGTCCCGACGATGTCGTCCACATCTATGCCGTCGAGTTCCAGGTGGGGGTCTGCGAACTCGTTGCCGGAATCGAGCGGCAAGCGGGGTTCGTTGCCTTCGACCTCCCCGACCTCGGCGACAAGACGAACAGCCCCATCATATTCCACCTCTACGCCATCGTCGAAGCCGCCAACACCGCCTGCGTCCCCACCCTCTCCCCCGCCGAGAAGAAGGCCAATAAGAATCATCGAAACATCAACCGCCGCGTGTCGCCGTCGATATTCATCGGCACAATCACCCTACTATAGCCCCCAATATTATTTTGCGGCTTCAAAAAGATTGCGTATCTTTGCAAATTGAAAAAAACATGAATCGAAGTTCCTGACCCCTTTGATTCCGCCGTTCATTATCTGTGAAAATTGTTTAACCGCAGACCTCCATACGATGATTTAAACAATAAGATTGACGCTTATTTCAAGCAACTTATAGGGGATGACAAAGTAGGATTCTCGTTAAGTAGTACGTCGATGCTTTACTTCAATCCGAGGGCTAAGATGTACATTAACAACAATTGCTCATTTTGGTAAAAAACGAAGGCAGTATCAGATAATGGGTACTGCCTTTCTATTTGATTGCAATTAGTTAGGTTTATCTCAGACGGTGTAATATCAGGGTGTTATTTTGACGTTACGAGTGTACTATTTGACGTTAATCTTTCCAGTGCTACTTTTGCATCTTCGTTGCCCTTGTTTGCGGCTTTACGGTACCATTCAATAGCCAGTTCGGTATTCTTCTCAACACCTTTGCCCACTTCATACATCAGACCAATGTTTAGGTCTGCAATAGAGTCACCTTGTTTGGAAGACAGCAGGAACAGCCTCATTGCTTCGGAATAATCCACAGGGCATCCGAGACCATTGAGATACATATGGCCGAGGTTGTTTTGAGCCTCACCATCTCCTTGTTCGGCCGCCAATATATACCAATGCGCCGCTTCTGCATAATTCTTCTCAACCCCTTTCCCTTGGGAATACATCTTTCCCAAATTACACTGTGCAATGGATAATCCTTGATTTGCTGCCATTCGAAACCATTTACAGGCCTCACCATAATCCTGTTTTACGCCGTCACCTTCATCATACATAGTGCCAACAGCGTTCTGAACTTCAGCATTTCCATTCTCAGCAGCTTTTAAAAACCAGCGAAAAGCCTCTTTTGTGTTTTTCTCTACACCTTCCCCATTTTTGTATTGTAATCCTAAATTAATTTGGGCATATTCATCTCCCTGTTCTGCTGCAAGCCTAAACCAATGCGCCGATTCGGAATAATCTTGTTTCACACCATCCCCGTCCTGATAACAAACTCCCAATTCAAATTGAGCATCAGAATCCCCTTGCTCCGCCCATGACTTCAATAGACTTACCTTTTCCTCTTCCGAGGCTTGTTCGTATTTTGTCCAATCTATATTGTTTTCCATATAGTTTCTTTATTTTGATTCGAATGATGAACTGTGCATTTTGAACAGGTTGTAGTACGACCTCATGTTTTCAAGTTCATACCATTTTGCCGTTTGTACTGGTGTGGCATCAAGGTTGTATATCAATGCGTCAGGCAATGAGAGCAAGAAAGGTGAGTGGGTGGCAATGACAAGCTGGCAACGTCCTCTATGAGCAAGGCTGTATAGCTCGTGAGCCAGCACTTGTTGGGTTTCTGCCGACAGACTATTCTCCGGCTCGTCCAGCAGCACCAATGCCTCGTCAGGAATGTTTTCGATAAAATATTGGAAGCCAGTCTCTCCGTTGGACATTTCCGTTCGCCTCCGGTAGTCTATTGTTCTTTTGATGAACTTTGAAACCGTAAGTGACTTCGGGACATGTTCCATTGCCCAGTATATGTTCGACGCATTCTCTATTTCTTCGTCCTTCTGCTGGTTATAGTCGCGTACCTGATGTATTCGTTTGAAAACATCGTCGCTGACAATTATCTTACCTCTGCCAATAGCTTTGGGAGATTTGTGGTTGTCAGAGAGCTCAAATCCTCCGTTGCCCTCGCAATATTGGGTGAAGAAATCGCTGGTGTTGAACAGAGACGTGCGTTGCAGACCCAGTTTTTCGGCTATGACATTGAGAACTGTGGTCTTGCCCGATGCGTTGTTTCCATAGAAGATGGTGATGTCCGAAAACTCGATATGACAGAAATCCCTGTTATAGAAAGTCTTCCATGGGTACCAACTCCGATGAATGGTTCTACTGTCAAACTCAGCAATTAGCTTATCATATACATCAGGAAGGTCTTGGGGGGCATAAGGGGTGGGTGAAAAATAAAAGTCCACCCATGTATCTTTGGGCAAATTGAATGATTTGAGATATATCATGTCTGCTTATTTTGTTTGCAAAGATACACCCTATTTCGCTGTCGTTCTGATAATGTAGACAATTATAGAAAAAGTTCCGCGTCGCTGCATAGACGGTAGACTTGGTTGGAGATCCAGTCCGAGAGGTTGGTGACATTGCGTTTGTTGCTGCCAATGTTGAATATGTTTAGCGGAATCTGATTGCCAGAAATTATCATCACTTGGCAGGATTGAGTACCCGTTGCCACCACATGCACCTCTATCTTCTCACCTAATGCCAATAGCGATGCTCCATGACGAGCGGTGATGACAAAGATTCGCTCGTCGCAACGGACATGGTGAAACTCGCCGCACTTTTCGAAAGCGCGTTTCATAGCCGTATAAGTGCGGCGAGTATTTTGTGGAAAGTCGATGGTATTGGATTTACTCATGTCAGCTAAAGCAATACAATACCAAGAATGACGGCTAGCACAACTATTACACCAACCAATGCAACAACTGTCCAATTCGTTTTCTTGGGCATCTTCTCATCGGTCATAAGATTGTTGTTGGTCGTCGATATTTTTCGTTGTGGTTTTGTTTCATATTCTCCAAGTGGGTAAAACTCCACTTCAACCTGCTGGGCATAAGACTCTGACTGCTGGATAGAGAAAGAAGATTCACCCTCATAACCACCGCCAAGTTCAGCACCGAGGGCTTTCACCTCAGCTTCCACAGCAAGTTTTTTCGAAGAGGATATTGACTCTGTATGTGATGTGGCTATAGTGTACACGTCCTTAATCAGTCTTCCTTCCAGACGGCTGACAACCTTCCTTTGCCATTCCTGTCGATGCCCATACCAAACTTTGTCGTTTGGAAGATAGGGCTTTCTGTCGGGTGTACAGCGGAACTCCTTGATCTCAGAAAGTTCTTGCGAGACCATTGCACTAATGCTATTGTTTGTAGCTGTCGAAACATTGGAGTTTAGCGACTTATCTTCGTAACCTACAGAAGCCTTGGTGGAATTACTCCTGCTCCCCATTTTTTCAGCACTGTTTGAATGACTGTCACGGAGAGAAATATATTTTGCACCAAGACATTCCATAATATGGCAGAATTCGTGTAATTCGTCCCGGATGAGCTCTAGTTGATAGTCGGAGGCAGGGATATACATATTACCCTTATACGGATGGCAGATGTACAGAGTATTATCCTGCGGCATTCCCAATATTTCGAGCTCTGTGGGTAGGCTAGATACAGGGAGCAACTTGACATTCTCAGGCAAAGATTTCAGTTTATCGTCGATATTGCCGTCCACAAGGTAAAGGAATCTTCGCTGTTCAACTGGTATGGTTAGGAAACCTGCTGCATATTGATTTTGTATTTCCACAAAACGGTCGTGATACTGTTCATTTGTATATAAGACAGAATTTCCATCCGTTGAGAACTCTTTATAGTTGATTAAGGAGCTGAGGGCTGCTACAGCATCGGAGGCATTCCTACCAGAGCCAAGAACATAACCCTTTATTGACAACGAGAGAGGGCTGTCCTTCGAAATAGCCAAAGCCCCATTGACAGATGAAACGGCTTTTGCTGCCTCTCCTTTCTCATGCTGGATGGCAGCAAGCATATCATACAGATATATCTTGGTCAACTCTGAATTACGGGAGTCGTTCAATTTGGCCTGTACCTGACGTTCATATTTGTTGAGACCGTCATTCCCGTTAATACATGCTTCGCCGAACTTGTCTACGAGATCTATCACTTCTTTTTCAAGATTGAAAAGAGGTGTCTGGTCATCCTTTTCGTCATCCGTACTCCATTTAGCACCACATTCAGGGCAAACAAACTGGAACTTGTCACCAGCAATGGCCTCAATAAGACCATTCGCCGCCCCCATATATGTTCCAACAGCGGCTCCAGTAAATTCTCCAATACCACCGAGCAGTTTACCTCCCATTTCGGATGTTTGCTCCATGGTATTCCCCCATCCTCTGAACAACCTTCCGACAAGACCTTTGGCCTCGGCTTCGCACCATGTGCCACAATTAGGGCATTTGTTAATAATTGTTTTTGCCATAACTATTTTCCATTTAAATATTCAGATAAAGAACCATCCAGATGACATTCTCCATCAATATCTTTATAGTTGATTGAACGTCCTACTAGCTTTGATTCCAGATCTTTTATTAATTTATCAGAAAATTTTCTTCTATTAAAGGATTGCAATATTTCTTTTTCATCAAGGCAAACATTAGTGCCGTCATCAAGTGTGGCATACGTATTAGTATGTCGTATGCTGTGATTTTCTGGGGTATGCCTATTATTTGCAACACCTTCATACCATTCAGAACGTTTTACTGATTTTACAACACCTTCCATTATCCAATTCTTTGTACGTCCAAATATGCCATGCTCAATGCTCCGGCTTTGCGGATGTCGATGCCGTAGATTCGCATAAAGGCATCGGCCACGGCTTGACCACCGTTTGTGGTGACGGGATTGGTGATGTTGTTCGTTACCACATCCACGCTCATGCCACGTTCGACGCGGATGCCACTGGTGAGCTTGCTGCTCTTGACTGTTACTCGGTATACCATAATTCTATGTTTTTATTGGTTTGTATATTTCTGCAAAATTACTGTTTCTTTGTTTTCGGTTTTCGTTTATAGACAATTATAGAAGAAAAACTACAATTGGTCGGGCAATGTGGGGTAAAGTTTGTGAAGTGTCTCTTTTAGATGGTAGTCGGCACCTTTGGCATAGCTGCTATGACGGTCTTTCGGCCAGTCAGGACCCGTAAAGAAACAGCGCATCTTGTCGTACTTGCCTTTGTTGTGCTCCGTCATATTGCGTACCAGATAAATCAACTCGTAAGAATTGCCACCTTTGCCATGCCATTCGATAGGTTCCACCTTGGCAGGACGCAATCGGCCAGAGAAGCGGTAGGCAAAGAGACGTTTGGCGACTGGGGAAGAGTCAATATAACCGAGCAAAGAAAGGCTGTTTACAAACTCTTCGAACTGCTTTGCGCCAGCCTTTATCACGTCAGGATGCAATCCAAAGAACTCGCTGCTGTCGCCGGACTCATTGCGGAACGAGAAATAGTCTTCGGGCAGATGGAAGTCCGTTTCAATGCTGCCACCACCTTTCAGAATGAGTGGTTCGATTTGCTTGCGTTCCTTGGGTTTGAAGCGGGCGTAGCTGTCGGTGTAGAAGGAGCAAAGATAATCGAAAGCGTCTCGGTTGTATTGGTTGAGTTTCTGCAAATAGGTCTCCTCGTCGCCACCGTCAAGGTAAGGTTCAACGGCTTCGCTCAGTTCTGTTGCAGACTGACTGATGGGATGCTCCTCGTCATGCAATATGCTTGCCACCACGTCTAAGGAGGTAACAATATCCTCTTCCGATGGGTTGGCGCGATGGATATTGACAGGCCATATATATTCGCAGATGGTACTTACCAAAGAAAGGTCGCAGTCTTTATTGTCGATGGCTCTTGTGAATGCCTCCTTGTCCTGGTCGGCATAGGCATTCTGCAACAGTGTCATTGTGGCAGAGGAACAACCAATAGTGCGAATCAGTTCCGGAACTGCGAAAGGGGCGAGGGATTGGAGCGTGGTGTATAGTTCTTCAGCCGTATACACTCGCTGTGGTGTTGATTCGAAGTAGAGAATATCCTCGTGAATGAAGCGGTTGTTGTTGACGTAGGAAAGTTTGTGATATAGAGGATAAAACGCATGGAAGAGAAAAATACTGCCATCCCGTAATGCAGGGCTGCTATCGGGGTCGTCGATGTCTGACAACACGTCGGGATAGAGAGAGGCAAGCTGGTCTGCATTGCCAGCCTCCGAGAACCCCTTGTAGAAGATTTTCATTCTTTCAGCCTCCGAGATATAGTCCATTCTCGCTTCCTCTTTTTTTTTGTGCCGCTCTGATTCCCGGATTGGCGGTTAAACATCAATTAAAAAAGCATGGAATCAATGTTGCCTGTTTCAATCCTTGAGGTTTTGCCCGACCTAACTAGTTTGAAACCATTGAACTTTATCCCATGCTGTTGAATATGCTGACGCCATAGGGCGAAAACATACCAAACAAGCAAAGGCATCAGTATCAAGTCGACTAGTTATTTTGAAATGGGCAATTTCAAGGACGACCTATAACAAATGCTTTTTGCATTGATTAGACTTTCTCGCGTCTAATTCAGGTGCAAATATACGCATTTTATTTGATACTGAGCCTTTAATGAGATAAAGTTCTTTTTATATATAAGAAAAACAACATTTTACGAAACGGAGAGAATCTTTGTTCAATTACGCAAGTAAGTGATTTTGTGTTGTCTTTCACTCTTTTTGCAGCAGAATGACAAAAGAACCCATGAAGAAGGGGCATAGAAGGGAGGAAGAAGGGAGACCGTCGTGGTATGCCGTCGGCTCAGCCGACTGCTATGGCCCGCGAGCTTGATGAGCGAACCATCGCCGAAGGATCACCGACGGAGGAAGCAATAAATGGAGACAACATCGGGGGACATGGAACAGGTCTGTCACACGACTGCTCTGAAGGATAAAACAGCTATCGGTGGCAATTGACCCAAAAGTTTTTTTCTGCAAAATTGTGAATCAGGACTGTCATGCGAAGCAGTCCATTTTTTGTGGCACAATATTTTTCGCCTTTTTGCGTTATATCTATCAAGAAATATGGAAAATAGAGCATTAATACTGTAACTTTTTCGATTATTTCACAACTATATAGACAGGAGCACAAACGGAGAAATATGGAAGGAATAATGACGTTATCATAAAATCGCTGATTAACGAAAACCTAAAATAAAATGTATATACCACCTTTTACGATAACTGACGAAATCACGTCGTTGATAGCAGATATTGCTGAGCTGGTCGGTCATCTTACGGCTACGGCAGACCATCTGCCTGCCCCCCACTTGCGCAAGGAGAACCGTATTAAGACCATCCAGTCGTCGTTGGCTATTGAAAACAACTCTCTCACAGTAGATCAGGTGACGGCAATCGTGGAAGGCAAACGTGTACTTGGACCTCCAAACGAAATCCAGGAAGTGAGAAATGCCCTTGATGCATACGAACTACTGATGGAGCTAAATCCTTATAAGGAGAAAGACCTGCTAAAAGCACATAAGCTGATGATGACGGACTTGGTGAACGAAAATGGCCGCTATCGCCAAGGAGGAGTGGGAGTATTCGATGGACAGAAGTGCATCCACATGGCTCCACCGGCCCAACGTGTTCCGGTTCTGATGGCAGATTTGCTGGGATGGGTGAAGCAGACAAAGGTACATCCACTTGTTAGCTCGTGTGTTTTCCACTATGAGTTTGAGTTCATTCACCCCTTCGCCGATGGTAACGGACGTATGGGACGTATGTGGCAAACACTCTTGCTGATGCAGTGGAAACCTATTTTCGCTTGGATTCCAGTGGAGACTATCGTCAAGGAACACCAACAGGAGTATTATGCGGCTATCGCTAAGAGTGACTCGGAGGCCAACAGCACCGTTTTCATTACATTTATGCTGCAATGCTTAAAGCAGGCTCTAATGGAAATGGAAGAAAGTAACCAGAAAAGTAACCAGAAAAGTAACCAGAAAATTCTTTCATCCATACGCCATAATCCCTCTGTTACCATTCGCGAATTACAAGAGGAGACAGGACTTTCCGAAAGTGGCGTGAAAAAAGTTATTAGACAACTGAAAGCCGAAGGGCTCATTCAGCGCATTGGTGGTGACAAAGGCGGACACTGGGAAGTAAACACAAAATTGTAAAATATAATATTATGAAAAGGATCACATTCATCATCGCCGCGTGCTGCCTGATGCTGGGCGCATGCGCACAAAACAACCAAAATCAGTCGAACAATCAACAGAAAGGAGACAACATGAAAAAGACATTAGTGGTCTATTTCTCGGCTACCGGTACCACCAAGGCCGCTGCACAGAGGCTCGCCAAGGAGTACAACGCCGACCTCTACGAAATCACCCCCGAGGTGTCCTACACCGCTGCCGACCTCGACTGGCGCGACAAACAAAGCCGCTCGACCATCGAGATGAAAGACAAGTCCTCGCGCCCCGCCATCAAGGGCCGTTGCGAGAATATCGCCGACTACGACACCGTGTGGATTGGCTTCCCCGTCTGGTGGTACACCGCCCCCACCATCATCAACACCTTTATCGAAGCCCACGACTTGAGCGGCAAGGTGCTCAACGTCTTCGCCACCAGTGGTGGAAGCGACGTGAAGGACTCCTACAACGACCTCAAGAAAGCCTACCCACAGTACACCTGGGGCGAGAGCCTGTTGATGAACTGAACATTTCACTGTCTATTATTATACAAAAGTACAAGTTATGAAAAAGTTCCATTTGATGCTGGCCATGACCGTCGTGGCCATGTGCGCCGCCAGCTGCGGCACCAAAAAAGAGGAGCCCAAGGCACTGGTGCTCTATTATTCGCTGACCGGCAACACCAAGATGGTGGCCGAGGAAATCGCCACGAAACTCGGCGCCGACATCGAGGCCATTGAGGCCGTGAACCCCTACGACACCAACTTCCAGGCCTGCCTCCAGCGCTGCATGCAGGAGCGTGAGGCCGGCGAAATCCCCGAGATTGAACCCGTGAAAGCCGACCTCAACCGCTACGACGTCATCTTCATCGGCTACCCCGTATGGTTCGGCACCTATGCACCGCCAGTGGCCACATTCCTAGCCAACAACAACCTCGATGGCAAGAAGATTGTCCCCTTCTGCACCTTCGGCAGCGGCGGACTGGAGTCGAGCATCGCCGACCTGAAAGCGGCCCAGCCCGAGGCCACCATCACCCGTGGCTACGGTGTGCGTGCCGCACGTCTCGAGGCGATGCCCGCCGAGGTAGACCAGTTCCTGAAATACATGGGCTTCATCGAGGGCGAGTACACCCAATTGGATGAGTTCCCCGAACAGCACGAAGTGAGCGAGGAGGAGGCCGCCATCTTCGATGCCGCCGTGGACGGCTACCCGATGCTCCGCGCCAAGGCCAAAGCCGTGGCCATCCGCACCCTCCCCGACGGCACCGAGTACCTCTTCACCGCCGAAGACCTGCCCCGCGAGGACCGCAAGCCCGCTGCGGGCGACAAAAAGGCCGACATGCCCCCTGCCGGCAAGCTGCAGGTCTTCGTTACCGTCCGCGACGGACAAGCGCCGGCGTTCACCAAGGTGATACGGTAAGCGTTCCCTGCCCCCCCCCTTGCCTCCGCATGAATTCTCCATGCGGAGGCAATTTTTTCTTGCAGTTTGGATTTTTCTTCGTAATTTTGCAGTCGCTTTCGAGAGCGAAAGCTGTATGCAAGAAAAGCATTTGCTTATTCGGAGAACGTCCTTGAAGTTTGGCCACAGATAGACGGTGTTACAGAATATAGCAGATGTCCACTTTATGTGGACTTCTGAATTGTCTGTAGCATCGGGTTAGGCCAAACACCCAAGGACGTGGACAAGGATGATGTCCACGTTTTTTGTTGGGGTGTTTGGGTTAGCTGTACGTTCGAAAAGAATAGCAGAACGTATAACTAACAAACAACCCAGATGGTTACAAGAACATCAAGGCTGCAAGGCAGCAAAAAGAAAAGAGACGACGAATACTACACGTTGTTCCAAGACATCGCAGACGAAGTAAGCCATTATCTGCCGCAATTGCGTGGAAAACGCATCCTATGCCCCTGTGATTGGGACGAGAGTTACAATGAGGAAATCGTCTATAAGGAAGAAGGTTATGTTTTAGGACGAGGATTGTTCGGTGCAGAAGGAACGATTAAAAATATTGACATTGCCAAAACTCGTGAGAAGATAGAGAAACGCATGGACAGGGTGAAATGTCAGTTCGTATATTATCTCCTGAACCAAGCTGAAGAATGGGGCATTAAGTCAATTAGTGTGAGTGGTTATAATCCGCAGACAAACGAAGGTGTCCGGTATGAGGATATTGATTACAGTTACTATGATGTTATCATTACAAACCCTCCGTTCAGTCAGTTCGATGAATTTATCGACCTGATGATAAAGAACGGGAAAGAGTTTTTGGTAATTGGACCACAAACCGCTCCGACAGAGAAAAAAGTTATGCGTTATTTCCAAGAGGGGAAAATACGCATTGGCTATCATTACCATTTGAGCGGCTTTAAACGTCCCGACGGGACAACCCTACCCAAACAGCACAATACACCCCGTAGTTGTCTTTGGTACACTAACATGCAAGTAGACCCTCAAACTAAAGAATTAACATTGACTGCATCATATTATGAGAATCCTGAAAAATATCCAAAATACGTGAATTATGATGCCATTTCAGTATTGTCAGTGGCGGATATCCCAAACGATTATTATGGAGAGATGGGCGTGCCCATTACGTTCATGCAGAAGTACAATCCCAAGCAATTTGAGATTATAGGGTCGAGCAGACAATTAGGAAAGAAAATGAAAGATTGTGTTGGGAAGGATGCAGTATATGTGCAAGGTGGCGTTCGATTCTACCTTGACGAAGGCAATAATCATTACAGATGTCTTTGGGATAGAATGGTTATCAAACGCATAAAGGAGGAATAAATGATGACAGTAAAAGAACTATACGAAAAAGTTGTCAATGGTGTTATCATCAGCGACATAGAACTGCAACGGAATATTGTCTACGATGCAGAGAAACAGGCTTTGGTAATTGACAGCATCTACAACGGCATACCTTTGCCGGCGTTCTATCTTTGGCAGCGAGAAGATGGGATACTTGAGGTTCTCGATGGCAAGCAACGCATCGAGGCTATCAAAAAATTCAAACAATGCAACCTCTTGTATGAAGGCAAGTCTTGGAAAAACTATGCTTACGACAGCGACCTGCAGCAGGTGGTAGACAATACCGAACTTACAACTATTATATGTAAAGGTACAGAAGAGAAGAAACGAGAGATATTCAAACGTATAAACACACTGGGTGTCCCGCTCTCAAAGTTCGAGGTGCTAAACGGATTGTATCATGGTGATTACATTGAAGGACTGAACGACTACTTTGCGCAAGATGCCAATGTCCGCAAGGTGTTGCCGCCCGCCAATGTAGATAGAGGTGATAACAAATACCACTTGCTGGAATACATCTATTATGTGCGAAAAGGAAATGTGTTCCCCAAACGAAACGAACTGGACGACTATGTGCAGCAACACAAAGATGGGTCGTTCAATGAGGAGGTAAAGAAGATAAAGCCCTACATTGGCTTCATTCGCGACGTTTTTGGCGACACGTACAAGATTGGTAATGTGCTGAAGTTTAAGCTCGCAGTAAAGTACATAAAAGACCGCACCATCTGGCAACAACACAAGGATGCAATATGCAAGGACTGCAACGCATTCATCAAAAGTGAGGGATACAAACTATCACCCAGCAAGGAGGAGGATATTGAGGCAATGATTCTCGGCATTGTCAAGGATTTGCACGTTGACCCGAAGCGGCTGTTTACAGTAGATGACAAAGAGAAATTGCTTTCCGAGCAGAAACCCAATGCGGAGGGATTGTACGAGTGCACAAGGTGCCACCAGCATTTCGCGGTCAACGAGCTGACCGTAGACCACATCAATCCCTGGAGCAAAGGTGGGAGAACGGTGCTGTCGAATGCCCGCCTGATGTGCAGAGCCTGCAATAGCGGAAAAGGGAATAAATGAGATATTCAAACCACACAAAAAGAGCGTATTAGCATTATTTCCACATGAGGCTTTGAAATCATGCTCATGTTTTCCCAGAATCATGAGCATGTTTTTTTGGAAAGATGCGCATGAGTTTCCGCAAAGATGAGCATGATTTTGCGACGAGATGAGCATGGGATAGAAGAGCCCACGAAGAAGGATCAAAGAAGGGAGAAAGAAGGTACACCGTCGGGACATCGCCGAGGGATTGTGTTTTGCGATATTTCCGCTGGATTGTTGTAAAAAAGATTTTGCGGGATAAGAAAAAGGTTGTATATTTGCAGCCTGTGTCCGTTGTGCAATGCTCTTTCCAAGAGGCGTATTGTCAATGGTTTATAGTGATACGCGACATAATAAAATAATAATAATGGAACCCAAACGCATAAAATCAGCCCTCGTGTCGGTCTTCTACAAGGACGGCTTGGAGGACATCGTCCGTGCCCTTGCCGCCCAGGGCGTAACCATCTACAGCACCGGCGGAACACAGAAATTCATCCAGGATCTCGGCATCGAGCCGGTGGCGGTGGAGAGCCTCACGGGCTACCCCAGCATTCTGGGCGGCCGCGTGAAGACGCTGCACCCCAAGGTGTTCGGCGGCATCCTGTCGCGCCGCGACATGTACAGCGACGGCGAGCAGCTGGCCGAATATGAAATCCCCGAGATTGACCTGGTCATCGTCGACCTCTACCCCTTCGAGCAGACCGTGGCCAGCGGGGCCGCGGAGCAGGACATCATCGAGAAAATCGACATCGGCGGCATCAGCCTCATCCGCGCCGCCGCCAAGAACTTCGCCGACGTGGTCATCGTGCCGGCTGTGAACTACTACAAGGAATTCCTCGACATCTACACCGCGCAGCAGGGCTGCACCACGCTGGAGCAGCGCCGCCGCTTCGCCACCTACGCCTTCGGCGTCAGCAGCCACTACGACACCGCCATCCACAATTATTTCCACGGCACCTACCCTCTCCGCTATGGCGAGAACCCGCACCAGAAGGGTGTCTTCTATGGCGACCTGGAGGGTTGCTTCGACAAGCTCAACGGCAAGGAAATCAGCTACAACAACCTGGGCGACATTGACGCCGCCTGCGCCCTGATTGACGACTTCGAGGGGCAGACCGCCTTCGCGATATTGAAACACAACAACGCCTGCGGCATGGCTGTCCGCAAGACCCTGCTGGAGGCATGGAAGGACGCCCTGGCCGGTGACCCTGTCAGCGCCTTCGGTGGCGTGCTCATCTGCAACCAGAAGGTAACCAAGGAGGTGGCCGAAGAGATGCACAAGATATTCTTCGAGGTCTGCATCGCGCCCGACTACGACGAGGCCGCACTGGAAATCCTGCGTGGCAAGAAGAACCGCATCATCCTGCGCCGCAAGGCTTTCAAGATGGCCGACCCGATGATGCGCACCGTGCTGAACGGTGTGCTGGTGCAGGACCGCGACACCGTGGTACCCACCGCCGAGGAGATGGAGAAAAGCGTTACCAGCGCCAAGATCACCAGGCAGCAGGCCGAGGATCTGGCTTTCGCCACCATCCTGGTGAAGCATACCAAGAGCAACGCCATCGTGCTGGCCAAGAACGGTCAACTGCTGGCCAGCGGCACCGGCCAGACCAGCCGTGTGGACGCCCTGCGCCAGGCCATCGCCAAGGCGCAGTCGTTCAACTTCGACCTGCAGGGTGCCGTCATGGCCTCCGACGCCTTCTTCCCCTTCCCCGACTGCGTGGAGATAGCCCACCAGGCCGGCATCGTGGCCGTCGCCCACCCGGGTGGCAGCATCCACGACCAGGACAGCATCGACTACTGCGAGAAAAACAAGATGGGCATGGCCATCACCGGGAAACGTCATTTTAAACATTAATTTACAATGAACAATGCAGAGTGGGTTGCCACCAGTTGCCATCCACTCTACATTCTACACTCCACACTTAAAGGATTATGGGATTAATATCATTTTTCACACGTGAGATAGCCATGGATCTTGGCACCGCCAACTCCATCGTGATATACAACGACCAGGTGGTCATCGACGAGCCGTCGGTGGTGGCCTATGATCGCCACAACAACCGCATCATGGCCGTCGGCAAGGAGGCCAAAGCCTGGGAAGGAAAGACCAAAAACAACGACATCGACGTGGTTCGCCCCTTACGTGGCGGTGTCATTGCCGACTTTGAGATGGCACAGCACTTGATTCGCGAGCTCATCGGTCGCACCAACATCAACCGTTCCTTCGTTCCGCCGGCGCTGCGCATGGTAATCTGCATCCCCAGCGGCATCACCAACGTGGAGGAGCGCGCCGTGCGCGAGAGTGCCGAGCAGGCCGGGGCCAAGGAAATCCGCATGATACACGAGCCCATGGCCGCCGCCATCGGCGTGGGCATCGACGTGCTGAAACCCGAGGGGCACATGATTGTCGACATCGGAGGCGGCACAGCCGAGATTGCCGTCATCTCGCTGGGCGGCATCGTCTGCAACACTTCCATCAAGGTGGCGGGCGACGAGTTCAACGAGAACGTGGTGGAATACATGCGCCGCCAGCACAATATGTTCATCGGCATCCGCATGGCCGAGAAGGTCAAGATTGCCGTCGGTGCCGCTGTGAGCGAACTGGCCGACCCGCCCGACGACTACCTCACCCTGGGGCGAGACCAACTGACGGGTCTGCCCAAAGAGGTGTCGGTCAACTACAAGGAGATTGCCCACGCCCTCGACAAGTCAGTGGCTCAAATCGAGCAAGCCATCCTCAACACCTTGTCGGCCACGCCTCCCGAACTGGCGGCCGACATCTACAAGAATGGCATCCACCTGGCCGGTGGCGGAGCTCTGCTGCGCGGCCTCGACCAGCGCATCTCCAGCAAAACCAAACTGCCCGTCCACATCGCCGAAGACCCGCTCCGCGCCGTGGCTCGCGGTACAGGCATCGCGCTGAAGAACTTCAACAAGTTTGCTTTCCTTATCCGCTAGCCAGGAACCCTACCATAGTTGAGCGGGGCGGCCATTGTTGATGGCCGCCCCGCTCACCATATTTCCCTCACCATTCATTTATTTCAAGGTGGCTATCTTGGCCAGAATTCTGTTCATTTTCTCGGTAACGACTGCAGGGCTACACTCGTAGCCGTTGCAAATGATGGCGAAAGCCACCTTGTCGCCAGTGGCGGCGGTTACGTAGCCGGCATAGGCTTTCACCCCGTCCATGGTGCCGGTCTTAATATGCACACGCACACCGGGCTGCAGGTGGCCTTGCAGCAGGTTCCTGGCGGTACCGCTCTCGCCAGCCACAGCCAGAGACTGCTGGAAATCGTAGAAAAACGACTCCTTGCTTATCGCCGTCAGATAGCGGCAGAGGAAGTCGGTGGTAAGGCGGTTGTTTGCCGACAAGCCACTACCGTCCACCACCCGCACACCGCCAGCCTCCACTCGCTTCTCGCGCAGCCAGTCCATCACGGCCTTCGCGCCGTTGGTGTAGGTGCCGCGCCCATGCTTGAAATAGCCCAGGTACTTGAATATCGACTCGGCATAGATGTTGTTGCTGGTAAGGTTGGTGTACTGCGCGATGGTGTAGTAGTCGCTACTGTAGTAGTCGAGCAAGGGAATCAAACTGTCGGGTTGGGAATAGAGCTGCATGGACTGCGAGGCCACGTTGAGGCCGTGCGCGCGCAGATGTGCCGCAAACTGGTCGGCGCAGCGCTGCGCGGGGTTAGGCATGGCTCCGCGGACGCGGAAGTCGTTTTTGCCCAGTGGCACCGTGCCACGGTAGAGGCGGTCGCCGCCAGTGGGGCTGCCGTAGATGACCACCTTGTCGCCCGACCCTTCGGGGCCGGTGGTAACCTCGCACTTAGCGCCCACACCTATGTTCCTGGGCTCGGTACGCACGACAGAGGCAGGGTATCCCAGGCGCGCACCCGGGGTGAAGTAGACGAAGTACATGTTCTCATGGAAGTTGAGACCGCTGACGCCGGCGCCGTAGTAGTTCCCCACGTCGCCCCACTGCCAGCTGTCGTGCAGCGGCTGGTCGTCGAAGATGCTTGCGATGTAGCATATCTTGCCGTCAATGCGGTTGATGCCCTTCTGCTTCAGTGCACGGTACCAGCCGTCGAAGAGCGAGTCGGGCGAAGTCTGGCGGTAGCGGTAGGAGCCCAGCAGCGGGTCGCCGCCGCCGATGATGTAGAGGTTGCCGTTCAGCACCCCCTCGCTGTCCACCCTGCCGCGGGTGGCCAGGCGGGTGGTAAAGCGAAAGTCGCTGCCCAGGTAGGCGAAGCCCACGCCGGTGGTGAGCAGTTTGTTCACCGAGGCCGGGGTCAGCGACACCTGCTCGTGGTGGCCGTAGACCTTGCTGCCGCGCGAGGTGCTGTAGACGCACACAGAAAGCTGCGCGTGCTGCATTCCGCTCTCCTTCTCCACAGCCGCCACCAGGCGTTCCAGTTCGGCCACCTGGGCCGTGCCACACAGGGTGACCAGCCACAGTCCGGCGGCCAATAATGCTCGTCTCATAGTCATTGTAGTGTTTGGTTAATATTCTCTATACAATCCAGCACCGCGTCGCGCCCGTAGCCGGTAAGAGACGAGGTGAGGAAGAGCGGTGGCAGTTCTTCCCACTGCTCTTTCAGTGTCTGTTTCATAGCCTTGACGTTGGCCATCACCTCGCGCTGCTTCTCCTTGTCGGTCTTGGTGAAGACGATGGCCAGCGGAACGCCATTGGAACCCAGAAACTCCAGAAATTCCAGGTCGATGCGCTGCGGAGGTATGCGGCTGTCGATGAGCACGAAGACGTTGGTCAGTTCTTCGCGGTGCAGGAAATAGTCGCGCATCATCCGGCCCCATTTCTCGCGCGAGGTCTTCGAGGTCTTGGCGTAGCCGTAGCCCGGCAGGTCGACCAGGTACCATTCCTTGTTGATGAGGAAGTGGTTGATGAGTTGGGTCTTGCCCGGTCGGCCGCTGGTCTTGGCCAGCCCCTTGACGCCCGTCAGCATGTTGATGAGCGACGACTTGCCGACGTTGCTGCGGCCGATGAAGGCGTATTCCGGACGCCCGTCCTTGGGGCATTTCTTGTAGTCGGGACTGCTGATGCAGAATTCGGCGCTCTTGACTATCATGGCTTTACTTGCGGTTGGCTCGTTTGATTTTGCGCAGCTCCAGTTTCAACTCGCGCTGCTTCTTCTTCAGGTCGCGCAGTTCTTTCATGGTCCCCAGCTCCTCCTCGCTGACGTTCTTCCACCAGGGCAGCAGTTTCATGTTGATGCCGAAGAGGCGGCGGTCAAGCTTGGGGTTCTTCTCCTTGTAGCTCTCAAGGTAGCGTTCGCGCTTCTCGGGGTAGATGTCGCCCAGGGTGATGAGGATGCCGGTGTCGGTGGTGCCGGAGAGGTGATGGTTGGGGCAGGTGCCGAAGGAGCGCATGGTGGACGAGAGGTTCATGTAGGCGTTGATCAGGGGCGGAACGGTGCATCCGCGCTCGCGCACGGAGCGGAGCAGTATCTGGTAGTCCTCCTTGTAGTTGCGCCCGTTGAAATGGCGCACCAGGGCGTTGTAGTCGCTCTCGATGCCCACCTGCTCGTAGGGCCACACCAGGCCGTCGCGGTCGGGGAAGTATTTCTGGTAGAAAAACAGTATCATGTCGCGCGCCTGTGGGTCGAGGTCGGCGTACATGGTGATTTTGCCGAAGAAATAGCGTGTCTCGGGAATCTCGAGCATGAGGCTGCCGAGACCGTCCCACAGGTTGTCGAGGCTGTAGAGTCCCTTGCGCAGGTTGTTGCCGGGCTGGTAGGCGGGCTGGACGAAGGCACGGCCCAGCTCGACGGTGTAGGGCAGGTAGTGGTTGATGAAGTCTTCGCTAAACTGGAACTGGTCGGCGGTGGGGGTAACGATGGAGCCGTCCTCGCGCCGCAGCATGTTGCTGCCGTGGATAAAGCGGTAGGCACCGACAATTTCCTCGTCCTCGGGACTCCACACAAACAGCTGCTTGCAGCAGTGCGGGTTGTCCATCGTATCGTACTCGTCGATGTCCACCTCCTTGCCCGTGCCGCCGCCCATGGCGGCAAAGCTCAACTCGCGCAGACGGCCTATCTCGCGCATGATGTTGGGCGACAGCTTGGCGGTGGTTACGTATATCTCCTTGTTGCCGTAGTTGCTCTTGCGCAGGAAGTGCTTCTGCTTGAGTTCCTTCTTGATGAGTTCGCGCTCTACGGGCGGTGCTATGTACGATAGGTTCATTCAGTATTCGAATTTCGCGTCGGGATTGTCCTTGAGTTTGTATACGTGCTCGCGCAGCAGGGCTGCCCACTCGGCGGCGGAGTGCCGCTTGTCGAAGGTGGCCGCGGGGATGGGCTGGCCGAAGGTGATGCCTATGCGCTTGCCGCGCTGGGCGAACATCTCGGCCGGCAGCAGTGCCATCTCGTAGCTGAACTTGATGCCCAGCCGCTTGCGCAGGTTGGCCACCGTGTAGAATAGGTTGCGGTTGCATGCGTCGGTGTAGACCGGAACGATGTCGCGCCCGTACTTCACCGCCTTCTTGATGAAGGTGGGCTTCCACTCGAGATCCCTAATTTCGCCCTTCTGCCGCCGCGACGCCGCGCCAGAGGGGTAGTACATCAGCGTGTTGGGACCCGCGAAAGCCGCCTCCAGGGCCTCGAGCGACTTGTTCTTGTTCACCTTGTCGATGGGCACGAAGAGTTCCCTCGGCCCGGGCAGGTAGAGCAGGAAGTCGTTCACCGGGAACTGCAGGTCCTGGCGCACCTTGCCCACGGCGCCCATCAAGGCCAGCCCGTCGGGGCCGCCCAGCGGGTGGTTGCCCACTATCATCGGGCTGCCTTCGACGGGGATGTTCCCTTCGCCGCACACGTCGATGGTCATGCCCAGGTTCCAAGGTTCCTTGCCCTCGGTGAACCCGTACACGAAATCCAGCCCGAACAGGTGCCGATCCTTGTAGATTGTCTCGTTTATCTCGTCCACGTGCAGCAGTTTCTCCACCCACCGCAGCACAAACCGAGGCAGGCTTACCCCCTTGTCGCCCAATATCTTGGCAACATCCACGTGGCGTTCCGTTATCACTTCGCGTTCCATCTTGCAGTTGTCAATTCAAACTGCAAAGATACGGATTTTTCCCGACATGGAGAAGATTTTTTTGGCAGGGTTCCCAGAAATCACCGACTCACCACCAGCTTGCGGGTGGCGGTGCCCACAGGAGTGTGGATGCGCAGGAGGTAGGTGCCTACAGGCCAGCCAGCGAGGTCGAGGTCGGCGGTCAAGCCGCCGGCCTGGCGGTCGAGCATGGGGCGCCCGTCGGGGGCGAAAGCCTCGATGCGGGTGAGGCCGAAGCTGGAGAGCACCCTGGCGCGGCCATTGGCGGGATTGGGGCTGACGGATACCATGCGCTGCAGCATGTCGGCCTGGCCTGCCGCCAGCGAGTCGCCCCCCCCGCCGCCACCGGCGGGGTTGGGCTTGAGGATGGGGAAATAGAGTTTGCAGTGCGTGTAGCCCCTGCGCCAGAAGTACCATTGGGAGTTCCAGTAGTCTGCCGTTGGTTCCAACCAGGGTGGGAATTTTGGCGTGTGGGGGGTCATGGTAAAGGGTCCCATGCCGTAACGGCTTCTCAATCCGTTGGGTGCAAAGTAATAGCTAAAGAAGGTAAAGGCGATACAGAACGAGTCTGCCACCGTATGCGGGCTGGAAAAATAGCGCTCGTACACGGGAAGTGGCGGCAGGATTTCACCTTCATCCCTCATCATTCCCGACACTTTCTGAATATCCCAGTAGTAGGATAACGGGGTGTCGATAAGGTGGATGGTCAAGTCCTCGCCCACCTGTGTCAGAGTATTCGCTGTATTCGTATCGAACCGGTAGAGGCGGAGCGACTCGATACAGCCGCTGTATGATGTGTCGGCATAAAGGGATATGAGGTCGGCCGGGTCGGGTTCCCACCCCTGTCGCCGCCATCGAAAATTGGGGTCAACGATGACGGCCGCGATGCCGTAGACGGTCAGGGTATCGCTGATGTATAGGATTTTGGCCGTGATGTCCACCTCTGTACTTGACCAAGATTCGTCATACTTCACCGTGTCCTCCTCGGGGAATTCCTTGCAGTAGTATTCCTCCTTGGGCAGAGGGCTGACATACAGCGAGTCCTGCGCCGCCGCGGACAGCGCGCACACCAGCAGGAGCGATATGGATATAAGGTTGTTTTTCATCATGTCAGTAGTATCGGGTTTCACATTCTGTTGTTATCCGGAACGATGTTTCCGTGGTCGGCAGGCCGCCAACCTGCGCCTCGTTATAGAAAGCGTCGCAGGGGGTAATATCATATTTGTATCTTTTTTCCATCTCCATTATCTGACCACCCACTCGGGACAGGCAGTCTCCCTGTAAACCGTCGTACGTGTTCAGCCTCAAGGTTCCGTATCGGGTGCCGCAAGTCTCGTTGAGCAGCCTTCCCCGAAGGTAGGTCAAGGAGTGCACCTCCTCCTCTTCCAGCAGATAGCCTTTCACGCTTCCACCACTGCCACCACAGGAACCCAAACTCATCGTGTAAACGACATGGTGATGAGGGCCAATGAACAGGTTGGGCCACACATCAACCACCACGCTCAGCAAAGGGTCTTCCGGATTGTACATGACCCCCTTGAATGTGGCATGCGCATAAGGGGTCGCCAGTTTCCGTGTGCAGCCATGATAAATCCCGTCAAATTCCGACATAAACAGCGAAAATTGTTCGACTTTTTGGCCGGAATAGAGCGCCACATACGCGTTGTAATAGAGGCTTGTCCTACCTAGTTTCTCGAGGATGATTCTTGACGGAGCCACAGTCCCCAGCGGACAGCGGTGCGCCGCCACGGAAAACATGTGGGCTCCCGGCGCATAGGGCTTCTCGAAGCACCACAGGTACCCGGTCGGGGTATAGGGCTCCCTGGTGCGGGACGACACAACCACATAGTTGTCGGTAACAACCAGGTCGTCAATGTAGTGCGAGGTCAGTTCCTCGGGATTCTCCATGTAGTGGTAGCGGAACTTGTTGTCGGGGGTGATGCAGGCATCCACCAGCGTGAACTTGTTGTCATGACGCCTGGCAACCAGCGCGAAATGCAACTGACCCTCCCCTTCGGGAATCGTGTACAGCCCCATCCTCTCGAACGACTTATGGAATATCGGCGTGGCACAACTCACGCTGACCGAGGGGAATCCCTCCAGCCCGAACCATCCGAAGACGGGTACCGTATCATGGAAAGTTACCACCTTGTAGCCGCAGAAATACACCGTCCCCTCGTGGATGGTGAAATCCCGCACTCGGATGTCCTCCGGCAGACCCAGCGCCGGAACGTACCCGTTCGTGTCGTCCACCTTGATGAAGTAGGAAGAGCCGTAGCCCTCGTCCAGCACAAGGCGGTTCTCCCCGTCGATGTCCCGGATGATGGAATTCAGCACCTTCACCTCGTCGAACGTGCGGATCCGGTCACTTGTCAGCCACGTCTGCGCCGAAAGGCCGGTGCCGAACAGCAACAGTGCCGCACAGGCCAGGGAACGCCCGAACCCGCTGCGATGCCTTTTTAATCGAAAGCCATTGAAATCGAATTCATTAAGTTTCATTGTCATGTATTTGGGTTTGATGTTGTTCGGGTGCAAAAATACGAAAAAAAATTATTCCGACAAGAAAATTTTCATTTTATTTTTTTCACGCACCCACTTGCCACCCATATAACTCTTGGCTCATAGTTCTTAGTTCTTGGTTCTTAACCCATAAGTCCCTGTGAGACCATATCGTCCCATATCGCGCCAGAGTTTATGTATTCATTAAGAGAGTACCTAGAGAGTACCTAGGGAACCCCTGTCGGACACGCACGGAAAAATATATTTTGCCGACTGCAAAAATAGTCGTACCTTTGCAGCGACAAATTCATACCCACAATGAGCCGAACCCTCTTATTACTACTGTTGTTAGCGCTCACCGCCCCCGCCGCCGCCGTCGGGCAGGAGAACACGCGCCTGCTGCTGCTGGTCGACTGCTCGCGCTCGATGGGCGACCGCTGGCAATCCGGCCCGAAACTCAAGATTTCGCAGCAAACCCTCCTCCCCTTCCTCGACAGCCTCGCCTCGCGCCCCGGCTTCGACGTGGCCCTCCGCATCTTCGGCTCCGATGCCTCCACCCCCGATGCCTCCCGCCTCGAAGTGCCATTCGGCGGCGGCGGAACAGAAAAAGTCAAAGGCAAGCTCAAGACCCTGGTGCCCCAGGGTCAAGGCTCCGCCACCGACGCCCTTGCCGCCGTCGGCGACGACTTTCCCCGCCTGGAGGGTACCCGCAACCTGATTCTGGTCGTTACCAACAACATTCGGGAAGGCAGCGACGCGCTGTGCAGCGCCATCAACCAACTGCAGCGTTCCGGCCTGGTGGCGCACACCTTCGTCCTCGGCCTCGGAATCGCCTCCCCCTCCCCTGCCGCCTGCCCCGCATCGCTCCTCCCCGTTCCCCGCGAGGAAGACCTGTCGCGTACCCTATTGTCCATTTTCCGCCTCTGCAGCCGGCCCGCCCGCTTGCTGCTCCACCTCCGCGATGCCCGGGGCTCGCTCTACCCCGCCTCCGTACCCCTCGCCTTCCGCGACCGCCATTCAGGCGCGCTGCTGCACTCCTCGCACTACTCCGTCGACCATCGCCTCTCCACCGACACACTGACGCTCGACCCGCTGGCCGCCTACGACCTTCTCCTCTTCACCCGTCCCCCGATGCTCCGCCAACTCCCCCGCCTCGCAATCGACTCGCTCAACACCCTCGACATCACCGCCCCGCAAGGCTCTCTCAAGGTAATCCGCACCGGCCCCCGCCCCTCCTGGCAACTGCCCCCGTGCGCAATCACCGTGCGGCAGCCCGGCGGTGAGCGCGTGGCGGCACAGGAGGTCGGCGAGACCGGACAGTACCTCGCCGGTCGTTACGACGTGGAGGTGCAAACGCTACCTGTTACTGTGCTCCGCAATGTCGAGGTGCGCGGCAATGCCGCCACCGAGCTCTCGGTACCCATGCCCGGCATGCTGGTGCTCAGCAAGCCCAAAGGCATCACTACTGGTGCCATCTTCAAGCTCAACGACGGCAACGTCGAGTTCACCACCGACCTCAACCCCAGCACCGCCGGCGAGCGCTTATTGCTCCAACCCGGCCAGTACGAACTAGTCCTCCACCCCCAGACTGCCACCAAATACGACAAAGTCCAGACCAAACGCTTTGTGATAGAAAGCAGCCAGACAACAAAGATACAATTCTAATTACTATGACAGAAGAAAGATTGGCAGAAATAGCAAAAATCAAGGAGCGCAAAGATTACATTGAGCGGTTTCTAAAAAAAATGGATCCTACACGCTTTTCCTTTAAGCATGGTGTATGTATCACTGGTCCTGATCTGGGTTATTTGAATTCAGATGATATTGATGAGCAATTTGAAAAGGATGTCAAAGATTTGGTAATAGCTACACATATGCGATATGTAGAAATGTTGAACCAAGCACTCAATGACAAATAGATATGGTGGATTACAAACAAAACAAGATGTTCCTTGATACTTATGAAGAACCATTAGATATCAATTACATTATTATCAAGGTTACGGAAGATATGATAAAGCGTCGTGGCTCTAGATACGAGGCCACACACCGTGCATGGAGGGCTGACATTAATCGAGCTATGAAAGCAGACTATGTTTTGTCTGTAACCGATAAAACTGTGCACGAGGTGTACGAAGTAAATAACTGGTTTAAGGATGAAGAATTCACCGGACGTATAGGTTTTCACGGACATCCAGCACCAGTGGATATAAGAAACCTTTTTGTAGGGAAGAAGATTCCCGACATGTATTGCAAGAAGGGATGCCGTACACCATTTATGTATAAGAAACAAAAAAATAAACAATAACAATTATGACCCACTACGAAAACAAATCAAGCAAAGAGTTGCGCGCCGGCATGGGCGAAGGCCTTGTCGAGGCTGGCCGCAAGAACGAGAATGTCGTCGCCCTGAGCGCCGACGTGAAAGGCAGCGTCAAGATGGACGGCTTCGCCAAGGAATTCCCCGAGCGCTTCATCCAGTGCGGCATCGCCGAGGCCAACATGGTCGGCATCGCCGCCGGCTTGAGCCTCTGCGGCAAGGTGCCCTTCATCGGGGGCTTCGCCGAGTTCGTCACCGGCCGAGTCTATGACCAGATACGCCAGGTGGTGTGCTACTCGAACAAGAACGTCAAAATCTGCGGCTCGCACGCCGGCATCTCGCTCGGCGAGGACGGCGCCACGCACCAGACCATGGAGGACATCGCCCTGATGAAGGTGCTGCCCAATATGACCGTGCTCGTGCCCGCCGACTTCAACCAGGCCAAGGCCGCCACGCTGGCCGCCGCCGAGCACGTCGGACCCGTCTATCTGCGCCTCGGCCGCAGCAAGATGCCCTGTTTCCTGCCAGAGAATGAAAAATTCGAAATCGGCAAGGCCCAGCTGCTGAGCGAGGGCCGCGACGTGACCCTCTTCGCCTGCGGCCACCTCGTCTGGGAAGCCCTGCAGGCCGCCGAGCACTTAGAGAAGGTGGGCATCAGCTGCGAGGTCATCAACATCCACACCATCAAGCCGCTCGATGTGGAGGCCGTCGTGGCCAGCGCCCGCAAGACCGGCGCCGTCGTCACCTGCGAGGAGCACCTCTTCAACGGCGGCCTCGGCGACAGCATCGCCCAGACCCTCGCCCTGCACTGCCCCACGCCCATGGAGTACGTGGCCGTGGACGACCGCTTCGGCGAGAGCGGCACCCCCGACGAGATGCTTACCAACTACCACCTCCGCGCCAACGACATCATGGCCAAGGTCTATGCCGTCCTGCAGCGCAAGCCCGGCACACCGCAACAGCGTTACTGCCAGAGCTGCGGCATGCCACTGACCGACGAGGTCACGAGCGAGAACCCCGATTACTGCAAGTACTGCTTCGCCGACGGTAAGTTCACCCAAGAGTGCACCATGGAACAGATGGTTGACTGCTGCGTCCAGTACGTCGACGAGTTCAACAAGAACACCAACCAGCACCTCACCGCAGACGAGTACCGCCAGCAGCTTCTCCAATACTTCCCTCAGCTCAAGCGCTGGAAAAAGTAGCCCCCGCATCCGTGCACGGCACCGAAACGGCTCATGTAATGCTCCCCGCACATGTGCGGGGAGCATTGACAGCCCTGCAACGGCAAATTGCAGGTATGCGCGGCGAAAATGCAGAAATGAAACAATAAAATGAAGTAAAACAATAAACACATTTAGACAATGAAGAAGATATTTTTGCTCGGCGCTATGGTGTGCGCCCTCGGAATGATGACCGCCTGTGGTGACAAGGACAAATCTGATCTCATTATCGGCACTTGGAACAACACAGCACAGTCGTATGAGACAACCATAGCAGGAACGGAGAGTATTCCCGAAGGTGTTATTGGCATGCAATTCACTGCCAACAAGGTGATGATTTCCGACACGCGGCGCAACTGCATAGCAGAATGGCAACGCTATACTCTCACAACAGAAAACGGGAAGCAGATACTGCATGTCGAAAACAGCCTCATCGACCGTTGTGTTGTAGAAGAATTAACATCCAACAGGATGGTGCTAAACTCAAATCCGGGACCCGACATGGGCTTCACGTACACCATGAATCGTCTCGATTAACTGCTTTTGATTAACACAAAGCAAATGCACATCTCAGTCTTCTGCGGCTCGTCGCTGCCGCGCAACAAGGAAATCGTCGAGGCCGCCGCCACCCTCGGCCGCCGCATCGCCCAGGAGGGGCACACCCTCGTCTATGGCGGCAGCAACCTCGGTCTCATGGGCGTCGTCAGCGGCGCCGCGCTCGAGGCCGGGGGGCGCGTCGTCGGTGTCATCCCCAACCTCTTCAGCGACGACATCATTCACTCGCAGACCGTCACAGAGCTCGTCCGCGTCCGCAGCATGGCCGAGCGCAAGGAATACCTCATCGCCCACAGCGACGCCTTCATTGCCCTCCCCGGCGGCATCGGCACTCTCGACGAGATCGCCGAAGTCATGGTGATGAACCAACTGCAGATAGTCGGCGGCCAAAGGATATTGGACGGCAGCTACCGCACCAAGCCCATGATACTGCTGAATATCGACGGCTACTTCGACCCCTTCATCGCCCAGATACAGCGAGCCCACGCTGAAGGCCTCATGCGCACCACCGCCGGGTTGGTGGCGGTATCAACAGTAGAAGAAGTGCTATGCCACATCTACTGAGCAAAAGCAAATACATCCGCGGCCTGCAGTGCGACCGCGCCCTGTGGCTTGACGTGCACAACCCACGCCTGGCTAAGTATACCCGCGAGCAAATGCAGCGATTTGATAGAGGTCGGGAGTTTGAGTACGCCTTCAAGTCCACATTTCCCAATGGCATCGACCTCTCCGCCGAGCTGAAGCGCAACGTGGATGCCTACCCCGAACGCACGGCACAGTTGTTAGACAAAGAAGAGGAGACTGACCTCTTCGAGGCAGGGTTCTATTACGACGACGTACTGGTCTTGGCCGACGTGATCCACAAGCGCCCCGACGGCGCATTGGACATCTACGAGATAAAGTCCGGCACCACATTAAGCGAGACCTATAAAAGAGACGCCGCCCTGCAGCACTACGTCATCTCCCACTGCCGCGAGATACACACCTTCAGCATCGTCTATGCCAACCCATCCGGCGGCTTTATCACCGAAGACCTCACCGAAGCCTTACAAGCCCAGCACGACGAGATAGAGAAGAACATCGCCGCCATGAAAGACATTATCCGCGGCGGCGAGCCCGCCACGCCCACAGGCCAGCACTGCCTCGAGCCCTACGCTTGTCCCTACCAGCACTTCTGCGCCCAAGGCATACGGCAACTGGCACTTTTTTAGCTACAGCAGGTCGAGGCACTGCTCGACGGGGATGCCGCGGCAGGGGTCGGCGAGGTGGCGGTTGCGATCGATGAGGAGGCTGACGACACGCATGGCGTCGGCGGTACTCTGCTCGAGGGTGAGGCCGTTCTGCAGGTGGCCGATGAGGAGGGCGGAGAAGATGTCGCCCGTGCCGTGGAAAGCGGCGGGGATTTCCTCGTAGTCAATCTTGAAGTGGGTCGTGCCGGTGCCGACGACACAGGTGCGGCCGTCGACGCGGGCGCTGGTGATGAGGGCGGCGCGGGCGCCGAGGGCGAGGAGGGCGTCGAGCATGCGGCGCGCCCCGTCCCAGTCCGTACCCTCGGGGCGGAATGGGGTGGCGGTGAGGTAGCACGCCTCGGTGAGGTTGGGGAAGGTGAGGTCGGAGACGGCGACCATGTCGCGCATGAGGTCTACCTGGCGCTGTGAGATGCCGTTGTAGAGGCGGCCGCCGTCGCCCATGATGGGGTCGACGTAGACCGCGGTGCCGTCGGAGTGCAAGCGGCGGCAGAAGTCCTGCACCAGGCAGGCCTGCTCCTCGCTGAACATCAGTCCGGTGCAGACGGCGTCGAAGCGGAAACCC
Source organism: uncultured Bacteroidota bacterium (assembly GCA_902782185.1). Lineage (GTDB taxonomy): Bacteria > Bacteroidota > Bacteroidia > Bacteroidales > P3 > Colimorpha. Next base: position 669 of record CACZLT010000012.1, on the reverse strand, counting down.
AGCTGCTGCCACACGGGCAGGGTGCCGCGCATATAGTCAGTGGTCTCCAGGATGTTGAACTTGCCGTAGTCCAACGTATTGGACACCAAGGCAGTGGGGAGGTTGTAGACGGCATGCCCCTGGTGGGTCAGGATGGGCAGCATGGCCACCATGCCCACATGGCTGCAGCCCACGACATCGTTGATGAGCAGTATCTGTTTCATAACCTAAATCGGGCTGCAAAATTACAAAAAAAATCCCAAAACGAAGTCCTGTGGGTGAAAAAAAACTCCAGCATCGGGGATGTTGTGCCGGGGGAATGGTAGGTACTCTCTAGGTACTCTCTAGGTACTCTCTTAATGAATACATAAACTCTGGCGCGATATGGGACGATATGGTGTCATAGCGCACCACCGTCCCGGGAAACGGCGCGGTTTTTCACCGAGAACAAACAGGCAAGCGCCCTTCATCCAACCATGAACAAAGGGCGCTTGCGTTGCTTGAGGAGGCGGCCTACTCCCGGTAGCGTGTGTGGAAGCGGCGCTCGTATTCCTCGGCCAGTTGGGGGCGGAAGTCGGGGTGTGCGATGCGGATGAGGTCCTCGGCGCGGTGCTGGAGGGTGCGTCCCTTGAGGCGCGCGATGCCGTACTCGGTGCAGATGTAGTCCACGTCGTTGCGCGAGGTGCTGAC
>CACZLT010000011.1 GCA_902782185.1 uncultured Bacteroidota bacterium | reverse complement strand
GATTTTTTTGTAACTTTGCACTTAAGTTTTATTAATCAACATTTTTATAAAATGCTTAAAATCAACCACTTACCCCCCCCCCCCTATGCAGCAAAATGCATCCGGATCGGGGCGATTGCGCTAGTCTGTAGCGCGATGCTGGCCGCCTGCCAGAAAGAAGAGACAGGCACAATGACCACCATCAACATCATGGCCGAGGATTTCCACGGCGGCGACTCCAAGATGGGCGCCTACATCAATGCCTCCCGCGTCAATTTCACATGGGAGACCGGCGATGAGGTGCGCATCAACGACGGTGTCTTCGCGGTTACGCGGAGCAACGCCAACGCCACCATCAGCGCCCCCGAGGGGCAACCCTTCACCGCCCCCATCCGCGCCCTCTCGCCCGCCAGCCTCTACGGCGGCGCCCTCACCTCGGACCAGGTGCAGGTTACCCTGCCCGACACCTACCAGTGGTCCACCTTCACCCAGCGCATCAACGGCCTGAACACGCAATGCCAGAAGCTGAACGCCCCCATGGCCTTCTACGGCGACGCCAACAACCTCAACTACAGCAACGGGCAGCAGCGCATCGTCTTCAAGAACCTCTGCGGTGCCCTGGCGGTGAAAATCACCAACACCACCGGCCTGCCCCTCGACATGGAGGAAATCCAGGTAAGCAGCAACCGCTACAAACTCAGCGGCAACCTGTCGATCAACTTCACCAACCTGGAAGGTCTCCAGCCCGTGTCCTCCGGCCTCAACAGCGTTACCATGCGTTTCGACAACGAGGACCTCACCCTCCAAGCAAACGAGTCCAAAGTCGTGCTGATACCCGTGCTGCCCGTCGGCGATAACAACCGCTTCAAGATAACGGTGAAGTACCGCAACCTCCAGTACGCGAGCAGCCCCTCCATCAAGCACTGCTTCACCTACGAGCGCACACAGCCCAACTCGGGCAACAACGCGCTGGCCCGCAGCCAGTTCGGCTACGCCCCCATCGATGCCACCCGTACAACAACCACCGGCAGTAACGCCAACCCCAAGGTAAGCAGTTCCTATTTCTTCCGGGACACCGACGGCTACAACAGAATCAAGGACAAGTACCAGCTGCATTTCCTCTCCACCCTCGGCGACGACGAATTAACCATCAACCCGAGCCAGGCGAAAATCAGGATTGTCAGAGACATCGACATGGTCGGCTTGACCATGAAGCCTCTGTACGGTGTAACCGATGTCGACGGCGGAGGCCACACCATCAGCAACGCCTCCTTCGAGACAAACACCTCCGGCCGCGTCGGCCTGCTGGACAACCCGACCGACGCCTCCATCAAGGACCTGACGCTTGAATCCCCCAAGATTTCCGTCTCTGCCCTCAGCGGCACCCGGTTCGCCGGCTTCCTGATTGCGAAGGCTGAAGGCACGACGACCATCACCAACTGCCACGTCGACAACCCGAATGTCTACAACGCCGCGGTCAGCGGCACCTACAACAACGATTTGAGCATAGGCGGCCTTATCGGCTGCAGCAACGGCTCGCTGAATATTGCGAGCAGCACGGTGATTAAACTCAGGTTCTCCCAGGCGAGTTCCTCCTCGCCCAACTACCTCCAGGTGAACTGCGGCGGCATGGTCGGCTACGCCTCCCTCTCCAGCAGCGAGAATATCCAAATGGGTAGTAATCCCCACCCCTATTGGAATCAGGTCGTAATCGACCACGAGAACACAGTGCCCCTGGTGGCAAATCTAGAGGTACGCTTCGGGGGGGTGATTGGTGTTGCGAACGGTGGCAGTAATTGGGACGTGGATGTGGACGTATGTGTTGGACTCTATAGATTCAACGACCGAACTCCCTTTGTTGTGAAGAGCATGACATCCGATGTGTATGCAGGTCATGTTCTGGGAAGGGAAACGAATCCTCCTCAAATTAATTATGGAGACTTGTTTGCACGAGAAAACACCGGTTCCGACAATAGATACATCCATATATACAACGATTACACCTATTCTAATTCTAAGAGTTACCTTGAGGTTCATAAACTCACAGGAAAAACTGCCTATACCGGTAGAGAAACTGCTCCTAGCGGTACTGGGACTGAATATGGGCATATTGTAGGCAACAACAACAGCTATTATAATGGAGACCGCTATGCCAGGGAGTTAAAGGTCAATGTGGTTAACAATTAAAAACATGCAGAGATGAAAAACATAGAGAACAAGAAAACATACCTCGCGCCGCAGCTGACGGCGGTCAGTTTCAAGAGCGAGCGCGGCTTCGCCGCCAGCGGCGAGTTCAACACCTTCGTGCTCTGGGGGCAGTCCACCGACGAGTCGGAGCGGATGGGCCTCCGCGACGGCTGGGGCGACAACTCCAGCAACAGCTTCTGGGGCAACTAACCCCCACAGCCCCGCACACAAAGGGCGCCCCGCCAGGGGCGCCCTTTTCCTTGCTCGTTTCCACCGGAAAAAAATTACAATAGCTATGTACCAACACCTGAAAATAGAAGAACGCGGCGCGGTGGCCCTCCTGACCATCAGCGCCCCGAAGAGCCTCAATGCGCTCAACAGCACGATACTGAACGAGATAGGCGACTACCTCGACCGCTTCGACAGCCGCAGGTTCCGCTGCCTGGTCATCACGGGCGACGGCGAGAAATCGTTCGTGGCGGGTGCCGACATCAGCGAGATGGCCGGCCTCGACGCGGCGCAGGGCGAAGCCTTTGGCAAGCGCGGCGCCGAGGTCTTCCGCCGTCTGGAGACCCTGCCGGTGCCCGTCATCGCGGCGGTGAACGGCTTCGCCCTCGGCGGCGGCTGCGAGCTGGCCATGGCCTGCGACATCCGCATCTGCTCCGACAACGCCCGCTTCGGCCAGCCCGAGGTGGGGCTCGGCATCATCCCCGGCTTCAGCGGCACCGTGCGCCTGGCCCGCCTGGTGGGCATGGGCATGGCCAAGCAGCTGATCTACACCGGCCGCGCCGTCAAGGCCGACGAGGCCCTCCGCATCGGCCTCGTCAACGAGGTGGTGCCGCAGGCCGACCTGATGGGCCGCGCCATAGAGATTGCCGACAGCATCGCCGCCCAGGCCCCGCTGGCCGTCCAGGCCGCCAAGCGCTGCATCAACGACACCTTCGACCTGCCCGCCGACGAGGCCATCGCTTACGAGAACCGCGCCTTCGGCCACTGTTTCAGCACCGAGGACCAGAAAGCCGGCATGAAAGCCTTCCTGGAGAAGGGCAAGTGCGAGTTTGTGGGGAAGTAGTTAATTAAAGTAGTTAAGAAGTAAAGAAGTTAAGTAGTTAAGTAGTTAAAGAAGTTAAGGAGTTAAGGAGTTAAGACAATACATTCCTATCGGCAGTTCATTTGTCTTAACTACTAGCGAAGCGATAACTCCCTGACTCCTTAACTACCATGAATACAAATTAAAAAAAAATGTCTAACTAATTAAATAATCAGCAACATGAAAATCTGCATTATCGGAACCGGCACCATGGCCAAGGGCATAGTGAAAGCCTTCGCCGCACAGATGCCCGTCGTCATGAAAAGCCGCACCCAGGCCAGCCTCGACAAGGCCATGGCCAGCATTGAAAAGGGCTACGCCAAGCTCGTCGAGAAGGGCAAGATGAGCCAGGAGGCCGTCGACGCCCTGATGAAGAACATCACCACCACCACCGACTACGCCTCGTTCGCCGACGCCGACCTCGTCATCGAGGCCGCCGTCGAGGAGATGCAGCTCAAGAAGGACGTCTTCACCGAGCTGGACGGCATCTGCAAGCCCGAGACCATCTTCGCCACCAACAGCAGCTCGCTGTCCATCACCGAGATAGCCGCCTGCACCAAGCGCCCCAGCCAGTTCATCGGCATGCACTTCTTCAACCCCGCCGACCGCATGGCGCTGGTGGAGGTGATCCGCGGACAGCTGACGAGCGACGAGGTGGTGAAATGTGTCATCGACCTCAGCAAGCAAATCGGCAAGGAGCCCGTGGAGGTGAAGGAAGCCCCCGGCTTTGTGGTGAACCGCATCCTCATCCCGATGATCAACGAGGCCTGCGGCATCCTGGCCGACGGCATCGCCACCGCCGAGGACATCGACAAGTGCATGCAGCTGGGCGCCAACCATCCCATGGGCCCGCTGGCGCTGGCCGACCTCATCGGCAACGACGTGAACCTGGCCATCATGGAGGTGCTCTACAACGAGTTCGGCGACCCGAAGTACCGTCCCCACCCCTTGCTGCGCAAGATGGTGCGCGCCGGCCTCCTCGGCCGCAAGACCGGCGAGGGATTCTACAAATATTGATTCCGCCATTGGCGAGACAAGCTCAGGGTTGCGGCAGGCCAAAAACCTGCCGCAACCTGTTTTTGTGGGCAGGTAAAAATATTTTGGCCATATCGCTGAAAGTTTGTACTTTTGCATTTTATTTTGGATACATTAAAATAATAAAAACAATATGAAGAAAACTTTGTTAAGCATTGCTACCATGGCAGTTATCGCTACCGGTTGCCAGCACAAAGCCCAGCTCACTTCGGGCGTAAATCTGGACAACCTTGACACCACCGCCCGCCTCCAGGACGACTTCTACCAGTACGCCTGCGGAGGCTGGATGGCCAACCACCCCCTCGACGCCGAGCACTCGCGCTACGGCTCATTCGACAAGCTGGCCGAGGATGCCCAGGAGAATCTCCGCGGCATCATCGACTCCATCAGTTCGATGCAGAACCCCAAAGGCTCCATCGCCGACAAAATCGCCACCCTCTACAACATCGGCATGGACAGTGTCCGCCTCCAGGAGCAGGGAGCCGAACCCTTGATGCCCTTCCTCGAGGGTATCAACGGCCTCAAAACCCGCCAGGATGTCTGGAACGAGATGATGAAGATGCACCTGCGCGGCAACCACGTGCTGTTCGGCGTCTTCGGCGAGGCCGACAAGGACGATGCCAAACAGTGCATCGCTTGGGCCTACCAGACCGGCCTCGGGCTGGGCGACCGCGACTACTACCTTGAGGACCAAGGCCGTAACGCCGAAATCCGCCAGGGATACATTGACCTGATGACCAAGGAGTTCGCACTCGCCGGATACGACCAGATGAGCGGCATCCGTGCCGACAAGCTGGCCTCCATGGTAATGGCCTTCGAGACCCGCCTGGCCAAGAGCCAGAACACCAAGCTGGAGAACCGCGACCCCTTTGCCACCTTCAACCGCCACACCGTCGAGGAGGCCGCCGCGCTGACCCCCAACATCGACTGGAAGGGATACTTCGAGACCATGAAAATCATGGACGGCATGAAGACCTTCAACGTGGCCCAGCCCAAATACTTCGAGGAGGTGAGCCGCGTACTGGCCGACACCGACGTCGAGATTCTGAAAGCCTACTTCGCCTGGCATGAGATTGTCAGCGCCGCCCCCTACCTGAGCGAGGACTTTGTCAACGCCAACTTCGACTTCTTCGGCAAACTGCTTTCCGGCAAGGAGGTCAACCGCCCGCGCTGGAAGCGCGTAACCAGCACCGTCGACGGCGCCATGGGCGAGGCCCTCGGCCAGCTCTACGTCGAGCGCTACTTCCCCAAGGAGGCCAAGGACCGCATGGAGACCCTCGTCGACAACCTCATGACCGCCCTCGGCCAACGCATCGACATGGCCACCTGGATGAGCGACGAGACCAAGAAGAATGCCCACGAGAAACTCTCCACCATCTACGTCAAAATCGGCTACCCCAACAAATGGCGCGACTATAGCGGCTCATGACCCCCCAGACCGTCAACGCCTACTACAACCCCACCACCAACGAAATCTGCTTCCCCGCCGCCATCCTCCAGCCCCCCTTCTTCAACATGCACGCCGACGAGGCCGCCAACTACGGCGCCATTGGCGTCGTCATCGGCCACGAGCTGACCCACGGATTCGACGACCAAGGACGCAACTACGACAAGGACGGCAACCTCAACGACTGGTGGAAGGAGGCCGACGCCGAGAACTTCAAGCAGAACTCGCAGATACTGGTCGACGCCTTCGGCGCCGTCAAGGTCCTCGACGAGCCCGAGACCTACGCCAACGGCGAACTCACCCTCGGCGAGAACATCGCCGACAACGGCGGCTTGCACGTCAGCCACCTCGCCATGCAGAACGCTATCAAGAAACACCAGGTCAACAAGGATCAGATGGACGGTTTCACTCCCGAGCAGCGCTTCTTCCTGGCCTACGCCGCCGTTTGGGCTAGCAACATCCGCCCCGAGGCCATCCTGCAACTCACCCAGATGGACGTCCACTCTCTTGGCCGCAACCGCGTCAATATTGCCCTGCCCCAGGTAACTGAATTTATTGACGCCTTCGGCATCCAGGAAGGCGACGGCATGTGGCTCGCCCCCGAGAAACGCGCCCTGCTGTGGTAGTTTTCCAGTAGCACTAGTATGTTGGGGTCGCTCCATAGCGCGGCCCCAACTTTTTATCACCCATCTGTTTCTGCGTTATATGACAATCATTCCAAGTGCTGGTTGTTCAAAGAAATGGAGGAGGGGGGCTCGCTGTAGCGGGACCCCCTCCTTGTTTTAATCGGTGCATGGTAGGTTATTCCACGACAGTGTTCCAATTGTGGACATCCTCGGCCTCGCCAAGCTGGATGGCGCGGAGGGCGTTGTAGAGTTTAGTACTCCAAGGGCCGGGTTCCTTACCGAAGACGTAGCTCTTGCCAGTCTCGGGGTCATCCAGACGCTCAATGGGGCTGATGACGGCGGCGGTACCGCAGGCTCCAGCTTCCTGGAAGGTGGCCAACTCTTCAACATCGATGGGGCGACGCTCCACTTTCAGTCCGAGATCCTCGGCCAACTGCATGAGGCTTTTGTTGGTGATTGAGGGCAGGATGGAGGTGGACTTGGGGGTGATATATGTGTTGTCCTTGATGCCGAAGAAGTTGGCTGCACCAGCCTCGTCAACATATTTTTTCTCCTTGGCATCGAGATAGAACTCACAGGCGTACTGCCCGCCATGGCAAGCCTCGGTGTGAGCCTTAAGGGAGGCGGCATAATTGCCACCCACTTTGTATACACCGGTGCCGAGAGGGGCGGAGCGGTCGTACTTGCGGGTGATGACGTAGGGGTTGGCCTGAAATCCGCCTTTGAAGTAGGGACCCACGGGGGTTACGAAGATTAGGAACAGGTATTCGTCGGCGGGTTTGACACCAACGGTGATGCCGGTACCAATGAGCAGCGGACGCAAGTAGAGGCTAGCACCTGTGCCGTAGGGCGGGATGAACTTCTCATTCAACTTTATGACGCGCTTGCACATCTCAACGAACTTCTCGGTAGGCAACTCGGGCATCATGATGCCGCGGCAGGTACTCTGAAGGCGCTCGGCGTTGGCCTCGGGACGGAACATACGGATCTTACCATCCTGGCAGCGATAAGCTTTCAGACCCTCGAATGCTTCTTGTCCATAGTGCAGGGAGGAAGCTGCCATGTGAATTTCGATGTTTTCGGAACTCGAAACTTCAATTTCACCCCACTGTCCGTTGCGGTACCAGCAGCGTACATTGTAGTCCGTTTTCACGTAACCAAACGGGAGGTTTTGCCAATCTATATTCATGATAACTAGTTTTTTGTGTTGTTTTTTGTTAAAAATCTAATAGGGCAAAGATAGGAAGTTTTTTCGGATATGTGAAAAAAAAAAATCACCATGTCGGAAAAAAGTAGTAATTTTGCACCCGATTTAGCCGACGAATGGGGGTTCACTCCATGAAGTTGGGTACTGGCCTCTTAGCTCAGTTGGTTAGAGCAGCTGACTCATAATCAGCGGGTCCTTGGTTCGAACCCGAGAGGGGCCACACAGAAAAAAGGTATGGGCAGAATAATGGCCATAGACTACGGAATGAAGCGTACGGGGTTGGCAGTTACCGACCCCGTGCGCATTATTGCCACCGCCCTGGCCACGATAGAGACCCCTTCCGTGCTTCCCTACATAAAAGAATATTGCGCGCGCGAGGAGGTGGATTTCTTCGTCGTGGGTGAGGCCAAACGCATGGACGGCTCTCCCTCGCAGTCGATGCAGTTGATCGAGTCCTTCGTGGCCACCATGAAGGAAGCCTTTCCCGACAAGGAAGTGGCCCGCATCGACGAACGCTTCACCTCGAAACTCGCCTTCCAAGCCATGATTGACAGTGGCCTTAAGAAAAAACAGCGGCGCGACAAGGCCATGGTAGACCAGATTGCCGCCACCATCATGCTGCAGGACTACATGCGCAGCCTCAATCCCTCCATTTGAAAAATATCAACAGAAATATGATACTCCCCATCGTAGGCTACGGCCATCCCACGCTGCGCAAAACAGCCACCCCCATCACACAGGACTACCCCAACCTCAAGGAACTGGTAGCCAACATGTATGAAACTATGTACAACGCCGATGGCGTAGGTCTCGCTGCCCCGCAGGTCGACCTGCCTATTCGCATCTTTGTTGTTGGATTCCGCCCCTACGACGAGAAAACCAACACTTATGGCACCCCTACCGAGGAACACACCGTTATCAACCCCGAGATAGTCGCCTTTGGTAACAATAAGGACTGGTTCAACGAGGGATGCCTCTCGGTACCCGACATTCACGAGGACGTCCTCCGTCCCACCACTCTTCGTATGCGATGGCTAGACGAAGGGTGGCAGCAGCACGATGAGGAAATCTCCGGTCTTTTTGCCCGCGTGGCACAGCACGAAATAGACCACCTTGACGGAAAAGTCTTCACCGACCGCCTCTCATCCCTCCGCCGCACCATGCTCAAACGCCGCCTGAACGACATCCAGCTGGGCCGTGTCCAAACCCACTATCGCATGAAACCCAACAAAAAATAGCCACATGAAACGCATCATCCCCATCACCATCGTCATCATCCTCCTCACCGCCTGTCGCCATACCCCCAGCCGCGACCAGGCTATTGCCGACATCGTCGCTTGTGAACAGCAGCTGGCCCAAGTCAGCGTCGCCACCGACGAAGAGACCGCCCGCCAAATGACCGACCTCTACTGCCAGTTCGCCACCCTATTCCCTGATGACAGCCTCGCACCAGTCTACCTCTCCCGCGCCGCCGACATCAGCCTCAACCTCGGCGACAACCAGCAGGCCATCGCCATCCTCGACAGCATCATCGAACTTTACCCGGGCTACGAGGACATAGCCGGATGCCTGTTCCTCAAAGGACAAGCCTACGAAAACAGCGAGCAATATGACCTCGCCCGCCAGACCTACACCCAGTTCGTAACCGAATACCCCGACCACGTCCTCGCACCCGACACACGCATCATGCTCCCCTACATCGGCCTCCCCATCGAGGAAATGTTCAACGCCCTCATCGGCGACAATACTGACAAACAATAAACCCCTTTTCCCCTATGAAAGTCCGTGCCTTCCGCATACGGGCCAGTTACCCGAACTACTACATGGTCAACCTCTACGCCCGCAACGGACGCGAGATATTCAACCACGACAGCGAAGACCCCGACAACCAACTGGAAGGCAACAAACCCGGCACCATCATCTATCGTCTCTCGGACGACCCTGCCAAAACCTTCAGAGAATTCCCACCCCGGTGGTACGACATGTACTGCCTCCTAAAACAACGCGACCTCGAACAGGTTCACTTCCTCGAGCTCCTTCTCGACGAGAGGGAGGGTACCCTTGATATCGAAAGACAAGAAAAGCTGGCTTCCATACGAAACGAGTTCCATCGCCAGTGCAAGGCATTCGTAGCCGAAAATCCGCTGACCGACAACGACGGCCTCATCACCACCCTCACCACCGGCGAGTTCACCGACGACAAAATATCCTACAAGGGTCGCATGCTCCTTGACCTCACTCGCAACAGCTACCCCGTACCCGACTTTTGCATCCTCACTGCCCACGCCTTCAACCAACCCCACCGCCTCCCGGAGCTCCTCGAACAAGCCATCCGCAACCTGGAAATCATGACCAACTGCCGCCTCGGCGACAGCCACAACCCCCTCGTGTTCGCCATCCGCTGTGCTATGCCACAGTACATACCCGGTCTCATGCCAACGCTGCTCAACATCGGCGTAACCCGCACCGCCTACCAAGCCCTGGGGAAAATGTACGACCAGTCCATGGCCAACCGTGTCTATCTCTCCACCCTCCACACCCTGTGCGAGATGCTCTCGCTGAAACATCGCTTCCCCTCCCCTGACACCACCCTCTCCCCTGCCGACCAATATCAACGAATAGCCGATCTGGAACGCAGAATCACCGAGGTGGATCCCTTACTAATCACCGACGCCCACTACCAAGCGCTGCGACTCACCCAACACGTCCGCAGTTTCTACCAGAGCAACTCTGACCTCATACTCACCTTCATGCAAGGAAAGCAAGCCTACCCCAGCCTCATCCTGCAGCGCATGGTATGGACCATAGGCAACAACGAAAGCTACCCCGGCGTACTCTACAGCCGCCACTCCCGCACAGGCGAGGGCAAACAAATCGAAAGCTACCGCAACATTTTCGGCGAGGAAATCATGACGGGAGACGTAATCACGGAAGACCTCGCCTACACAAACCGTACAGAAATTCGCTCCCAATTCCCAGCTGTCTACCATTTCGACCCCCTTCTGAAAAAGCTCGAAAGCCGATACAAGACCCCAGTAACCATTGAGTTCGCCGTCGAAAGCCGCCCCCATCAACTCAGCCTCTTCTCTGTACTACAACTCAACGCCTCCGAGATGACAGGTCGTGCTGCCCTCATCTCCTCAATCGATCTTCTCAATGAGCACCTCATCTCCGACGCACACCTCACCGACCTTATCAAGCCCTACCATCTCCGACAAATCATCTCCGCATCCATAGACGAACGCTCTCTCCCCTCACTTCAACTATTCGGACACGGACTTTCCGTCCTCCCTCGCACTGCCATTTCGGCACGCCTGTGCTTCTCCATCTCAAAAGCCCGATACTATAAAAGCAAAGGAGACAACGTATGCCTCTGCCAGCAACACTTCATTCCCGAAGACACCGTTACCCTCAACGAGGTGGATGCCATCCTCAGCATCATGCCTGCCGCCATCCATGTGGTTACAGCCTGCCGCGGTTATGGCATTCCCGCCTTCATGGATCTCCGCGCCTACGGCATATCATTGGAAGACAGCCGACTTGTGAACAGCGAGGGGCTAGTGATGGAAGAGGGAGACTTGCTCACCGTCAGCTCCAAACGACAAAGCATCTATAAAGGACAGGCTGCTTACAAACCCGCCCGATTCACCAAGTACATCGAAGGAGGAAAAGTGGAACTCACCAAGAACGAAGAGGTCTTCTTCGAACGTATGCGGACGGCATACACACAGTACCAGAACATTGTAACCTCCAATCAGGCCGCCTACATCACCGACCTGCCTAAACTGGCCCGCCTCATCCGCTGCGACCTTCAGAACAAGCCGAAGATTGCCTCCAGCACCGTCAATAGCTGGTACGAGGGGCGACCCGACCTATACGTGAGCCAGGTCCTGGAAAGCCGCATGGGCGACCACAACGACCAAAGCCGCCTCTTCAACATGCTCCAACTGCAGCACAAGGTGGACTTCTTCCAACGCGCCTGGAAACACTGCACCACCAACCACCTCTCCGGCCTCACCGCAGGCAGTTTCATGCTGGGGCGCTTTGTGGCGCGGCCGCTGCCCAAGCGCATGTGGGACTCCCTCAGCAACGCCGTGGTGGCGTTCCTGATGAACGAGTATGTGCTGTACGAGAAGTATCAGCAGGTGCTGCAGGAGGTGGGCGAGATAAGGCTGGCCCGTGCCCACAGCCGCATCGAGACCGAAGGCATCGACAATATAGTGGTTCGGAACTTCGACCTGATGAATTTCGTCCCCTTGCTGTATTCGCAACACGACTGGAATCTGGTGGCGGCGGAGCTGGAAAAAATCGAACACCAGGACAACACGCACCTGCTTGTCGAGAAACTCAGCCTGCCGGTACAGGAGTTGTTCGACATGAACACCCCGTGGAAGCGCGCCGAAGTGGAGTCCATCCTCCGCTCGACCGAAGCCTGACCCAAGTCCAGTCCTAGCGCTTGGCGTAGTGGGGATGGTAGGCACTGATGGTGTTGCGGAGGGTTTCGCGGGAGAGATGGGTGTAGATTTCGGTGGTTGAGAGCGACACATGGCCCAGCATCTCCTGCACCGATCTCAGGTCTGCTCCGTTCTCCACCAGCTCGGTGGCAAAGCTATGGCGCAGCGAGTGTGGGCTGACCCTCTTCCTTATTCCCGCATCCTTCACCGCCTGCTTGAGGAACATGAAGACGTACTGTCTGGAGAGCTTGGTACCCAATCGGTTGACGAAGACATATTTTTCCTGCCCCGGCCTCATGGGCTGGTGGCAACGCACGTGGTGGATGTAGGTCAGCAGCAGGTCGAGGGCGCATGGATTGATGGGTACCCACCGCTCCTTTCCGCCCTTTCCGAAGACCTGGAGGCACTGTTCCGCCTCGTATATGTTCGACAATTTCAGTTCCACCAGCTCGGAAACGCGCAGACCGCATCCGTAGAGCACCTCGACAATCACGTTGTTGCGGAACTGGTCGGGCAGGCTTTGGTCGAAGGTGGCCTGTATTTTTGTGATGTCGTCGTCGGTGAGCACGTCGGGAAGGTGGCTGGGGCGGAGGGGCAGGTCGAGCAGGTCGGCGGGGTTTTCCTTGAGGACGCCTTCGACAACCATCAGGCGGAAGAACATCCTCCATCCGGCAATCATGCGGCGTTGGGAGGTGGGAGCGATGCCCAGTTCCGCCAGTTCCGCCAGCATTCCGCGCAGGTCGTCGGTGGTAACGACCTCTGGGACAAGGGCAAGGTGCTGCATATAAAGGGACAGGTGCCCCACGTCCTGCCGATAGGACTTCACGCTGTTGGCCGCCATACCTTTCTCCAGGTTGAGGTAGGTGGCAAAATCATTCTGCCACCGGGACCACTCTCGCGCCACTTGTGGGCTGATTTCATTGGGGTTATCCATGTGATGCCGTTGCAATTTGCGGTGCAAATATACGAAAATTCGGCATAACGGCCGGGCAAAAATCGCGCAAACGTACCCCGAGAGGCAGGGGGACTCCTAATACTCCCTAGATACTCTCTTAATGAATACATAAACAATGAACCGCTGTGGCACACTTCGCCGGCGAAGTGTGCCACAGCGGTTCATTTTCGGCCCGGAGTGAGAAAAATTTTGCCAGTTGCAAAAATATTCGTAATTTTGCCCCGTCAAATAATAAAAGGAAACACCATGGGAAAAGTTGTCGTTGGATTTGATTTTTCTTCGGGTTCGGCCTATGCTGTGGACCTCGCGATAGACATTGCCAACCGCTGGCAAAGCGACATCCGGCTGGTCTATGTGAAGGAAAAAAACGAAGACGAGGGTCCGATACGCGCGGAAATCGAGCGCCGCAACGCCGGCGTGGCACACCTGCTGAAAGGCATCAAGCTGGAGTATACCCTGCGGCAGGGCAACCCGGCCGAGCAGCTGGCCAAACAGGCCGAGGAGGACGAGGCCAGCCTCCTCATCGTGGGCACCCACGGCATGAGCGGCATGAAGAAGGGCCTGCTGGGACGCAACACGTACAAGACGGTCGAACTCTCGCCCGTTCCGGTGCTGATGCTGCGCGAGGACTTCAACTTCAACAAAGACCTGGAGACCATCGTGGTACCCATCGACAGCAGCGACAACACGCGCCAGAAGGCGGGCCAGGCGGCCACCTTCGCCAAGACTTTCGGCGCCACCATCCACCTGCTGGGACTCTACACCTCGACCGCCAAGGACGTCCGCAACATCGTGAACAAATACATCAACATGGTGCAGCGCCACTTCGACAAGACCGGCGTACAGTACCAGACCAAGTTCATCGAGGTGGGCAAGAACGTCAGCCTCGACACCATCGACTACGCCAACGAGGTGCACGCCGACCTCATCGCCATCATGACCGAGCAGGAGAGCTCCCTCTCCAGCCTCATCATGGGCAACTACGCCCAGCAGATGCTGACCCACTCCAACATCCCCGTGCTCACCGTCCGCCCGCGCCGTGTGCTGACCGACACAGTAAGCTATTGAACCCTCAAATACATTGAACCGTAAGACCGCCATACTCTGCACCTTGCTCTGCGCCCTGGGCCTCACGGCCACGGCGCAGCAGGGGCGCGTGAAAATCACGGGCGACGTGGCGGTAAGTCGGATGGTTGAGAAGCACATCGAGTTGAACTCCAGAGTCAAAACCATTCCGGGCTACCGCGTACAGATCGCTTCCTTCTCGGGTACCAGTTCCAGGGTCAACGCCTTCAACCTGCGCGAGCGCTTCATGACCGACCACCCGTCGGTGCAGGCATACATCGCCTACGACGAGCCAAACTTCAAGGTCAAGGTGGGCGACTTCCGCACACGCCTCGAGGCATACGCCTTCCTGCAGGAAATCAAGGATGTGTACAAGGGCTACATCATCAAGGACAACATCAACTCCGAGCCGCCGCAGCACATCGAGTTCGCCCCCGACGACGAGGAGTCGGCCGTGGAATAGGAAGAGATAATTTCCCCTCCACAAGAAAGTTGGTACAGTGCTACACAAACAGCGCAGCGGCCATGCCGTCGGCGTGGAGGAGACCTTCGGGGGTGGGGCGGAAGAATAATTCTGAATGCTGGATTCCGATTTCTGAATTTTGAGTTTTTGGGGCTTGGGTGAGCCAGCCGCAGGCGAGGTAGGGCTGGATTTTTTCCAGCAGGGCATCCCTGTATTCCTGCGGGATGGCGGAGAGGGACAGGCCGTGGACGGTGCGCAACGAGGTCAGGAGCAGCTCGTTGATGGCATCGGCGGAGGTGAGGGTCTCTTCCTCAAAGTAAGGGGAGGGGGGGCTAGATAAACTAGTTGAACTAGATAAACTAGTTTTACTAGTTAGGGTGGAGATATACAGCTGGTTGTCGGGGAGGTTCCAGCGGCGGCGGCGGCCGTCGAAGCTGTGGGCTCCGGGGCCGAGGCCGAGGTAGGGGGTGCGGTCCCAGTAGCGGCTGTTGTGCTTCGATTCAAACCCTGGACGGGCGTAGTTGCTGACCTCGTACTGGCGGAATCCCGCCTCTTCAAACTGCTGTCGCAGTGCATGGTACTGGCGCACGACCTCCTCGTCGTCGGGTAGCGCCACCCTACCCTGCCGCACCTGCACGTCCAAGGCGGTGCCGGGCTCGACGGTGAGGGCGTAGGCGGAGAGGTGGGTAATCAATTGAAAATTGAAAACTGAAAATTGAAAATCGGCGGGCAGGCCGTAGATGAAGTCGACGCTGATATTATGGAAACCCGCGCGGCGGGCGTTCTCGAGGGCATCGAGAGCCTGGCGGGCGGTGTGGCGGCGGTTGAGGAGGCGCAGCATCTCGTCATCAAGGCTTTGGATGCCGATGCTCAAGCGATTGACTCCCAAAGCGATGAGTCCAGAAAGGTAGTCGGGCGTGAGATCTTCGGGGTTGGCCTCGAGGGTGAATTCTTCGATGCGCGAGAGGTCAAAACAGCGATGCAAAGCCTCGACGATTCTTCCCAACTCCTTGAGCGGAAGGATGCTGGGGGTGCCACCGCCGAAATAGACGGTGCGGATAGGGTGCGGCTGCTCGCCGCTGCGCAGTTCCATCTCTGCCAACAAGGCATCGACATAGCTATCCACCGGCCACTGGCCACCAACTACAGGCTTCGAGTAGAAGGCGCAGTAGGTGCACTTGCGGTGGCAGAACGGAACGTGGAGGTAAATCAATTTTGAGTTATGAATTATGAGTTGAGGAGTTTGTCGGCGGCGGCGTAGGGGGTGAGGTGGTTCTCAAGTATCTGTTGTTTAAGCTCTTCGATGCGTTCCTCGATGCCGGGGGTGTTGTAGAAGCGGTCGCGGAGGCCGCTCTCGATGGCCTCGGTCATGATGCGGAGGCTCTGCTGCTGACGCTTGTGGTAGAAGTAGCCGTTGCCCTTGGTGAAGGCGACGTAAGCCATGACGTCGTTCCAAAGTTCCTCGAGGCCCTGCCTGGTGTAGGCCGAGCAGAGGGACACCTTGACCGTCCAGCCGCTCTCGGGCATGGGGAAGAGGTGGAGGGCGTTGCGGAACTGGGCGGCGGCCAACTCGGAGCGCTGCATGTCGAGCTCGCACTTGTTGATGGCGATCATGTCGGCCATCTCCATGATGCCGCGCTTGATGCCCTGCAGCTCGTCGCCCGTGTTGGCCAGCTGCAGGAGGAGGAAGAAGTCGACCATCGAGTGGGCGGCCACCTCGCTCTGCCCCACCCCGACGGTCTCGACGATAACCACGTCGAAGCCAGCCGCCTCGCAAAGGGTGATGATTTCACGCGTCTTGCGGGCCACGCCGCCGAGCGAGCCCGCCGAGGGCGAGGGGCGGATGAAGGCGTTGGGGTCGACCGAGAGCTCCTCCATGCGGGTCTTGTCGCCCAGGATGGAGCCCTTGGAGCGCTCGCTGGAGGGGTCGATGGCGAGAACGGCAACTTTATGATTGTGAGCGGTGAGCATCTTGCCGAGTGCCTCGATGGTGGTGCTCTTGCCGGCACCGGGGACGCCGGTGATGCCGAGGCGTACGGACTTGCCGCTGTAGGGAAGGCAACGCTCTATCACCTCCTGGGCTTTGCGCTGGTGGGCGAGCAACGAACTTTCAACCAGGGTGATGGCGCGGCTCAACAGGGTGCGGTCGCCGTGGAGGATGCCACTGACCAACTCCTCGACCGAAGGCTCCTGTGCGCGTTTGGCTCGCACACGCTCTATATAGCTGAGGCTCACCTGGTCGGGCTGTTTCACACCCTCCTGCACACTGAGGGCCGAGTCATAATCGAAGTTGCTGTACAGATGTTTGTCTTCCATAATCGGTGATAACGTATAACAAATATGAATATTGCGAGGGGAAACGAAAAAAGCACTTCCGAGGTGGAAGTGCCTTGTTTGGTAGCGGGAACCAGACTTGAACTGGTGACCTCCGGGTTATGAATCCAGCGCTCTAACCAGCTGAGCTATCCCGCCAAACGAGGTGCAAAAGTACGAACATTTTCCAATACGGACAAATTTTTTTGAAAATATTTAGTAAGACACTATTTTACAGCAAATTATTTTTCACACCAATCACCATTACAGTTCTCATTTGCATTCCTATCCATACACGAAAAGCAAGAAATTGCCCTCCTGTTGCGCACTGTCATTTCCGCCTCATCGCATCCAGTTCCGCTTTGAGGTACTGGCCCGTGAAGTTGTTTTTCTGGAGAGCCAGCTGCTCCGGGGTGCCGGCGAAGGTGATGCACCCTCCGGCACGTCCGCCATCGGGGCCGAGGTCGACTATCCAATCGGCTACCTTGATAACATCCATGTTGTGCTCGATGACGAGGACTGTGTTGCCCTTGTCGACCAATTTCTGCAGCACGCCGAGGAGGATGCGGATGTCCTCGAAATGCAAGCCCGTGGTGGGTTCGTCGAGAATATAGAGCGTCTTGCCGGTGTCGGAGCGGGAGAGTTCGGTGGCCAGTTTCACGCGCTGCGCCTCGCCGCCGCTGAGGGTGGTACTCTGCTGGCCGAGGGTAATGTATCCGAGACCCACATCCTTGAGGGTCTGCAGTTTGCGGCGCAACTTTGGCATGGCGTCGAAGAACTCCACAGCCTCGTTCACCGTCATGTCGAGCACGTCGGCGATGGACTTGCCCTTGTAGCGCACCTCAAGCGTCTCGCGGTTGTAGCGCTTGCCGCCGCAGACTTCGCACAGCACGTAGACATCGGGCAGGAAGTTCATCTCGATGGTGCGGAGGCCGGCGCCCTTGCAGTGCTCGCAGCGGCCGCCGCTGACGTTGAAGCTGAAGCGGCCGGGCTTGTAGCCGCGGATACGCGCCGAGGGCAGCTCGGCAAAGAGGCGGCGTATGTCGTCGAAAAAACCCGCATAGGTGGCGGGATTGCTCCTCGGTGTGCGCCCAATGGGGCTTTGGTCAATCTGGATAACCTTGTCAATATTCTCCATGCCCTCTATCGAACCATACGGCAGCGGAACCCGCAGCGAACGGTAGAAGTGCTGCGAGAGGATGGGTTGCAGGGTATCGTTGATGAGGGTGGACTTGCCGCTACCGCTAACGCCTGTTAGGCAGACGAAGAGACCCAGCGGCAGGTCGAGGTCTACCGACTTGAGGTTATTGCCAGTGGCTCCTTTCAGCAACAAATGCTCGCGCCCCTCGGCAGACCGCCTTTTCGGCAATGCGATGTCGCGACGGCGGGAGAGGTAATCGAGGGTTAAGCTAGTAGGACTGGTTATACTAGTTGAACTAGTTTTACTAGAGAGAGTCGGTTTTCCCGCAAACAGCACCTTGCCGCCGTGGATGCCGGCGCCTGGCCCGATGTCGACCAGGTAGTCGGCAGCGAGCATCATGTCGCGGTCGTGTTCCACCACGATAACACTGTTGCCCAAGTCGCGCAGTTGCTTGAGGCTTTCTATAAGCCGCTGGTTGTCGCGCTGATGGAGGCCAATGCTGGGTTCATCCAATATATATAGCACGTTGGTCAGCTGCGAACCTATCTGCGTAGCCAGGCGTATGCGCTGCGCCTCACCTCCGGAGAGGCTGCGGGCACTTCGGTTCATGGAGAGGTAGCCCACACCCACGTCCAGCAGGAACGAGATGCGTTTCTGCACCTCGGCCAGCACCTCGTGGGCGATGGTGGCGTCGCGCTGGTCCAATTGAGGTTCGAGGGCTTGCAGCCACTCATGCAACTCCAGCAGATCCATGTCGGCCAACTGGCCGATGTTCTTGTCCAGTATGCGGAAGGCCAGGCTCTCGGGCTTGAGGCGGTGGCCGTGGCATTCGGGACATGGGATGGTATTCATGAACGATGCCGCCCACTTCTGGAGGCTGGCCGGACTCTCCTCACTGGAGAGGGAGGCAATGTGATTGACGATGCCGGGGAACTCGCTGAGAAAGGCCGGATCTTCGGGATCCTCTATACCGGTGAAGTGGTTGCTGCCGTAGAGGATGGCGTTCAGAGCCTCCTCCGAGAGGCTCTCCACGGTATCGTCCAGCGTGAATCCGTAGTGGCGCCCCATGAGTTCTATCTTGCGGTAGATATAGTTGGAAGGGCTGTACTTGCCCAGTACCTCGATGGCACCGGCACGGAGGGTCTTCCTCGGGTCGGGGATGAGTTTCTGAAGGTCAATCTGCGCCACCTCGCCGAGGCCGTTGCAACGGGGGCAGGCACCATAGGGCGAGTTGAACGAGAAGGTGTTGGGTTCCGGTTCGGGATAGGAGAGGCCGCTGTCGGGATCCATCAGCATGCGGCTGAAAAAGCGGATGCTTCCAGCGGCCGAACCGCCGGAGACACTGGAGGCCTCGTTATCCAAGACCATCAGGATGCCTTTCCCTTGGCGGAAGGCCGTCTGCACCGCCTCGCGCAGGCGTGTGGCATTTCTATCTGCACGGAGCCTGTCCACCACCAGCTCGATGTCGTGCACCTTGTAGCGATCCACCTGCATCTTGTATTTGATTTCCTGCACCTCACCGTCGACCCTCACGCGCAGGAAGCCCTTCTTGGCCACCTGCTCGAAGAGGTCGCGGTAGTGGCCCTTACGCCCCTTGACCAGAGGTGCCAGGATGGTGATGTCGCGGCTGCCATAGTCGGTGGTGATGATGTCTATTATCTTCTCCTCGCTGTACTTCATCATGGGCTTGCCAGTGACGGTGCTGTATGCCTTGCCGATGCGGGCGTAGAGGAGGCGCAGCAGGTCGTAGGTGTCGGTGAGGGTGCCGACGGTGGAGCGGGGATTGTTGCTTGTGCTTTTCTGCTCGATGGCAATGACGGGCGAGAGACCCTCTATCAGGTCCACGTCGGGCCGTTCCATGTTGCCGATGAAGTTGCGGGCGTAGGCCGAGAAGGTCTCCATGTAGCGGCGCTGCCCCTCGGCATGGATGGTGTCGAAGGCGAGGCTCGACTTGCCGCTGCCGCTCAAGCCGGTGAACACCACCAGCTTGCCGCGCGGAATTTCCAAGTCCACGTTTTGAAGGTTGTGCTCACGCGCGCCTAATATCTTGATGCTATTGTCGTTGCTCATCAGGTGCATTGTTAAACCACACTGCAAAGGTACTGAATTTTCTCCATTCGGAAGGGAAAAAAAACGGTCGGCCCGCCCAGGGGTTCCCTAGGTACTCCCTAGATACTCTCTTAATGAATACATAAGCTCTGACGCGATATGGGACGATATGGTCTCACAGCGCACCACGCCCTATTTGGCGGTTGGGTTGTCGGCGGGCGGGGCGGGGTTGGCCTTGCGGCGGGCGGGGCGGCGGCGCGTGGGGGGGGCGGGCTTGGTGTACCAGAGGTGTCCGATGGCTTTCATTCTGGCCACGCCTGCAAAGTAGTTGCTTGCCGGACAGGTGGAGAGATCGGCGCAAGCGGGACCGGATTCGGTCATGCGGCCGCTGAGGTTCCAGAGGCGGATGTCATCGGCCGAGGTGATGAGCTGTTCGCCCAGTTCGTGGTTCGGCAGCGGAGGCATCGGACGTTGGTCGCTGATGGTAACGGTGCGGAGGTTGACAGTCTGGAGGGTGTCGACGAAGAGCGAGAGGTGGGCGTCATCGAGCAGTTCCATCTCGGCCTTGAGGGCGGGCAGGAGGCCGACGGAGACCTGCAGAGTGTAGGTGCCGGCTGGGAGGCTGTCGATGAGGAAGTACCCCTCCTCGTCGGCCACGCGCCGGGCCTGCGCCACGCCGCCTTGCAGCAGCTGCACCAGGCAGTGGGGCTGGGGGCGGGAGGTGTGGAGGTTCCGGACAATGCCCGAAATGAGGATGTGGTTGTCCTGGGCGCGCAACGAGGCAGTGCCGAGGAACAGGAGGAGCAGTGCGAAACGACGGGTGCGGCTCATGGCTTATGGTGTTTTCAGTTTCTGTTGCAGCAGGCGCAGGGGCAGGGTGTCGATGGGGATGGAGTTGTAGCGCCCCCAGAAGTCGGAGGAGTAGTTGCTCTGTCCGAAGGCGTCGGTGAGGGTCTGGGGTCGCACCTCGATGGGGTCGCCGGCGGGCGGCGGGGGGGCGAGGGTGAAGTCGGTGAGATGCCAGTCGCGGCACTGCTGCCAGCGTTGCTGCTCAAGGTCGTGGCCACGGCCGCGCGAGGTGAGGCGGTAGGTCTTGAGGTTGAAGTACCGCGTGAGGGTGTAGGCGGAGTCGCGCAGGTCGTAGGTCCACACCGAGGAGTCGGCGTCGAGATGGAATCCGTTGAAGTAGTGGTTCACCCAGGCGTCCTGCGGGGCGTGCTGGCTGAAAGGAATCTGGACGGAGGCGAGGCGCACCAGCGCGAGGTCGGAGCAGCGGATGACGTACTCGTAGCGGGCGCGCTTCTTGTAGCGGTTGGGGCCCTCGGAACGCACCAGATAGTATTGTGTACTGTCGGCGGTGAACTGCTGAATGGGCTGGAAGGTGTGCTGGCGGAGGAACCGCTTGGCGAAGGTATAGGTGGCCTGGGGTGTGGAAAGGGGGTCGAAGAAATCGGTATTGTCCGAGTACTCCAGCCGCTGGTAGACACCGAGGGGCTTGCGGATGTTCCGTTGCAGCATGCGGCGGTCGGCCACGAGCAGGCGGTGACGGAGCAGGAACTTGTAGTTGGACTCCATTTCGCGCTGGTTGGGGTCAAGCTGGTAGCCCCGTTTGTCGGCATAGGCGGAATAGGGGGCGCGCTGCACACGCATCACCGCCTCGTCGAACAGGTAGAGCTCGCCGTTGAGGGTGCGCCAGTCGCGGAAAAAGAAGGTGGAATGGGAGGTGCGCTGGTGGCAGTTGCGGGCTATGCGTTCCACCACGGCGTTGATGAGCTGGCGGCCGTCGCGGTAGGAGGTTACCTGCACCTCCTTCAACTCGACAGCCTGCGAACGCAGGAAAATCTGTCCGCTACGGAGCAGGCGGCGGACGGAGACCTTGGCCTGGATATAACCTACCGAACGCACCAACACGCTGTCGGCCTCGCAACTTGCGGGAAGGCGCAGTTCGTAACAGCCCGCGTCATTGCACGACACGCCGATGGATGTACCCTTCACCTGCAGCGTGGCATAGGGTACCGGATGTCCGTTGCTGGTTACCTGCCCCTCAATCACCAGCACACTGCCGGCCTGCCCCCGGACGAGGACGGAGAGCAGGAGGGTGGCCAGGTATGTGCAAAGGCGCTTCATTTACTATATATATAGTACCCACCTTTGCGGAGAAATCTGACAAAGGGTCGCGATTATCTTTCTCGCAGAATAAACAACCTACAGGTTCTCAATAACATCCGTGTCGTGCTTGCCACGGACAATGGTGTTGTACTCGGTGCCCTTCTTGGTGGGGATGCGGACAGTGTAGGTCTTGCCGGCCTTGTTCTTGAGGGTGTCGGTGGTGAGCCAGGGGTTCATCTCGCGCAGCATCTTGTAGGTGGTGCCGTTGTCGAGGGCAAACTGGCAGAGGTCCACGTTCTGCCCCGAGAGTTTCACCTCGGTGTAGGGCAGTTCGGGGTAGGTGTCGCAGCGGCGCACGTGGAAGCCATAGTCCTGCGGGTGCTGCATGATGAGTTTGACGGCGAGGATGCGGTAGACGTAGCGCTGGGTCTCGCGGTTGAGGTAGAGGTCGTAGTAACTCTTCTGCTGCTGCCTATCGAGGCGCTTGCCGAGTCCGGCCTCGCCGCAATTGTAGGCTGCGGCGGCCTCGGCCCAGCCACCCAGGCGGCGGCGCAAGTCCTTCAGGAAGCGACATGCGG
Organism: uncultured Bacteroidota bacterium; assembly: GCA_902782185.1. Classification (GTDB taxonomy): domain Bacteria; phylum Bacteroidota; class Bacteroidia; order Bacteroidales; family P3; genus Colimorpha. Next base: position 12,879 of record CACZLT010000011.1, on the reverse strand, counting down.
CGCGGGTGGAGGCTTCGAGGTCGTTGCGCATGTCCACCTCGTCGTTGATTTCGAGGCCGTACTTCTGCCCCGTGGTCTTCATGAACTGCCAGTAGCCCTGGGCGCCGGCGGGCGAGGTGGCGTTCTGCAGGTTGCTCTCGATGACGCAGAGATACTTCATGTCCAGCGGCACCCCCTCCTCCTTCAGTATGCGCTCGATGGTGGGGAACACCCGCGTGGCGCGCTTGATGCAGAAAAGCATGTTGCTCTGGTAGTACATGTTGGAGACCAGCTCGCGGTCGAGGCTCTCGCGCACGTAGTAGAGGTTGAGCGGCACCCGCTGGCCGGCCAGCGAAAGGGTGTCGGGCAGCGGAGGGGCGTAGACGCGGTATCCGGCGCGGATGGCCTTGGCGTGCAGCTCCTCGCTGTGCTCCTTGCGGGTGGCAAAAATAAAGGCTTCTCCGGCGATGGCCATCAAAGCCAGGATCAAGGCCACGATGGATAATTTCTTCATTGTGTTACGGTGGCGACTATCTCGCGCGCCACCTCGCGTTTGCTCATCAGCGGACAGTCCCTGCGGCTGCCGCCGCGCGAGAGGATGGTAACCTTGTTGGTGTCCACGCCGAAGCCGGCGCCTTGGTCTCGCAGCGAGTTCAGGACGATGTAGTCCAAGTTCTTGCGTTGAAGCTTGCCTTCGGCATTGGCCAGTTCGTTGTCGGTTTCCAGCGCGAAGCCCACGAGGGTCTGTCCCGGCTGCTTCATGGAGCCGAGGGTGGCCAGGATATCGGGGTTCTGCACCAGGGTGAGGGTCATGCCCTCGTCGCCCTGCTTCTTCAGCTTGTGGTCGGCGCACACGCCGGGGCGGTAGTCCGCCACGGCGGCCGAGAGGATTGCCCCGTTGCACTGCGGGAACAGCTCGGTGGCAGCGGCGTACATCTCGCGGGCGCTCTCGACACGGGTGAGGTGGATGCGTGGATGGCTGGCCTGCAGTGCGGTAGGTCCTGCCACGAGTTCCACCTCGGCGCCAGCCTCGGCCAACGCCTCGGCCAGGGCGAAACCCATTTTGCCGCTGCTGTAGTTGCCTATGAAACGGACGCTGTCGATGCGCTCGTAGGTGGGGCCGGCGGTGACGATCCACTTCCGGCCGGCTAATTTTGGATTTTGAACTTTGAATTCTGAACTCGATGCGGCATCGCCGTTCTCTTTTTCAGAATTGGAGATTCGGAATTCAAAATTGCAAATCGCTTCGGCGATGTCTTCCGGCTCGCTCATGCGGCCGGTGCCGCTGGTGCCGCAGGCCAACTCGCCCGTTTCGGGGCCGACCATACGTATCCCCCACCCTTCCAGGGTCTGGATGTTGCGCTGCACGGCAGGGTGCGCCCACATATCGCTGTTCATGGCGGGTGCCATGACGACAGGCTTGCCGGAGAAGGCCAGCAGAAGGGTGCTCAAGGCGTCGTCGGCAATGCCCGAGGCCACCTTGCCGATGATGTTGGCCGTGGCCGGCGCCACCACCAGCAGCTCGCCCCAGTCCTTGAGCGAGATGTGCTCGGTGCCACCCGAGGCGAAGAGGTCGCAGTAGAGAGGATGTCCACTGACGGTCTCCAGCGTGGGGCGGGTAACGAACTGAAGGGCATGGTCGGTGGCGGCACAGCGCACCTCGTGGCCCGCTTTCTTCAGCAGGCGCACCAGCTCCGGTGCCTTGTAGGCGGCGATGCCCCCCGTGATGCCGACAATGATGCGCATCGGTGCCTAGGCTTTGGCCTCTTTGCGGGGGTTGCGGTAGTAGGTATTGCCTTCGAGATACTCCTCTATGGCCTCGAGGGTGGGCTTGGGCTGACGCTCGAAACGGCGCACGATCTCAACCTGCTCACGGTTCTCGAACATATCGTCCAGCGAGTCGGTGTGCGAACGGTAATCGTCGATCTTCTCGTGCAGCGCGATTTTCTCTGCTTTCGCAATCTGGTTGGCGCGACGGCTGAGCATGGCCACCGTCTCGTAGATATTGTCCGTCATGTTGCTGAACTCGCCAGTGTTGCGGGTGATGGTGGTAGTTACCACCTTCTTCTTTTTCTCTTCCATGATAACTGCTATACTTGTTTCAAATTTAATCCATAATTTGGTTGGGCTAGCCTCACGCGCCCATCTTGGCCATCGCGGCGCGGGTCTTGGTGTAGATGTCCTGGGCTGAGGCCAGGTGGCGCGAATTGGAGAAACTGCTGCTGAAGCGATCGAAGTCGTTCACCACCTGCTGCAACCGCTCGTACATCTTGTCCTCGCGGCTGTTGATGGCATAGCGGTAGCCAGACTCCAGCATGTAGAACATCGCATCCTCGCGCTGAGGGGCTTCGGGGTAGAGGTTCAAGAACGTCTTGAACGACTGGTAGGCGGCGTGGTACTCCTCGATAAAATAATAGCCGTAGGCAATCTCGTAGTCCTTACGAATCAGTTTCTTGCGCATCTCATCCAAACAATTGTTCACCTCGGGGATGCGGGTGCTGCGGGGATAGCGCTCGGCGAAGAGTTCGAACTCCTCCATGGCCTCCCGGGTGAGGCTCTGGTCGAGGGAATAGTCGGGCGACTGCTTGTATTTGCACCAGGCAGAGTAGAAGTGGGCCTCTTCCACCTTCTCGCTGTATGGGAACTGTCTGGCGAAGCGGCCATACTGGTAGCCTGCGATGAGGTATTCGCCCTGCTTGCGGAGCGACTGGGCATAGTACCAGGAAATATTCTCGGCATTGTCGCGGCCGCGGTAGTACATGGTCAGGTTTTCGAAAAGTTGCGCAGCGCGAGAGAAACTGTTTTCATTGTAATATTTCATGGCCGCGGCATACTTTGCCTCGTAATCGTTGCCGTTGAGGAGACTGTTAAATCCGCCGCAACCTGCTGTAAGCATGACCATTGCGGCAATTCCAATCCATTTTTTCGGGGTGTTCATAGGGTGCAAAGATACGAAAAAATAACGACACGGCGCGATTTTTTTATATTTATCCTAACATTAGAATTGTGGGCGGTGTGCATTTTTTTCCATAAAATATAAAAAAAAGGTGTATATTTGCGTTTTAAAACGAAACATGGAAATCAGTCCAACCATTTCTGCTTCAACAAGAAAGCGGAATTCGGAGGGTAAAAATAAGTGTATGCAGATTGCAATATCGGGAAATATCGGAGCCGGGAAGACGGAGCTGACAAGGCTGCTGTCGAGGCATTACGGCTACCGTGCGGTGTTCGGCCCCACGGAGGAGAACCCCTACCTCAACAGTTTCTACGAGGAGATGCGGCGGTGGTCGTTCAACATGATGATCCACTCACTGTACGCGAACATGAGCCAGCTGGCCGAGCTGACGCAAGCTGGAGGAAGCTTCATCCGCGACCGTTCGCTCTACGACGATGCGGCAGTCTTCGCCCCCAACCTGCACAGCATGGGGCTGCTCTCTTCGCGCGACCTGGCGACCTACACCAAGATGTTCGAGATGATGTACTCCCTGCTGCCCAAGCCCGACTTGCTAATTTACGTGCGCGGCGACGTGCCAACTCTGATCCGCCACATACAGAAGCGCGGCCGGGACTACGAGTCGAGCATCCGGCTGGACTACCTGACCAACCTCAACGACCGCTACGAGAAGTGGGCGGCAGAATATCCAGGGAAGATGCTCACGGTGGACACCGACGAACTGGATTTCGTGGAGAATCGCGAACACCTGGGATTGATTATCAATAAGATAGACGCCGTCTTCAACAGCCTTTTCGGCAATGAGGAGGACTAGCGGAGCAATGAGAACACTGGCCGTCATACCCGCCCGCTATGCTTCAACGCGCTTCCCTGGCAAACCCCTGGCTCTGCTGGGCGGCAAGCCCGTACTGCAATGGGTGTGGGAACGCGTGGCTCGCTTCGACGAAGGGGTGGACTCCATCATCGCCACCGACGACGGCCGCATTGTGGACGTGGCGGAGCAACTGTTCGATGCCAACGTGATGCTCACCTCCCCCGACTGCCAAAGTGGCACCGACCGCTGCGGCGAAGTGCTGCAACGTCTGTGCGACGAGGAGAAAAAACGCTACGACATCGTCATCAACGTGCAGGGCGACGAGCCTTTCGTGGATCCCTTACAGCTGCGTACCCTGACGGCGGCTTTCCGCGACCCCGAGGTGCAGATTGCCACCCTGCGCACTCGCATCACATCAACCGACGAGTTACTGTCTCCCAACAATGTGAAGGTGGTGTGCAGTGACCGCGGAAACGCCCTCTACTTCAGCCGCCAGCCCCTGCCCTACCGGCGTGGAGCGGATGAAGACGAATGGATTGCGCAGGGCGAGTACTACAAGCATGTAGGCATCTACGCCTTCCGTGCCGAGGTGCTGGAGCGCCTGTGCCTGCTGCCGATGGGTGCGCTCGAATCCAGCGAGAAACTGGAACAGTTGCGCTGGCTGGCTGCAGGCTACACTATCCGCGTACTGGAGACCCCGCATGCCAACATCGGCATCGACACCCCCGAAGACCTGGCCAGGGCCGAGAAACATTTGAACCGAACAACATAACAGACAGACAATGAATATAACCGAATTAATCGTCGAACTGCTACAGCAAGGGCAGAAAGTGGAAGTGCCTGGCATAGGCACTTTCGACAGCACGGTGCAGGAGCCGCGCCACGACGCAACGACACGCATCTACTACCCTGCCACCCGCCGAGTGGTGCTCTACGAGGACGTCAGTGGAGATAATTCCATAGTGGATCTCATCGCCGCCCGCGAATGCGTGGCGCCCGAAGTGGCACAGCAAATGTGGGCCAACTACACCGACGCCCTCACCGAAAAGATGGAACGCACTGGCGAACACTTGTTTGGCGAACTGGGCACCCTGACCCTGGCCAACGGCACCTATGCCTTCAAGGCCGCCGAGGATGTCGTCATAGGCACCGGCGAAACCGCCACCGCCCCCCTGGCCGAAGTGAAGACCTACGACCACGACAACGATGACGACCCCTTCGCCCAGTTCGACCCCGAACCCACCCAGGTTTCCACGCAACCGAAGCCTGCTCCCAAACCCCAACCCGAACCCGAACCCCAACCGCAGCCCATTGTAGCGGCTGTCCCGGCCAAGGAACTGGAGAAAGCCAAAAAAGAGGCCGAGAAGGAAGCCCTCAAAGCCAAAAAAGAGGCCGAAGAAAAGGCCATCAAGGCCAAGAAAGAGGCCAAAGAAAAGGCCATCAAGGCCAAGAAAGAGACCGAGGAGAAAGCCCACAAAGCCAAGAAAGAGGCCGAAAAACAGGCCAAAGAGGCCGAGAAAGAAGTCGCACGGCAGGCCAAGGCCGCCGAGATAGAGGCTGCCCGACTGGCCAAAGAGTCCGAAATCGAGTCTGCACGGCAAGCCAAGGAAGCCAAAAAGCAGGCCAAGAAAGAGGCCAAACGCAAGAAGAAGGAAGAACGCGAGAAGAAAAAACGACGCAAAGGCTGGCTGTGGCTACTGCTCCTCCTGCTGCTCATCGGTGCAGGCATCGCATATTACTTCCTCAAAGTGAATTCCCGGTGCGCTGCCACCAGCGAATATATCGCTGGCAAACCCATGAATGCCTCGAACATCAACAGCCTCACCTTCAACACCGATATGCTGGACTATAGCCACCGCGAAATCTCGCAAAACTGCGACCGAGTGAGCCGTGCCATGTCCGACTACGTCGACGCATTTCTAGCGGAGCACGGGTATTCCGAGGCTCGTGTGCCGATGATGGATCACATACGGCAGTATGCCGACCAGCGGCTGCACCAACTGCAGGATCCCCGCTTCGCAGTGCAACGCTTCATCCCCTACGACGACTATGTCTACCGCGCATCCGAACCGTGGCTACGCGCCCATTATGCCGGCAAAGCGCGCGGCACCGTACAAGGCGAACTGATGGATGGCGGCTACCTCGCCAAGGCGTTGGAACAGGTGGTTTCCGAATACGGACTTGCATCCACCCCCACACCGACTCCCGCCACCGAGCCAGCCCAGCCTGCTATCCCAGCACAGAAGGCTGCCGAACCCAAAACCCAACCCGTGCCCGTGGAAAGCCCCGCATTCGTGTATGTGGAGAAGAACTCCAAGCAGGGCTTCGACATCATCGCCGGCTTCTACGTCAATCGCTCCACCGCCGCCAAGGTGGCCTCGCGCTTGCACGAGCAGGGATGCGATGCCTACATCATCGAGAAAGACGATATGTACTACGTCAGCATGGGATCCGCTCCCACCCGCACCAAGGCCGAGGCACTTTACAAGCACATCAAGAGCTGGTACGACGGAGACATAGTCATCAAGGAACTCTAACCGCCGATGGGACACCACAAACTGAAGCGGTTCGCCGAGAACCTCACTTTCCCCAACCTTTTCCAAGTGGGCTATGACCAGTTGGAACGCGAGGGTTTTGCCTTCCGTGGCCGCTGGGCGGAGCATTTTGGGAACGACAACCCCATCACGCTGGAGCTGGGCTGCGGCAAGGGCGACTACACCGTAGCCCTGGCACGCATTCATCCCGAGCGCAACTTCATCGGGGTCGACATCAAGGGCGCACGCCTATGGCGCGGCGCCAAGACCGCCGTGGAGGAGCCGCTGGAGAACGTGGCCTTCATTCGCACCCGCATCGAAATGATAGACCGTTTCTTCGGCCCAGGCGAGGTGAACGAAGTTTGGATCACCTTCTGCGACCCCCAGCCCAAGAAACCCAACAAACGCCTTACATCGCCACGATTCCTGGCCACCTACCGCCGCTTCCTCGCCTCGGGAAGTACGCTTCACCTCAAGACCGACTCGCAGGAACTCTACCAATACACACTTGACGAAGTGCTCCCCTACGAGGACTGCGACATCATCACCGCCACCGCCGACCTCTACGGGAGTGCGGAGGACGGAGAGCAGAGGGCGAAGTTGTCGGACGAAGCCAAACTCACCCAAACCTTTTACGAGCGCATGTTCCTCGCCGAAGGCAAGCCCATCACCTACCTGCAGTGGAAAATCAGATAATATAAACTAAATACATTTATTTATTATGTCAGGACACAACAAATGGTCTAAAATCAAACGCGCCAAGGGCGCTGCCGACGCCAAACGTTCCAAGCAGTGGAGCAACATTCTGAAGCAAGTAGCCATCGCCGTGCGCGAAGGCGGATCCGACCCCGACAGCAACCCCCGCCTGCGACTGCTGGTGCAGAACGCCCGCGGCTTGAACATGCCCAAGGACACCCTCCAGCGCACCATCAGCAAGGCCAACGACAAGGATGCCGCCCAAATGCAGGAACTCACCTTCGAGTGCCATGTCAATCACGGCATCGCCCTATTCATCGAGGCCCTATCCGACAATAACAACCGCACCGTCGCCAACGTCAAGTCCATCATGAACAAGTACGGCGGCACCCTTGAGACCAACGGCAGCCTCAGCTTCCTCTTCGACCGGAAAGGGGTCTTCGTCATCCCTCGCAAGGACGACATGAACCTCGAGGAACTCGAAATGGAACTCATCGACGGCGGTCTCGAAGAGATGGAGGTGGAGGACGACTACATCACCCTCTACACCGCCTACGAAGACTTCGGCAACATGGTCAAGATGCTCGAAGAAAAAGGCATCGTGTGCGAAAGCGCCGAACTGCAGCGCATCCCCAACTCCACCCGCCAGATTGAACCCGACTCAATCCGCAAGGTGCTCAAAGTCATCTCCATCCTCGAGGAAGACGACGACATCACCAACGTCTACCACGACATGGACATCCCCGACGACTTCGAGGAGGAATAGTTCTCATTTTGAAAGTTGAATTTTGAACATTGAAAAGGATGGAACAGCCCAATTCAAAAATCATAATTCAAAATTCAAAATTATACCTGGTACCGACCCCCGTGGGGAACCTCGGCGACATGACTTACCGTGGCATCGAGGTTCTCCGTTCGGTTGATCTCATACTGGCCGAGGACACGCGCACAAGCCGCGTTCTGCTCCAGCATTACGGTATCGACACCCCGATGCAGAGCTACCACATCCACAACGAGCACCAGACGGTAGCCTCGCTGGTGGAGCGGTTGAAGGAAGGGACCGCCATCGCTGTAATAACCGACGCCGGTACACCCGGCATCAGCGACCCGGGGTTCCTGCTGGTGCGCGAGGCGGTGAAAGCCGGCATCGAGGTGGAGTGCCTTCCGGGAGCCACGGCATTCGTGCCCGCACTGATAGACAGCAGCCTGCCGTGCGACCGTTTCGTCTTCCTGGGCTTCCTGCCCCACAAGAAAGGGCGCCAGTCGGCCCTCAACGCCCTGGCCGACGAAGAGCGCACCATGGTCATCTACGAAAGCCCCTACCGCCTGGTCAAGCTGCTGGAACAGCTCATCGAGGTGGTGGGTGCCGACCGCCAGGTCTCCGTCAGCCGCGAAATCAGCAAACTCCATGCCGAGACCGCCCGCGGCACACTGGCCGAAGTGCTTTCCCACTTCCAACAGAAGGAGGTCAAGGGCGAAATTGTAGTCATACTTTCAGGATTATGCCACTAGAAACCTTTGTTTTCCGCATTGCCAGCGCATTGGTCGCCGGCATCATCATAGGCACACAGCGCGAACTCCGCCAGCGACAGGCCGGCCTCACCACCAACTCGCTGGTGGCCGTCGGTGCCTGCATCTTCATCCTCATCAGCGAAAGCGTCATCATGAATGCCCGGCTGGCCGGCGGCCCGGTGAACAACGACAACCTGCGTGTACTCTCGCAGGTGGTAACCGGCATCGGCTTCCTCGGCGCGGGTGTCATCATGAAGAACGGCATCACCATCCAAGGGCTCTCCTCGGCGGCCACCATCTGGTGCTCGGCAGCGGTGGGCTGCCTGTGCGGCTACGGCATGTGGCGCGAGGCGCTGGTGGCCGTGGCGTTCATCATCCTCATCAACTGGGGGCTGAAGAGCATCGAAATCTACCTCAAGAAACAGTCGGGTCGCGCCAAACATAAAAAAGCCGATCTGCCCCATGAACAGACCGGCGTAGAGGACTAAAGGGCTTTCACCTATTCCCCTTCGGGTGCTGCAATCCAGACAATGAGATACGCCCAAAAGCCAAAACTGGCGAACAGCAGGGCGAGCAGAAAGAGGATTCGCACCACAGTGGGGTCAATGTTAAGATATTTGGCCAGACCGCCACAAACACCAGCGATTCTGCGGTCGCTGGTGCTACGGGTCAGTTTGCGGTAACTGTTGTTTTCCATGTCTACAACATTCCTTTACGTTTGAGCAGGGCCTTGGCATCGGGATCCTTGCCCCGGAAGCCCCGGTAGAGAACCATCGGCGAGATGGTGTTTCCGCTTTCGAGCAGGTGACGGAACTTGCGCGCCAGCTCGGGGTTGAACAGGTCGCCGCTCTCAACGAAGGCCTCGAAGGCGTCGGCGTCAAGGATGGCAGTCCATGTGTAGCTGTAGTAGCCTGCGTCGTAGCCCGTGGTGAAGACGTGCTGGAAGTAGGGCGAGCGGTAGCGGCTGACAATTTCAGGGATGAGGCCGATGCGCTGCATGGCCTGTTCCTCGAACTGCAGCGGGTCGATGGCGCGTTTCTCCTTCAGCGTGTGGTAGTCCATGTCGAGCAGCGAGGCGGCGAGCAACTCGGTGGTGATGAAGCCCTGGCCGTAGGTGGCAGCGGCGTCTATTTTTTGGATGAGTTCGTCGGGGATGACTTCGCCGGTCTGATAGTGGTGTGCGTAGTTCTTCATCACCTGCGGGTGGCGGCACCAGTTCTCCATCACCTGCGAGGGCAACTCGACAAAGTCGCGCGGCACGTTGGTACCCGCCAGCGAGGGGTAGGTACACTTGGAGAGCAGGCCGTGGAGGGCGTGGCCGAACTCGTGGAAGAGGGTCTCGCTCTCGTCGAAGTTGAGCAGCGACGGCTTGTCGACGGTCGGCTTGGTGAAGTTACAGACGACTTGGATGATGGGTATCACGTTCTCGCCCTGCTGGTTGCGCTGCTGGCCGCGGAACTCGGTCATCCAGGCGCCGCTGCGCTTGCTGGCGCGCGGGTGGAAGTCCATGTAGAGGATGCCTATCACCTCGTCGCCGTCCTTCACCTCGAAGCCACGGGCCTCCTTGTCGTAGGTGGGCAGGTCGGCGCGCTCGACGAAGGTGATGCCGTAGAGCTTGTTGGCCACGCCAAAGGCACCCTGCAGTACGCTGTCGAGCGCGAAGTAGGGACGCACCACAGCATCGTCGAGGTCGTACTTCTCCACGCGCAGCTTCTCGGCATAGTAGCGCCAGTCCCAGGGCTGCAGCCGAGCGCCGGGCTCGTCCTTCTCAAGCATGGCCTGGTACTGGTCGCGCTCCTGCTTGGCCACCTTGAGGGCGGGTATCCAAATGTCAAGCAGGCACTTGTAGACGGCGTTGGGGGTCTTGGCCAGCGTGTTGTCGAGCACGTAGGCGGCGTGGGACTCGAAGCCGAGGATGTTGGCCCGCTCGAGGCGCAGGTTCACTAGGGTGTCGATAATCTTGGTGTTGTCGAACTCGCCGTCCTTGCACCTGTCAGCATAGGCATGCCACAGTTCCTCGCGCAGGGCGCGGTTGGGACAGGTCTGCATGAAAGGCTCCCACGAGGGCAGCTGCAGACCCACCTCGGTGCCGTCGTCCAGTGTCTTGGTGTAGGCGTTGGTGGCCTTCAGCACGTTTTGGGCGAAGCGCATGGTGAGAGAGGCAATCTGTTCGTTCAGCTGGCGGAAACGCTCCTGCTGTTCTACGGGCACGTTGGCGCCGCTACGCACAAAGCCCTTGTACTGCTCCTCCAACAGGCGCTGCTGCTCGGGGTTGAGATCCAGGCTCCCGCGCTGGTCGTAGACTGCCTTGACGCGCTCGAAGAGTTTGGCGTTCAGTGCAATGTCGTCGCCGTGGGCAGAGAGCAGGGGCGTTACCTCCTCCTCGATGGCCTCCATCTCGTCGCTGTTGTTGCACGAGGTGAGGTTAAAGAACACCATGCTCACCTCCTGCAGCAGCTGGCCGCTGTACTCGTAGGCCAGCACCGTGTTCTCGAAGGTGGGTGCCTCGGGGTTGTTCACGATGGCATCGATTTCGGCCTTCTGCTGCCTCATGCCTTCCTCGAAGGCGGGCATGTAGTGGTCGGTCTTGATGCGACCGAAATCGGGGATTTCATACGGCGTTCCCCAAGCCGCGAAGAAAGGGTTCTCCATGTTTTTCTTGTCTTTGCAGCCGGCGGCCAGCACCAGCGCGGCCGCGGCAATGAATACGGTTCTTTTCATATTGTGTTGAATTATCTATTTCGACCTCATCAACTGCTGGCACATCATCTCGAAGAGTTCGGCACCCAGTTTCTTGGCTATGAATGTGTTCTCCTTGTTCTCAATGAGGTATATCTGCGGCGTGGTCTGCACGTCGTACACCTCGCGCCAGTCCACATTGGCCTCGCCGCCGTTGAGGTTCACCCAGCGGGGATGGTCGATGTGGTGCTTCTTGAGGAAGTCCTTCCATTTGACGGTGGTGTGCTCGTCGGGCTCGCTGAGGATGCTGAAGGCACTCATCTGCAGCGAGTCGGCATATTTCTCGAACACCTTGTACACCGCCGGGATGACATCGCGGCAGTGCCCACAGGTGGGACTCCAGAAGAGCAGCAGGGTGTATTCTCCGGGCATGCGGTGCAGCGACCAGGCGCGGCGCGTGGTGTCGAACAGTATCAGTTCCGGCGACTCCCTGCCCACCAGGAGCCGCTCCCACTTGGTGGCGCGTTCCACCTCCTTGTCGATGCCCGATGGCGACATCCAAAACGCCTTGCCCGTCTCGTAGTAGCGCTTCACGAGGTGGACATACACCTCGTCGTAGACCATCACCTTGCTTTGCAGGAACTTCTCCGTCATCGTGTGCACCAGCCACTTGAACACCTCCGGCGCGGGTTCCGACCGGTCGATCATTGAGTCCAGCAGCGGGCATATCATCGACGGCGGCAGGTTCTTCATGTGCTTGTCCACATAGTTCATCACGCGCTCGTAGAAGACATTCTCCGGTGTGCGGATGATGAAGTCGTCGTCCAGCGGCACGTTGTCGAAGTAGTGCGCCATCAGCCACTCGTAGCGCTCGTTGTTGGTCATGGAAGTTCCGTCGGGGTGCTCGCGCGGGATTTCCAAATCCCTGGTCGCCAGCATCATGCGCGACACCATGGCCTTTGGGTGTTGCCCTATAAATTCCATCCGCTCGCGCTCGAAGCGCTCCAATTGCTCTGGGAGGTAGGTGTTGCGGAAAGTGGCCGAGTCCATCTCGGCCTTCGCCTCGTCCATCTGGCGATAGAACGCCTCGTTCATGCGGTTGAAGTTGAAGAACAGTTCGTTCTCCTTCGACCCTTTCGCCTCCGCGCTGACCTTCCAGTTGGCGTTGTCCACCGTCAGGGTGAAGTTTCGCTCGCCGTTGTACACGGCGAAGTCCAGCCTGCGGTCCTTGTTGTTGGTGATATAGTAGAGACCCGGATGGAGGCTTTTTTTCTTCTTCTCGAATACGAAGCGTCCTTTGCCGTTGTTGAGGGCGGTGTCGGTGCACCAGAGGTTGTTGGCGTGGTAGTAGCAGAGGTACATGGCGGTGTCGGTGTTCCCGTTGGCCTGGAAGGTGATTTTGTAGCCTTCCTTGGCGGCAAGGGCCACCGTCGACAGCAGTGCCGTCAGCGCCAGCAGCAGGTGTCGTTTCATTTTCAACAGTTTCATCGTCAAAGCATATTTTCTGTAAGTAACGCCAACCGCCGCCGTTTATTGCCCGACCGCAATAATAAAGATGCCCCCCCCGAACTCCTCTCTCCGCACTCCGAAGCGGTTCAGTTCTTCACCAGCCTCCGGGTGTGGCCGGCGGCGCGGACCAGGTAGGTGCCGGCGGGCAGGCCGTCGAGCGGAAGGGTGAGCGTGGGCGACGTGGCGCGCCGCGCCAGCACCGT
>CACZLT010000010.1 GCA_902782185.1 uncultured Bacteroidota bacterium | reverse complement strand
GTTTGCCTGTGGTCTTGTACTTGCTCATGGTGTCATTGATTTCTACATCAGAATAACGTGGTTTTTGTACTTATATTATTGAATACATGATATTTAATCTTTAGAGGTTGCCTAAAGAGAGTACCTAGAGAGTCCCTGGAGGGTGGCTAAAAATACGTAATCCGCCAGTGTTCATGTTATCAGTGTTTTATTGTTAAACTTGCGGAATTAACATAAAATTTTTAACAAACTGCACAATAAAACGCAAGAAATGCAGTTAGGGGGATACTTAACAACAGAAAGACATCAAGATGAGAGCCGAGATTAAAACAGCCCGTGGCACACTGCATGCCACCCTCTATGCCCAGGAGACCCCCGGCACGGTGGCCAACTTTGCGCGCCTGGCCGGCGAGGGCTTCTACAACGGCCTGCGTTTCCACCGCGTGATTCCCGACTTTGTGGTGCAGGGCGGTTGCCCCCATAGCCGCAACCTTGGCGACCCGCGTGTGGGTACCGGTGGCCCAGGCTGGACTATCAGGTGCGAGACTTCCGCCCCCCTGCAGCGCCACGACCGCGGAGTACTCTCGATGGCTCACGCTGGAAAGGATACGGGGGGCAGCCAGTTCTTCATCTGCCACAACCGCCAGAACACGCAGCATCTGGACGGGCACCACACCTGTTTCGGCCGTGTGGACGAGCAGGACTGGCCCGTCATTGACGAAATCCGTCCGGGCGACCTCATCGAAAGCATCACTATTTCCGAGCAATAACCCCCAATACGATAACACTATGAACCTGGGAATAAAACTGCTGGTAGCGGAGGACGACCCCAACCTGGGTACCATCCTCAAGGCATATCTGACGCAGAAAGGCTACACGGTGGTCTGGGCCAAGGACGGCAGCGAGGCACTCGACACTTTCGACGCGGAGGATGTGGATGCCTGCATCCTGGACATCATGATGCCGATAAAGGACGGTTTCACGGTGGCCAAGGAAATCCGCAAAGTGGACAAGAAAGTTCCCATCATCTTCCTCACGGCCAAGAATCTGGAGGAGGACAAGCTGAAGGGTTTCGAGGTGGGTGCCGACGACTATATTACGAAGCCTTTCTCGATGGAGGAACTGCTGGCGCGCCTTAATGCCACCATGCGCCGCTCGTTCAATGAGGATCGTCCAGACAAGAACATCTTCAAGATAGGTGCTTTCACGTTCGATTACGCCCACCAGACGTTGACGATTGCCGACGACGTGCAGCGCCTGACGGCGAAGGAGTGCGACCTGCTGCGTATATTTGCAGTGAACTACAATCAGCTGGTGGACCGTAATACGACCCTCCAGAAAATATGGAAGGACGACTCGTATTTCGCGGCGCGCTCGATGGATGTCTACATTACGAAGTTGCGCAAGTACCTGAAGCTTGACCCGAATGTAGAGATTGTGAATGTACACGGTGTCGGTTTCAAACTGACGCATAAGGAGCAGTGATGTGCAGCGCCTGACGTTTCTCGGTACCGGCACCTCGCAGGGGGTACCCATCATAGCCTGTAATTGTGAAGTGTGCACCTCGGCCGACCCCAGGGACAGCCGCCTGCGCACTTCGGCCTTGTTGCAGGCCGATGGCAAGAATATCCTGTTCGACATCGGTCCCGACTTTCGCCAGCAGATGCTGCGCCAGGGTGTTTCCCGCCTCGATGCAATCCTTGTAACCCATGCCCATCGCGACCATGTGGCGGGTTTGGATGATGTACGTCCGCTGAACTATGTGCAGCGCGGCCCTATCGACCTTTACCTTAATTCCATAGCCGCCTCCGCTCTGCGGCGCGACTACAAATACATCTTCAGTCCTCATGACTATCCAGGGTTGCCCGAGATAGAGCTTCACGAGGTGGATTCACCTTTCACTGTCGCGGGTGTCGGCGTTGTCCCAATCCATGCGCTTCACAAGGATTTGCCCATTTTGGGCTACCGTGTCGGGGACATGGCCTATATTACCGACACCAACAGCATCCCTCGGGAAGAATTGAACAAGATTCGCGGATTGAAGGTGTTGGTCATCAATGCACTCCGCAAGGAGAGGCATTGGTCGCATTATTCCTTGGAAGAGGCTCTGGAGGTGATTGGCCAAGTGGGGCCCGAGCAGGCCTATCTGACCCATGTGAGCCACGAAATAGGGCTTCATTCCGAGGTGCAGTCGATGCTGCCCGATGGTGTCTTTCTTGCATACGACACATTGGAGGTGGTGATTGAACAATAAAAATAGAAAAGTAAACGAATAGTAGTATCATGAATAGTAGACATTGCTCCCTGTTGTTGTTTGCCGCTGTGGCTGTGCTGGCTGTCGGCTGCGGTGGTGGCCGTTACATTTCGGCCGATCCCGATTTGGAATCCATCTATCTAGGCAAGACCTATTACGAAGTGGTGGCCGAATTTGGCCGTCCAGATGCCACCGACAACGATGGCCGAGGGGGTTCGAAGGCTCACTACGGGGCAGTTACCCTCAACCGAACCAGTGCTTCCAGGCTCTACCGCCAGCATACAGTTCGCAATCGGAAGACGAAGGAGGAGGGGCAGCCTTCGGGGGGGATCACTTTCCTGTTTGATGCTGCCATGCGCTGCTATACAGTGGAGTCCGACTTCCAGCGTAAGAAGATGCCCGAGGTGAAGCCAGAAGTGTCCAAACCCGACAGCCCTTGGGAGCATTCACAAATTAAGCCTCAGGTACCCCGCACTTTGGAGTTTCCCAGCGTTGAACGCCGTTCGCCGTTTGCGGAGTTGGTGAGCATTGAGCGAATTGAGGTGTTGAGCAACGAGACGAGGGTCTACTTTTCCTATTGTGATCGTACGCCCAACAACCGCCCGATGCACGACAAGGGGCTGACGATTCACAAAGATGTGTTTATCCGCGACTGTGCCACCGGGGAGCGCGCCAAACTCGTGAAGCCGGAAGGTATCACGCTCTATCCAGAATACACACCTTTCGCTCACAATCGTGGCGGCTACGATATGCTGGTCTACACCCTTGTTTTCGAAGCATTGCCTCTCCATACGAAGTGTATTGACATCGTGGAACCCGGTGCCGAAGGGTTTAGTTTTTACACGATTGATGTGCGCTCCTCCGGCACTTTCCGTCAAGAGCTTACTCCGCTGGATTAATAACAAATCATGTGTATATGAAGAGAACATTATTCTATGCAGCGGCCATCACCATGGTGCTGGCTGCTTGCCAATCCAACCAGTCAACAGAGACCATTGTCGAAAAGCCGCAAGTGGTTGTTCAGGACGGACGCTTCACCCCCGAAGTCCTTTGGAGCCTCGGAGTGATGAGCGAATATGCCGTCAGCCCCGACGGTAGTCAGGTACTCTACACCCTCCGCTACACCGATCTCGAGCAGAACAAGAACAATGCCGAGCTTTACCTCATGTCGGTCGGCGGCGGCGAGGCCACACGCCTCACCACCTCCGCTGCTTCCGAGTTCAGCCCCGTGTGGTACGATGACAATTCCATCATGTACTGCCGCGGCAATCAGATTCTCTCGATGAATCTCGGCAGCAAGCGCGAGTCCGTGGTGGCCGAGTGCGAGCGCGGGTTCGAGGGTTTCAAGGTGGCACCCGACGGCAAGTCGCTGGTCTACATCTCGACCATCCCCGTCGAACGCCCCGAGCACATCGAGAAACTCTTCGCCGGCCTCGGCAAGACCACGGGTCGCATCAACGAGGACCTCATGTACCGCCACTGGGACAACTGGGTGGATGAGATTCCTCACATCTACTATGTCCCACTTCAGAACGGAAAGGCCATGATGGACAAGGCCGTCGATATCCTTGGCGGAGAACCCTACGAGACCCCGATGCGCCCCTGGGGTGGTACCGAGCAGTACAACTACAGTCCCGACAGTAAATTCATCGCCTACACTTGCCGCAAGAAGACAGGCTACGACTACGCTCACTCCACCAACAGCGACATCTTTGTCTACGACATCGCCGCCGGCACTACTCGCAACGTCTCCGAGGGCATCATGGGCTACGACCAGAACCCCGTCTTCAGCCACGACGGCACAATGCTTGCTTGGGAAAGCATGGAGCGCGACGGCTACGAAAGCGACCTGATCCGCCTGATGGTCTGCGACCTCGAGAGCGGCGCCCGTACCAATATGTCGGAGAATTTCGATTACAACTTCACTAGTCTCAACTGGAGTGCCGATGACAAGGAAATCCTCGGCGTGGCCTACTACCGCGGCACCGAGGAAATCTTTGCCTGCAACCGCCAGACCAAGGAGTTCCGTCAAATCTCCAAAGGGCAGAACAATGTAACCTCCATCCAACTCTGCCCCGATGGCTGCATCGTCGCCTCGCAGGTCAGCATGCAGTACCCACAGACCCTCTATGCCTATAACAGCACTGACGACAAGGCCGCGGGTACTAAGCTCAGCACTTTCAACGACGACCTTCTCGCCCAGGTTCGCATGGGCAAGGTGGAGGAGCATTGGATTAAGACTTTCGACGGCCAGGAGATGCTCACTTGGCTCATCTACCCTTACGACTACGACAGCACCAAGACCTATCCCGCGCTGCTCTACTGCGAGGGTGGCCCGCAGAGCATGGTCAGCCAGTTCTGGAGTTCGCGCTGGAACTTCGAAATCATGTCTGGTGGCGGATACTTCATCATCGCCCCCAACCGTCGTGGCACCCTCGGTTTTGGACAGGCTTGGACTGAAGCTATCAGTGGCGACTATGGGGGACGATGTATGCAGGACTACATCACCGCCGCCGACCACTTTGCCAACACCGTTCCCCAGATTGACAAGGAACGCCTTGGTGCCTGCGGTGCCAGCTTTGGCGGATACAGCGTCTACTGGCTCGCCGGACACAACCACGGCGTACCCGGCTACAAGGACGGCATGCGATTCAAAGCCCTCCTGGCCCACAACGGTATGTTCAACTTTGAGCAGCAGTACCTCGAGACCGAGGAAATGTGGTTTGATAATTGGGATATCGGTGGTCCCTACTGGGACTGGAACAACCCCCAGGTGAAGAAATCCTACGCCAACTCGCCCCACCTCTTTGTCGACAAGTGGAACGCTCCCATCTGTGTCATTCACTCCGAGTTTGATTTCCGCATCGTGGCTTCCCAGGGCATGGCAGCCTACAACGCAGCCCAGATGCGCCACATCCCCAGCCGCTACCTCTACTTCCCCGACGAGACCCATTGGGTGCTCCGTCCGCAGAACAGTGTGCTGTGGCACCGCAATTTCATCGACTGGTTCGACAAATGGCTCAAGAAATAAGAGCATGGTATACAAAAGAGAACCCGCCTTGAACAGGCGGGTTCTCTTTTTTCAGTAGCCGTATTTCCCTTTCCAGCGTTCATGTAGTGTGCGGCGGGTCTCGTTCTCGCGGGATGTGTCGCCGGGTTCGTAGAATTTTGTCCCCTCAAGCCCCTGCGGCAGGTATTCCTGCAGGGCAAAGTTTCCCTCGTAGTCGTGGGCATACTTGTAACCGTCGCCGTAGCCCATTTTTTTCATCAGTTGGGTGGGGGCGTTGCGGATATGCAGCGGCACAGGGAGGTCGCCGGTGCGGCGGATGGCTTCTTGGGCGTTGTTGAGGGCCATGTAGGTGGCGTTGCTCTTGGGCGAGCAGGCCAGGTAGCAGGCACACTGTGAGAGGTTGATGCGGCATTCGGGGTAGCCAATTTTGTTCACCGCATCGAATGTGGCGTTGGCCAGCAGCAGGGCATTGGGGTTGGCGTTGCCGATGTCCTCGCTGGCAAAGATGAGCATACGTCGGGCGATGAAGAGCGGGTCCTCGCCACCGGCTATCATGCGAGCCAGCCAGTAGACAGCTCCGTTAGGGTCGCTGCCGCGCATACTCTTGATGAAAGCCGAAATGATGTCGTAGTGCATCTCGCCGCCCTTGTCATAATAGGCTAGGTTCTGTTGGATAACGGCGGTAATGGTGGCGTTGTCGATAGTCCTCGCACCGTGGTTCACCGCCAGTTCCACTGCGTTTAGCAGTTTGCGGGCATCGCCTCCGCTGATGCGCATCAAAGCCTCGTCCTCGTGTACGTCAAGGGGGATGTTTTGGGTGGCGTAGTAGGCCACAGCCGAGGCGATGAGGTGGCGCATATCCTGCTCATCGAACTCTTTGAGGACGAACACCTGGCAGCGCGAGAGCAGGGCCGAGATGACCTCGAAGGAGGGGTTTTCTGTGGTGGCTCCAATGAGGGTGATGGTGCCGCGCTCGACGGCACCCAGCAGCGAGTCCTGCTGCGCTTTGTTGAAGCGATGGATTTCGTCGATGAAAAGGATGGCACCCTCCTCCTGCTGTGCTTGGGAAATGACATCGCGCACCTCCTTCACGCCGCTACTGATGGCGGAGAGGGTATGGAACGGACGCTGGAGAGTGTTTGAGATGATGGCGGCCAGGGTGGTTTTGCCGATGCCCGGAGGCCCCCAAAGTATCATGGAAGGTATGTTTCCACTCTCTATAAGGGTACGCAAAGGTGCGTCGGGTCCAACGAGGTGTTGCTGCCCGATGTACTGCTCGAGGCTCTTCGGTCGCAGGATTTCTGCCAGGGGAGTCATTGTTACACAATCAGCATGGCGTCTCCGTAAGTGGAGAAACGGTACTTCTCCTTGACGGCGGTCTGGTAGGTCTGCATAAGCAACTCGTGTCCCGCAAAGGCAGCCACCATAATCATTTGGTGGCTCATCGGGTGATGGAAGTTGGTAACCATCATGTCGGCGATAGTGAACTCATAGGGCGGGTAGATGAACTTGTTTGTCCAGCCGTCGAAGGGGAACAACTTGCCCGGGATGGTAACGGCGCTTTCAAGTGCGCGCATGGTGGTAGTTCCCACGCAGCATATCTTCTTGCCTTTTTCTTTGGCGTCCATGATGCGTTCGCAGGTGCCGGTGTCGAGGTGCATTTCCTCGGCATCCATACGATGCTTGGAGAGGTCTTCTACTTCGATGGACTTGAACTCGCCCACACCGGCATGGAGGGTCAACTCTTCCCAGCGCACATCCTTTATTTCCATGCGTTTGAGCAGTTCGCGGCTGAAGTGCAGTCCGGCGATGGGTGCCGCCACGGAACCCTCGTTCTTGGCATAAATAGTTTGGTAGTTGTCGGCATCGCTTTTCTCGATGTCGCGCAGTTTGCGCAGTTCCTCGGGCAAGGGTGTGCGGCCCATGCTTTTGATAATCGAAATGAATTCCTCGTGCTTGCCGTCGAAGAGGAAGCGTATGGTTCGTCCGCGCGAGGTGGTGTTGTCCACCACTTCGGCCACCAGGGCATCGTTGGTGCCGAAGTAGAGTTTGTTGCCGATGCGTATTTTGCGGGCGGGGTCGACGATGACATCCCACAGGCGCATATCGGGGTTGAGTTCGCGCAAAAGGAACACCTCTATTCTCGCACCGGTCTTTTCCTTCTCGCCCTCAAGCAGGGCAGGGAAGACTTTGGTGTTGTTGGCTATCACCACATCGCCAGCATCGACATAGTCGATGAAGTCTTTGAACACGCGATGTTCCACTTGGCCGCTGTCTCGGTGTAGCACGAGCAGGCGTGCGTCGTCGCGGTTGCGGGGCGGTTTCTCTGCAATCAACTCTTTGGGCAGGTTGAATCTGAACTGGGATAGTTTCATGAATTCCGTTAATTTTATCTAAAATAAAAACACCCCTATAACGTTTTTTTCCCGTCGTTGGTATACGGGTATGAAAAAAAAATCGGTCGCTGGCAAAATATATTGTAGTGTTTCGCGTTAAGGGCTGTATGATGAACCTGAAAGTGTATCGCACAGTGATGCTCTTGGTTGTAATGGCTGCCTCGTTTACGGCTCGCGGCCAGCAGCAGGAGGACGCCTTTGTGTCGTCTGAACTGATGTCCATGCACTTCGCCGAGTCCTACGATTCGCTGCTCAACAGCTACTATTTCCTCCGCCACAAACAGAGCCGACACCACCGTGGACAAGAGTTCTCCCTCGACGACTTCGACCGCCTGCCCGACTCGGTGTTCATAGACCGCCTGCAGCGGCTTCGCACAGTTTTCCCCATGACATTCAACAGCGAGGTGCGTTCTCACATCCGTTTCTACCTGCGGGTTATGGAGAGCCGCCTAGGCATTACGATTATGCAGCAGGAACACTATTTCCCGCTTTTTGAGGAGACCCTCAACCGTCATGGGGTGCCAGACGAAATCAAGTACCTCACTATCGTTGAGTCGGCCATGAACCCCCAGGCCACCTCGCGTGTGGGAGCTGCCGGACTGTGGCAGTTCATGTATTCCACAGGCAAGGTCTACGACCTGGAGGTGAACTCTGTGGTCGACGAACGTCGCGATCCGGTGAAGTCCTCCACGGCTGCCGCCCGCTATTTGCGCGACTTGCATCGCATCTTTGACGACTGGACTCTCGCCGTGGCGGCCTACAACTGCGGCCCCGGCAACATCAACAAGGCCATTGCCCGCAGCGGTGGCAAGTGCGACTTTTGGCAGATTTACCCTTACCTTCCGCGTGAAACCCGCGGCTATGTTCCTTCGCTCATTGCTGTCATCTATGTCATGAACCATTACGGGGAGCATGGCTTGCATCCCGAGCATGTGGAATACCCTGTCCGCAGCGACACCGTGATGCTGGATGCCGACGTGATGTTCTCCCATGTGGCCAAGTACACGGGTGTGCCCATTGAGGCACTCCGTGTCCTCAACCCGCAGTACCGCAAGGACTTTATCCCGGCTTCCTCACGACCCTATGCCATCACGCTTCCTTCCGCCAAGGTGGAGCATTTCATTGCCTTGCAGGACAGCATCCACGCTGCCACGCGCGAAAGCCTGCGGCAACGCCCGGTGGTGGTGGAACCCTTGCGCCGCGGTGGCGGAACCGCAGTGTCGCACAGCGGATCCGGTCGCTACCACACTGTCCGCAAGGGCGAGACCCTCTCCAAGATTGCCTCGCGTTACGGCCTGTCCGTGGCCCAGCTCAAGAAACTCAACGGCCTGAAGCGCGACCAGATTCGAGCCGGGCAGAAACTCAAAGTGAAAGCGTAGTTATTATGGATTTTAAAAAGATTTATAAGGTCAAAGGGTTCAAGTACATCCTCGCTACGGTGTTGTTCGTGGTGGTCATACTTTTCATCGACCCGAACAACCTGCTCGTAACTGGCCGTTTGCACCGTCAGGTGAACGCCCTCCATGCAGAGGAGCGCAACCTGCGCGAGGCCATCGTGGCCGACAGCATCGCCGCCGCCGACCTGCGCGAAAATCCCGATGCCCTCGAACACTACGGCCGCGAGAACTACTATATGAAACGCTCCAACGAAGACATATTCGTCGTCAGATGATTCCCCGAAAGTCCATATCCCGCCTCGCCTTGCTGACGGTATCCTGCTGCCTGCTGCTGACTTCGTGCGACGTGCTGAAGGGGTTCATGAGCCGCGACCTGGAGGAGGAGGACTTCATCATCGGCCAACTCTATGTCGACGAGCTGGTTCCCGAGACCCCCGTCATTGCCAAGCCTGTCAAGTCTGCTGCCACCACCTCCAACCGCACCAATCCCCTCGGCCTCGACTACAGTCCCAATGACAACCAGCAGCTCTACCAAGCCATCAACTCGTGGCTCGGAGTACCCTATAAGTATGGTGGCACCGACCGTTCGGGCATCGACTGCTCGGCCTTTGTCGGCACCATCTACAAGCAGGTCTACGGCGTAACCCTCCACCGCTCGGCCAACGACATGCTGCGCGACGTAACCCTCATCACCAAGTCCCAGTTGCGCGAGGGCGACATCCTCTTCTTCACCAACAGCAAGGGCAAGGTGTCGCACGTGGGCATCTACCTCAAGGAGCAGCTCTTCGCCCACGCCTCCACATCCAACGGCGTAAGTGTCAGTAGTTTGGAGAATGTCTACTGGACTAAGCACTTCTACAAAGGTGGCCGTGTGAAAAAATAGCCCATTGGCATTATGAAACATATCGTATTTTCTTTTTTGATGCTGGTGTCTCTGTCAGTCATGGGACAGCATCCGGTTCTGATTGTGAGCGATACCTCGCGCTCTGCCACTCATGCCACCGCCGAGTTGCGGAGATTCCTGGCCATGAACGGCAACGACCGCAACTTGGTCGGCACCATCCATGTGGGCGATACCCCGTTACTGCGCCAACGCTACGCCGCCCAGGTGCAGCAGTTGCGCGACGACGGATTCCTCATCTGCGGCGACGGTCGTGACCTTTGCCTCTATGGGGTGGGGGAGAAGGGGACTCTCTATGCCGTCTACGCCCTCCTGGAGCAGCTGGGCTACCGCCTCTACACCCCCGACGCCCTGGTCGTCCCCGACAACCCCAACCTCCGGCTTCCGACCTCCGCACTCGTGGAAAACCCGGCCTTCGCCTATCGCGAGACTCTCTACTACTACCCCAACAACAGCCGCCTTTACGCCGACTGGCATCGTCTGCACAACCGTGCCGACCTGCACCGCCAGTGGGGTATGTTCGTCCATACCTTCCAGCATCTCATCCCAGCCTCCAAGTATTATGACGCCCACCCCGAGTGGTTTTCCATGCGCGAGGGACGCCGCGACCGCGACGGGCAGCTCTGCCTCTCCAATCCCCAGGTACTTGAGGAACTCTGCCGCCGCCTGGCCGACACCATGGGCCGCCGCCCCGAGGCCACCACCTGGTCGGTCTCCAACAACGACAACTACAACGCCTGCCAGTGTCCCGAGTGCCTCCGCCTCGACAGCCTCTATGGAGGCCCCACGGGCACCCTGCTCCACTTCATCAACCAGGTGGCCCGTCGCTTCCCGGACAAGACCATCTCCACCCTTGCCTACCAGTACACCCGGAGCGCCCCGACTCTTCCGGTCAAGCCCGACCCCAACGTGAACATCATGTTCTGCTCCATCGAGTGCGGCCGCGAGGCTTCCATCCCCGACTCGCCCAAGGAGGCTTCCTTCCGCCGGGATATGGAGGACTGGAACCGCATCACCGACAATATCTTCCTCTGGGACTACGTGGTCCAGTTCCGCAACTTCTGGAACCCCTTCCCCAACCTGCACGTGCTGCAGCCCAACCTGCGCTATTTCCGCGACCACGGTGTACGCATGATGTTCGAGCAGGCCACCGGCGAGGGCAACGTTACCTCGTGGATGGACATCCGCTGCTATATGCTGGCCAAGCTGATGTGGAATCCCGACCTCGACATGGATTCCGTCATGGACGACTTCTACCGAGGCTACTACGGCACGGCCGCACCTTTCGTGCGCCGCATCATCGACACCATGACCGCCGCCCTCGTGGTCAGCGGCAAGACGCTGAACATCTACGGATTTCCCGTCGATGGCGCCGACGGCTACCTCTCGCCCCAGCGCATGCTCCGCTACGACCTGGCCATGCAGAGTGCCTACGCCGTAACCGACGACCCCATTGTCCGCGACCGTCTGCGATACTTCGAGCTTGCGCTTGACTTCGCTGCCGTAGAGTTGATGGCTACCGGCAAGTTCCGCAGCACCCCCGAGCAACTCACCTCGCGCCTCCGCCGCATGACCACCGACCTCAACCGCTTCGGGGTGGGGCAGATGATGGAGATGGGCATCTCGCCCGACGAATACGAGCGGCAGATGCTCCACTTCGTCGAAAAGCAGAATCCTGCAATCAAAATCCATAAAATAAAATTCAAGAACCAGCCCACCGCGCCCTATAATACGGCCTCGCTCATCGACGGCAGGGCGGGCATCATGGACTACCGCAACGACTGGGTGGGCTTCTGGGGCGACACGCTCAAGGCATACCTGACCCTCGGCAGCGCGCCGGTGCAGGTGGAGAGTGTCAGCACCGACTTCTTCTTCTACCCCCTGTCGTGGATTTTTCTGCCACAACGTGTAGCCATCGATGTCTCCGACGACGGCCGCCAGTGGCGCAGGGTAGTGGAGTGGCACCCCGAGAACCCCGAGGTGCTGGCCACGCCCGATATCAAAACATTCTGCGCAGAAGTGAACGGCACCGCCCGCTACCTCCGCATGGTGGCCGAGCCTCTGCCCGAAATCCCCGCTTGGCACCGCGCCGCAGGCCAGAAAGCCTGGATATTTATGGACGAGATAGTTGTGAAATGAGAAAGGGAGCCGACTGGCTCCCTTTCCCGATTTTATTCGACGGGCACTTCCGTCTGTGCCACGGCTTCCATCAACTGCCGTGAGGTCTCTCCCTTCTCCACGTCGAAGAAGACCTTCTCTTCGTCGGCGGTAATCTTGATTGTGTCGCCGGGGAGGATGTCGGCCTTGATGATTTCGTCGGCCAGGTCGTCCTCCACGTAGCGCTGGATGGCGCGGCGCAGCGGGCGGGCACCGTAGTTCTCGTCCCATCCTTTGGAGACGATGAAGTCCTTGGCCTTCTCGTCCATCTCCACCTCGAATCCCATTTTGCGGATACGCCCGAAAAGGCCGCGCAGCTCGATGTCGATAATCTTGTGTATCTCCTCGCGTCCCAGCGAGTTGAAGTATACGATGTCGTCGATGCGGTTAATGAATTCCGGGGCGAATGCCTTTTTGAGGCTCTTTTCTATCACGTCGCGCTGCATCTGTGCCTTCTCTGCCTCGCGGCTCTTGGTGCTGAAGCCCACGCCCACGCCGAAATCCTTCAGCTGGCGGCTGCCCACGTTGGAGGTCATGATGACGATGGTGTTGCGGAAGTCGACCTTGCGCCCGATGCCGTCGGTGAGCTGTCCGTCGTCCAGCACCTGCAGCAGCACGTTGAACACGTCGGGGTGCGCCTTCTCGATTTCGTCGAGCAGCACGATGCTGTAGGGCTTTCTCCTCACGCGCTCGGTCAGCTGGCCGCCCTCCTCGTAGCCCACGTAGCCCGGAGGGGCGCCGATGAGGCGGCTGACGGCGAACTTCTCCATGTACTCGCTCATGTCGATGCGTATCATGGCGCTCTCGCTGTCGAAGAGGTATTGGGCCAGGATCTTGGTGAGGTAGGTCTTGCCGACGCCGGTGGGGCCGAGGAAGAGGAAGCTCCCGATGGGACGGTTGGGATCCTTCAGTCCCGCGCGGTTGCGGCGGATGGCCTTGGCAATCTGGCGGATGGCCTCGTCCTGGCCCACCACGCTCCCTTGCAGTTCCTTCTCCATGTTCAGCAGGCGGCTCTGCTCGCTCTCGGCAATGCGCTCCATGGGCACGCCGGTCATCATGGCCACCACGGCGGCCACGTCGTGCTCGGTTACGCGCACGTGCCGGTCGCGCTCGTCGTTCTCCCATTTGCGCTTGAGGTCGGCCAGTTTGCCCTCCAGGTCGCGCTCCTGGTCGCGCAACTCGGCGGCCTCGCTGTAGCGCTTGGTGGCCAGCACCTCTTTCTTTTGCGCGCTCACGCGTGCGACCTCCTTCTCGAGTTTCACTATATCGTCCGGCACCCGCATGTTGGCAATGCGCACCCGCGAGCCGGCCTCGTCCAGCGCGTCGATGGCCTTGTCGGGCTGCAGGCGGTCGCTCACGTAGCGCTCGGTCAGCTCGACGCAGGATTTCAGCGCCTCGCCGGTGTATTCCACCATGTGGTGTTCCTCGTACTTGTCCTTGATGTTCTGGAGTATCTCAAGGGTCTCCTCGGCCGTGGCGGGTTCGACGAGCACCTTCTGGAAGCGGCGCTCGAGGGCGGTGTCTTTCTCGATGTACTGGCGGTACTCGTCGAGGGTGGTGGTGCCGATGCACTGGATGACGCCGCGCGCCAGGGCGGGCTTGAACATATTGCTCGCGTCAAGGCTCCCGCTGGCCGATCCGGCGCCCACGATGGTGTGTATCTCGTCGATGAAAATCACTATTTCGGGATGTTTCTCCAGTTCGCCGATGATGGCCTTCATGCGCTCCTCGAACTGGCCGCGGTACTTCGTGCCGGCCACCAGCGAGGCCAGGTCGAGGCTCAGCAGCCGCTTGCCGAACAGGGTGCGCGGCACCTTGCCCTCGGCCATGCGGATGGCCAGCCCCTCGGCGATGGCGCTCTTGCCCACGCCGCTCTCGCCTATCAGGATGGGGTTGTTCTTCTTGCGGCGGCTGAGGATCTGCGCGATGCGCTCCAACTCGCGAGTACGCCCCACGATGGGATCCAGCTTGCCCTGCTCGGCCAGCCTGGTCAGGTCGCGCCCGAAGTTGTCCAGCGCCGGCGTGCCGCTCTTCTGCTTCCCGCTGTCCACCTTCGTTTTGCCGCCCTCCATCATCGGGTCGGCGAAGGGGTCGTCGTTGTCGTCGTCGGAAGTCTGCATGCTGAAGTCGGGCATCTGTCCGGGTTCCACGCTGCTGTCGCCCTTGACGGTTTTCGAGAAGCGGTCGTAGTCCACTCCGCTCTTCGAGAGCAGGTTGGCCACCAGGTTGTCCCCTTCCTGCAGCATGGCCAGCACCAGATGCTCGGTGCGTATCTCGGACGACTTCATCTTGATGCTCTCCAGGTAACTCAACCGAAGCACCTTCTCGGTCTGCCGCAGCATCGGTATCTCGCTGTCGTCGGCATAGCGGATGTCCGCCTGCGCCTGGCTCACCTGGCCCTCCAGCCGCTCGCGCAGCTGCGCCGTGTCCACGCCCATCGACTTCAGCATCGCCAGGGCTGAACATTCCGGGATGCGGGCGATGCCCAGGAAAAGATGCTCCACCCCGATGCCGCCGTTCTTCATGCGGATGGCCTCGTCGCGGCTGAAAGCCACCGCTTTGCGTGTATTTTCGCTCAAATTTGCTTCCATGTTCGGCTATTATTTCGAAATGCAAAATTACTACAAATATTCCGACCGCAACTTCCGTGCCAACAATTCTTTTCAACAGCCCGTTGTGGAAACCACGGTACCCTGTGGGACGATATGGTGCCATATCGCGTCAGAGTTTATGTATTCATTAAGAGAGTATCTAGAGAGTACCTAGGGAACACCTGGGGGGTCCCATCCCACGGGAGGGCGTTTTCAACCCCTTGTTGATAAAAAATACCGCCATGTCAGGAAAAAATAGTATCTTTGTACTTCGTATCGCCCTGCCGATGCATTTGTAATTATTTAGTATTCAATAATATATTAATACACATACGATGGTATCAGAGAGTGAAAAAATCACACGTGTGGATATAGAGCAGACCATGAAGACGGCTTATATCGACTACGCCATGTCGGTCATCGTCTCCCGTGCCCTGCCCGACGTGCGCGACGGCTTCAAGCCTGTCCACCGCCGTATCCTGTACGCGATGAACGAAAACGGCATCCTCTACAACACCCCCACCAAGAAATGCGCCCGCATCGTGGGCGACGTCATGGGTAAGTACCACCCCCACGGCGACTCCTCCATCTACAGCGCCCTGGTGCGCTTGGCACAGCCCTGGTCCATGCGTTACATGCTCGTCGAGGGACAGGGCAACTTCGGCTCTGTCGACGGCGACTCGCCCGCCGCCATGCGATACACCGAGGCCCGCCTCCAGCAGATAAGCAACGAACTGGTGGCCGATATCGACAAGAATACAGTCGACATGGTGCCCACCTACGCCAACGAGGGCCAGGAGCCCACCGTGCTCCCTGCCAAGCTGCCCAACCTGCTCATCAACGGCTCCAACGGCATCGCCGTCGGCATGGCCACCAACATGCCCACCCACAACCTCCGCGAGGTGCTCGACGGCTGCATGGCCTATATCGACGACCACGACATCACCATCGAGGGTCTTATGGAGCACGTCAAGGCCCCGGACTTCCCTCTGGGCGGCATCATCTATGGCTACAACGGCGTCCGCGAAGCCTACACCACTGGCCGAGGAAGCATCATACTCCGTGCCGAGACCACCATCGAGGAGGACAGCCACGGCCGCAACGTCATCATCGCCTCTACCGTCCCCTACGGTGTCAACAAGAGCGAGATGATCAAGAAGACCGCCAACCTCGTCAAGGAGGGCAAGATAGAGGGCATCACCGACATACGCGACGAGAGCAACCGCGAGGGTATCCGCGTGGTGTACGTGTTGCGCAACGACGTGGTCCCCAACGTTATTCTCAACAAACTGTTCCAACTCACCGAACTGCAGTCGTCGTTCCCGGTGAACAACATCGCCCTGGTACATGGCCGTCCGCAGTTGCTCAACCTCAAGGAACTCATCTCCAACTTCGTCCTCCACCGCGAGGAGGTGGTTACGCGCCGCACCCAGTTCGAGATGGACGAAGCCATGAGGCGAGTCCACATCCTGGAAGGTCTGTTGCGCGCCATTGACATCATTGACGAAATCATTGCCCTTATCCGCGCTAGCAAAACCCCCGAGGAGGCTCGCCAGGGACTGATGGACCGCTACCAGTTCTCCGACCTCCAGTCGCGTGCCATCGTGGACATGCGCTTGGCACAACTCACCGGCCTCCAGCACCAGAAACTGCAGGACGAGTACGACGACAGAATCCGCTTCATCGAGCGTTGCAAAGAGATACTGGGCGACCACGGTGTGCTGATGCAGGTCATCAAGGGCGAGCTCATGGAACTGCGTGAGAAATACGGCGACGACCGCCGCACCCAAATCAAATACGATGCCGCCAACTTCCGCATCGAGGACACCATCCCCGACGACCAGGTGGTCATTACCATCAGCCATAAGGGCTACATCAAGCGCACTCCGCTCACCGAGTACCGCACCCAGAGCCGCGGCGGCGTGGGCAGCAAGGGAAGCTCGGTGCGCAGCGAGGACTTTGTGGAGCATATCTTTACCTGCACCAACCACAACTATCTCCTCTTCTTCACCGAGAAGGGCCGTTGCTACTGGATGCGCGCCTTCGAAGTGCCCGAGGGCGAGAAGAACACCAAGGGCCGTCCCATCCTCAACTGCATCAACATCGAACCCGACGACAAGGTGAAGGCATACGTCAATGTGGAGAGCCTCTCCGACAGCGAGTATGTGGGCAACCACTACATCACCATGTGCACCAAGAACGGCATCGTGAAGAAGACCACGCTGGAGGCCTACTCGCGCCCCCGTACCAACGGCATCATCGCCGTGGGCATCCGCGAGGGCGACGAACTGGTTACTGCCCGCCTCACCAATGGCGAGAGCTACATGCTCATCGCCTCCAAGAAAGGCAAGGTGATGATATGCCCCGAGCAGGAGTTCCGTGCCATGGGCCGCAGCGCCAGCGGCGTGAAGGGCATGGACCTCGAGCCCGAGGGCGACGGTGTCATCGACATGCTCTGCCTGCCCAGCCCCGACGAGAATCTCCTTGTGGTTTCCGAGCACGGCTACGGAAAGCGCTCCAGTTTGAGCGACTACCGCGCTACGCTCCACCGCGGCGGCAAGGGCGTCAAGGCCATGCAGATTACCGACAAAACCGGTCCCTTGGCGGCCATCACCAACGTTACCGACGAGCACGACTTGATGATTATCAATCGCTCCGGCATCACCATCCGCATGAAGGTCAGCGACCTGCGTGTGTTGGGTCGCAACACCCAGGGGGTCAAACTTATCGACCTTCGCGGCAAGGACTATATTGCCTCCATCACCAAGGTACCCACCGCTGGCGACGAGGAGGAACAAGAGTCTGTTGGTGAGGAAAATTCGTTGCCGGAAAGCAATAATATCGATTCCACCGATACCAATAGTCAAACAGAAGAGCAATAAAAACACCCAAAACAATATCAATATGAAAATGAAAAAGTTTCTGACCGTTGCAGCCGTGGCCGCTTTCACGATGGCCGCCAGTGCCCAGTCCCTGAACGTTTCCAGCGCATTCCAGAATATGCGCAAAAACTACCTCAATAAGGCCAAGGCCGAAATCGATGCCGCCTGCCTCCACGAGAGCACCAAGGACGAGGCAAAGACATGGTGCTACAAGGCTCTCATATATGCCCGTATCGGTGGTGAGGCGCAGAACAAGAAGTCGAAGTTCAAGGATTTGGCTCCGGACTGGGCCGAGCAGGCATACCAGGCCGCTCTCGAGTGCAAGCGTCTTGACAAGGACAACGAGTTTGCCCAGCAGGTAAACGAGGTCTTCTCTTATGTCGGCAACGAGTACTACAATCAAGCTACCGCTGCCTACCGCGAAAAGAACTATTCGCAGGCCATCGAACTCTCCGAAAAGTCGCTCACCAGCTTCAACAATGCCGGCAAGAGCCAGTACGCTTCGGATGCCCTCTATATCGCCGGTCTTTCCTCGGTGGGTTTGCGCGACACCGCCAACATCAAGAAATACTTCAACAACATGGTGCGCCGCAAGACCGACATCAACTACGTCTACAAGACCCTTTTTGGCATTGCCAAGGCTGAAGGCAAGAGCGACGAGGCTATGAAGGTGGCCAATAACTATGTTAAGAACTGCAAGAACGATTACCAGGCTTACATCCTCAGTGCCGAAGGCTACCTTCTTGACAAGAACATCGAGAAGGGCAAGGAGCAGATTGCCTCGGCTCTCAACCTTACCAAGGACTCCGCCAACCTCTATCCGCTCGTCCTTGTCCTCGCCGGTGGCCTGCTGGATGAGAGTGCAGGCGACTACGACGGTGCCGAGTCCTACTACCAGCAGTCGCTGGCCATCAATCCCGACCAGTTTGAGGCCAACTATGGCATGGGCAAGATGATATACAACCGTGCCGTGGATAAAAACAACGCAGCCAATGCGATTGACCCATTTAATGATGAGAGCGGCCTTTACGACAAACTCAGCGCTGAATCGAAGGATCTTTTCCGCCAGTCGATCGAGTATCTTGTCAAGTCGGTGAACTTCTATGATGCCCTTACCGATGAGAACCGCAAGGGTGCGCTGCGTGCCAACTTGGGCAACTCGCTCACGGCACTTGCCAACGCCTACGCCCGTGTGGACATGCTCAACGAGGCAGAGGCAGCCAAGGCTCGTTTGCAACAACTTGCCAACTGAAGCATGGTTGGCAGAAAAGCCCAAAGTGGAGGGCGAAACGCTATCGCGTTTCGCCCTCCACTTTTTAATAAATTTAGTAAAAAGGAAAAAAAATTTGGCCATTTATCATAAATTGTGTAATTTTGCAATCGCTTATTAATCGGAATTTCCACATGAAAATATTGCGGAAACCCTATAAACACAAAACAATAACATGACTCAACAGATTCTGATTGCGGTAATTGTATTGGGCTTGATTGGCGCTTTTTTCGCCGTAGTGCTCTATTTTGTGGCCCAAAAATTCAAGGTGGTGGAGGATCCACTTATTGATGAGGTGGCCGAAGTGTTGCCAGGCGCCAACTGTGGTGGCTGCGGCAAGGCCGGCTGCCGTGCTTTTGCCGAGGCTTGCGTTGCCCAGGGCAACATGGACGGCCTGCGCTGTGCCCCGGGTGGCGAGCCTGTGGCGGCCAAGATAGCCGAGCTGCTTGGCTGCGCCGTGATGCAGGGTGATCCCCAGGTGGCCGTGGTGCGTTGCAACCCTTCCTTCTGTGGCGACAAGCGCCGTGCCAACTATGACGGTCTCACCTCCTGTTCCTTTGCCGCCACCGTCTTTGTCGGCGAGAGCGGCTGCGCTTTCGGATGTTTGGGCTGTGGCGACTGCGTAGCCGCCTGCCAGTTCGATGCCATCCGCATGAACCCCCAGACTCATACCCCCGAGGTGGACGAGGCGAAGTGCACCGCTTGCGGTGCTTGTGTCAAGGCTTGCCCCCGTCGCATCATCGAGTTACGCAACAAGGGCCGCAACAACCGCCGTGTCTTTGTCAGCTGTGTCAACAAGGAGAAGGGAGCCGCCGCCCGCAAGACCTGCGAAAATGCCTGCATCGGCTGCTCCAAGTGCGAGAAGGTGTGCCCTGTCAGTGCCATCACAGTCGCCGACAGCCTCTCCTATATCGACTTCACCAAATGCATCGCCTGCCGCAAGTGCGTCCCCGAGTGCCCCACCAAGGCCATCCGCGACGTCAACTTCCCCACGCCGGCTAAGAAGGCCGAGCCCAAGCCCAC
Source organism: uncultured Bacteroidota bacterium (assembly GCA_902782185.1). GTDB lineage: Bacteria > Bacteroidota > Bacteroidia > Bacteroidales > P3 > Colimorpha. The sequence continues at coordinate 85,559 of CACZLT010000010.1, read as the reverse complement.
ACCCGAGGCTCTCGGCGAACCCAAGACAGAGCTCAAGGTCGAGCCCGTGGCTGTCCCCCAGCCCGAGCCTGCAAAGGCATAACATATCAACAGATCATCGTATCAACCTATCAACATTCCGAGAATGAAGACTTTCAAAATGGGTGGTGTCCACCCCGAAGAAAACAAGATATCCAACGATGCCGCCATCCAAGTGGTGCCGGTATCCGCTCAGATGGTGGTGCTGATGAACCAGCACCTCGGTGCCCCTGCCACACCTGTTGTCCAGAAGGGCGACAAGGTGAAGGTGGGCCAGCTCATCGGTGAAGCCCAGACCTTCATGTGCGCCAACGTCCACTCGCCCGTCAGCGGCACCGTCCTCAAGATCGAGCCTGTCAAGGACGCTTTTGGCCTCCTCAAGCCCGCCGTCCACATCACCGTGGAGGGCGACGAGTGGATGGATACCATCGACCGCACCCCCGACATCAAGCGCCAGTGCGACCTCGAGCCCGCCGCTATCGTGTCCAAACTCAAGGAGATGGGCATCGTCGGTCTCGGCGGCGCCACGTTCCCCGCCCATATCAAGTACAGTGTCCCCGAGGGCAAGAAAGCAGAGTACCTCATCATCAACGCCGCCGAGTGCGAGCCCTACCTCACCTCCGACTACCGTGTCATGATGGAGCATGCCGAGGAGGTCTGCATCGGTGTGAGCATCCTCCGCAAAGCCCTGGGTGTTCCCAATGCATATATCGGCATCGAGAGCAACAAGCCCCAGGCCATCGCCAAGATGCAGGAAATGGCCCGCCAGTTCGAGGGCATCGTGATTGAGCCCCTCAAGGTGAAATATCCCCAGGGTGCCGAGAAGCAGCTTATCAACGCCGTTACCGGTCGCAAGGTGCCCAGCGGAAAGCTGCCCATCGACGTGGGCTGCGTGGTATCCAACCTCGGCACCGCCTTCGCCGTCTACGAGGCCATCCAGAAGAACAAGCCCCTCATCGAGAACATCCTCACCGTTACCGGCAAGAAACTGCCCACGCAACACAACTGCCTGGTTCGTATCGGCACCACCTACAACGACATCATCAAGCACACCATCGGCGAACTGCCTGCCACCACCGGCAAGGTCATCTCCGGCGGCACCATGATGGGCAAGGCCGTGGTCAACCTCGACGCCCCCACGGTGAAAGGTAACTCCAGCGTACTGGTGATGGACGGGGACGAGGCGCGCCGCAATCCCGAGATGGCTTGCATACGCTGCGGCAAGTGCATGAACGCCTGCCCCATGGGATTGGAACCCTACCTGTTCTCCGCCCTGGTGAAGGCCGGGCGTACCGAGGAGGTACAGCAGAACAACATTCTCGACTGCATCGAGTGTGGCTGCTGCTTTTTCAGCTGTCCCGCCAACAAGCCTCTCACCGACGAGATACGTCTCGGCAAGAACCGTGTCCGCGCTATGATGGCCGCCAAGAAGTAATTGCGAATTTTGAATGTTGAACTCTGAAAATATATAATAAATATATGAACCTATTGAATATATCGGGCTCGCCCCATGTGCATAGCGACGAGTCGACCAAGAAAATCATGTGGCGTGTCAATCTGGCCTTGGTGCCGGCGTTGCTGGTCGCCATTGCCTATTTCGGGCTGAACGCGCTGCTTGTCAGCCTCATTGCTGTGGCCTCCTGTGTACTGTTCCAGTGGCTGATTGAGAAGTTTATCCTCAAGGTACCCACCACCGTCGGCGACGGCTCGGCGGTCATCACCGGCCTGTTGCTGGCCTTCAACGTCCCCTCGACGGTCGACATGATGTGGATTGTCGTCATCGGTGCCCTGGTGGCCATGGGAATCGGCAAGATGGCCTTCGGTGGCCTGGGCAAGAACCCCTTCAACCCCGCCTTGGTGGGTCGTGTGTTTTTGCTTATATCGTTTCCTGTGCAGATGACTACGTGGCCCGTCGTGGACGGCATTTTCCCCATGAACTTCGACGTGGCCACCGGCGCCACGCCCCTCGGTGCCTTCAAGGAGGGTTCCCTGCCCGGCGTAACGCTGATGGATGCATTCCTCGGCCACATGGGTGGCTCGCTTGGTGAGGTATCGGCCCTGGCCATCCTCCTCGGTGCCTGCTACCTTCTGTGGAAGAAAATCATCACCTGGCACATCCCCGTATCGTTCATCGGTACTGCACTCATCTTCAGTGCCATCCTTTGGCTGGTGAACCCCGAGCAGTACATGGATCCCCTCATGACCATCTTCACCGGCGGCATCATGCTGGGAGCCTGTTTCATGGCCACCGACATGGTAACCTCGCCCATGTCCAAGTCCGGCCAGCTCATCTTCGGTTTCGGCTGCGGCCTGTTGACCATCATCATCCGCAACTGGGGTGCCTACCCCGAGGGCGTCAGTTTCGCCATCCTGCTGATGAACAGCGTTACCCCGCTCATCAACCGCTGGTGCAAACCTGCACGTTTTGCGAATTAAGTAGTTAAGGAGACAGTAGTTAAGTAGTTAAGACAATACAATTATGGCAAAGAAAGCACAATCCACACTCGTCAATATGCTGCTCGCGCTGACGGCCATCGCCCTGGTGGCGGCGGCGGCGTTAGCAGCCCTCAACGCCGTTACCGAAGAGCCCATCGCCAAGGCCCAGCAGGCCAAGGTGGAGGAGGCCATCAGCGCCGTACTCCCCTCGTTCGACAAGCTGGAAGCCACCGAGGTGGACGGCAGCAACTGCAACCTGGCCTACGATGCCGAGGGCAACCTTGTCGGTGCCGCCATCGAGGCCGGCAACGACAAGGCATTCGGCGGCCGCCTGCAGCTCATGGTGGGCTTCGACAAGGACGGCAACGTCTACGGCTACCGCATCCTCGAAACCCACGAGACCCCTGGCCTTGGCGCCAAGGCCGACACCTGGTTCCAGGCCGACGGCAAGGCCCCGGTGGTGGGCAAGCACCCAGCCGAGGCCAAGCTCACCGTCAAGAAGGACGGCGGCGAGGTCGACGCCATCAGCGGCTCCACCATCACCTCGCGCTCCTTCCTCCAGGCAGTGAACGACGCCTACGAGACATTCAAGAAAATCAACGCCTAACCCCAAAAGAGACATAGAGTTATGAACGTGAAAGATATTATCAAGAACGGTCTTGTCAAGGAGAACCCCATTTGGGTGCTCATCCTCGGCATGTGCCCCACGCTGGCCACCACCACCTCGGCCATCAACGGCCTCTCCATGGGTCTGGCCACCACTTTCGTGCTGATGATGTCCAACATCGTCATCTCGCTCCTCAAGAGCGTCATCCCCGACAAGGTGCGCATCCCCGCCTTCATTGTCGTCATCGCGCCCTCTACGACAGCCTCGGCCTCTTCATCTCCCTCATCGTGGTGAACTGCATCGTGCTGGGCCGCGCCGAGGCGTTTGCCTCGAAGAACAGCGTGGGCCACTCTTTTGTCGACGGCCTCTTCATGGGTCTGGGCTTCACCTGGGGCCTCACCCTCTTGGGCATGGTGCGCGAGTTGCTTGGCACCGGCTGCATCTTCGGCTACAGCCTTATCGGCGGTGCCGATGGCATGCTGATGATGATTCTGCCCCCGGGCGGCTTCATCGCCCTCGGCCTGCTCATGGCGCTCATCAACCACCTGCGCAACCGAAATGTTAAAAAAGCCTAAAAATTGTTAAAATCTGGTCCATATCGACCCATATCCCGTCATATAGGCAAATTGAGGACAAAAACAAGCATCACCATGATGAAACGAATGATATTTATGCTGGCGCTCACGCTGGCCGCGCTGGGGGCGAAAGCCCAGAACTGCGACAACATCATGTTGCCCTACTTCGGCAATAACCAGCAACGCATGGATACCTACCGCCAGGAGGCGCCCGAGAAGTTTGCCTACCGTTGCGCCTTTGCCCGTGCGGCCCTCTACGCCTCCGACACCGTCCCCGCCAGCGCGCGGACGATGGAGCTGGCCGAGGTGGTCAATGTCGCCACCGGCGCCAAACTGGCGGACACATACAAGGGCGATGTGGACAACCTCAGTTACTACGCCTACAACTTCTCCGAGCTCCAGGGCCGTGTCGAGGCGGGCATCACCATCTGCTTCCCCACGCCTCGCGCCAAGCACCCCTACCTGGTGCTGCGCACTCGCGACGAGATGTATCGCATGGCAAATCTTGAAGTGGAACGCTAAAAACATTGATGTGTTATGACAAAGAAAGTTTTTCTGGCATTGTGGGCCCTGCTGCTGGGCGCGCTTCTTCCCGCCGTGGCGCAGGAGGGCGAACTCGACACCTATAACATCAACAATGCCAACAACGGCAAGACCATCGCCTTCGACGTGTCGGGCAACGCCCTGGGCATCTACGACAACGGTGGCAACGGCGGCCGCTACACGCCGGGCGACTACTGGCTGACCGTTACCTCCAACTGCGAGGCTCCGTCGCGCTTCTACCTCCGCTTCAGCGAACTGGACATCGACTGCATGGACACCCTCTACTTCTACGACGGCGCCGACACCAACGCGCCGGTGCGCGCCAAGGTGAACAACTGCACCGGGCACCAGGCATACCAGCAGATATTTGTCTCGCCCTCCAACGCCTCCGGCACCCTCACCGTCCGCTTCAAGGCCGCCGACGGGTCGCGCGGCGGCACGGGCTTCACCCTGGGCGCCGGCTGCGGCACCCCTTGCGAGGACATCTACGCCCTCATCGACACCGTCTTCTACCGCACCCGCGGGGGCGAGGTCTACGACAGCGCCCGCTGTCGCGACGTGCCGGTCTACGACACGGTGTGGAACATCAATGCCGACGGCGACACGCTGGGTGTCGACTATGTGGACACCAACTATTTCTACGGCGCACACTTCTGCCTGGGCGACGGCCTCATCTTGTCCGCCCACGGCGTGTATTCCAACAAGCACGGCTACTACAACCCCACCGACGCCACCACCTACTTCTCCTGGGACATGGCCTACGATGGCGACACCCTCGCCGGCACGGGCATGAACGTCGTATCCTACGACAAGTACGACCGGACGGGCTGCTTTGACGTAACGGTGAAAATCACCGACGTCTTCGGCTGCACCTCCGACATCCTCACCACCGTCAAGGTACGCACCTCGTTCAATCCCATCAAGACGGTGTTCACCATTGCCGACATCTGCAACAACACGCTGCGGGGCGTTACCATGGGCTACGACGGCGACGATGCCACCCTTACCCTGCGCCGCATCGAGAACCAGGAGACTGTCTCGAAAACCAACGAGGTGCGAACCTTCATCCCCGACGGCCCCAACTGCCCTGGCCCCAACTGCTACGAGGCTCCGGTCGAGTTCAACGAGTTCCCCTCGGGCAAGAAGGTTAACAAGGCGGGCGACGTCTGCTCGATATGTGTCAATATGGAGCACACCTTCATGGGCGACATCTCGGTCTACATCGTCTGCCCCAATGGCTCCCGCGCCGCCCTCTTCTGGGGCAACTACGACCCCGACCGCCCCAATGAGAACCGCGGCGAGGACGGCTCCGATGCCCACGGAAGCGGCACCGACATGGGCTACCCCCTCCGCAACCTCGACGGCAATCCCCAATGCGACACCCTTCAGAACCCCTTCGGCGGAGGTCTGGACTACTGCTGGAGCCGCAACCGCGACTACACCCTTGTAACGGGCGACAAAGCCGACGTCATCGTGGGCCGCCCCAGCGGACACCACTGGATCACCTGCACCCACCAGACCTACCAGATCCATGCCGACCCGCCCATCACCCTCCCCACCATCCCCTCCTACTTCACCAACGGCGGCGGCACCTCCCCCACCTACAGCGGCTGGACCAAGCGCCCCAGCGACCACGCGGGCAAGAGCGACTACTACACCCCCTGGACCGACTTCAGCGAACTCATCGGATGCCCCCTCAACGGCACCTGGAAAATCGAGGTCTGCGACTACTGGGGAGCGGACAACGGCTGGGTCTTCAACTGGAGCCTCGACATCTGCGGTGTGTCGCAGGACAACGACTGCCGCTACGACGTGGGCATCGACAGCCTCATCTGGCACCCCAACAGCAGCCCGCAGTACCACGACTACGACCTCGGCCGCTACCGCGGCCTCGTCTCCACGCCCGCCAGTTCCACGCTCTCCTACCTCTCCTCCCCCGACACCGCCGGCACCTTCCCCATCGACGTGCTTGTCTACGACGAGTTCGGCTGCGTGTGGGAGGCCAAGACCAGCATCACCTCCTACTGGACCCCCCAGCCCAACCTGGGCGACGACACCACCCTCTGCGGCGTGGATACCAAGCTGCTCGACGCCAAGGATCGCCACTCGCTCCTGCCCACCGAGAACTACTCCTACGACTGGCACCCCTTCGGCCAGACCACCGACACCATCACCACCCGCCCCGAGTCCGGAGACCAGATGTACGTGGTCGAGGTTACCAACCTGCGCCGCTACACCCCCTGCACCGTACGCGACACCGTCTACATCAAACAGCGCAAGCAGCCCATGCCCATCTTCTCGCCCTCGCCCTTCACCTTCGAAGGCTGCGAACCCTTCACCTTGACGTTCGAGAACCAGTCCATGGACGCCAGTACACACCTCTGGGACTTTGGCGACGGTGTAACCTCCACCTACGAGAGTCCCACCCACACCTTCGCCGAGGGTATCTACACGCTGCGCTACTACGCCACCTCGGATGAGGGCTGCGTCGACTCCGTCATCGCCGAGAACGGCATTGCCGTCTATCCCACGCCCAAGCCCGCCTTCGCCTGGGAACCCGTCTACCCCTCGCTGGTCAACCCGGTGGTGCACTTCGCCAACTACACCGAACCACAGACCCCCAACACCCAATACCGCTGGGAAATACAGTACGACCCACAGAACTACCCGCTCTCGGTACACACCCTCACCGACCACACACCCACCTTCAACTTCGCCGACTACGCCCCGCGCGAGCAGCTGGCCGGCGACCACTCCGTGCGCCTCATCGCCTTCACCGAGAACGTCGCCCCCACCGGCAACATCGTCCGCTGCCGCGACACGGCCGAGAACAAAATCCTCATCATCAACGACTACCTCCAGTTCCCCAACGTCGTAACCCCCAACGGCGACGGCATCAACGACCGCTTCGTCATCAAGAACCTCATCTCGGGCTACGCCTTCCCCACCAACCAACTCGACATCTACAACCGCTGGGGTACACGTGTCTTCCACGCCGAGAACATCTCCAAGGACGAGGACTTCTGGGATCCCTCCGACATGCCCACCGGCACCTACTTCTACCGCTTCTCCGCCCGCGGCTACACCGGCACGGTCGAACACAACGGAGCCATAGAAGTCATACGCTAGAACACCCTCTTTTTTTTCCTCGTGTCCGGGATTCGCCGCCAGGCGGATCCCGGACCTCCTTTTCAACTCCCATATCGCTCCACACCGCACCGCAGCGCATCGTTGTCCATGTATACTCCCACAGCGCACCACAGCGCACTTTTGTTTATGTATTCATTAGGAGAGTATCTAGAGAGTACCTAGAGAGTACCGCGACCTTGCGGAGCAAACCCCTGCGGCCCCCTTGGGTGGGGGGAAGAGGCTAAATCGCACAGCATGAGACAGGTGTGTCTTTTTTGCCGCCATGTCCGAAAAAATTCGTACTTTTGCAATCCCAATATGATAGACCAGGAGACCATACAACGCATCATGGATGCCGCCCGCATCGAGGAGGTCATCGGCGACTTCGTGTCGCTCCGCAAGCGCGGCGCCAACCATATCGGCTGCTGTCCCTTCCACAACGAGAAGACCCCCTCGTTCTACGTCTCACCCTCCAAGGGCATATTCAAGTGCTTCGGCTGCGGCGAGGCCGGCGATGTCGTCGGATTCCTCAAAAAGCACGAGCACTTCACCTACCCCGAGGCGCTGCTCTACCTGGCCAAAAAGTACAACATCGAGGTGCGCGAGGAGGAGCAGACACCAGAACAACGCGAACGCCAGACCGAACGCGACGCCCTCTTCCACCTCTCCGAGTTCGCACAGCACTACTTCGCCGACCTCCTCTACAACGACGAAATGGGGCGCGCTGTCGGCCTCTCCTACTTCCACTCCCGCGGCCTCTCCGACGAAATCATCCGCCGCTTCGGCCTCGGCTACTGCCTCGACGAGTGGAATGCCTTCACCGACCACGCCCGCTCCAACGGCTATAGCGACACCGTCCTCGAAAAAACCGGCCTCACCATCTTCAAGGAAGACACCCGCAAGAGCTATGACCGCTTCCGCGGCCGCGTTATGTTCCCCATCTACAGCATCTCCGGCCGCGTCCTCGGCTTCTCCGGCCGCATACTCACCTCCGACAAGCAGGCCGCCAAATATGTCAACTCCCCAGACTCCGACATCTACAACAAGTCCCGCACCCTTTACGGACTCTACCAGGCCCGCGCCGCCATCGCCAAGGCCAACCGCTGCTTCCTGGTCGAGGGCAACATTGACGTCATCTCCATGCACCAGTCCGGTGTCGAAAACACCGTCGCCTCCTGCGGCACTTCACTCACCGTCGAGCAGATACGCCTTATCAAGCGCTACACCCCCAACGTTACCGTCCTTTACGATGGCGACTCGGCCGGTATCAAGGCCGCCCTCCGCGCCGTCGACCTCCTCTTCACCGAGGGTATGCGCGTCCGCGTCGTACTCTTCCCCGATGGCGACGACCCCGACTCCTACGCCCAGCGCCATGGCTCCGCCGCCCTGCAGGACTACCTGGCCACACACGAGGACAACTTCGTCATGTTCAAGACCCGTGTACTGCTGGATTCCGTCAAGAACGACCCCATCCGCAAGGCCGAACTGGTGAAGGAAACGGTGGACACTATCGCCCTGGTGCCCGACTTGTTGGAGCGTACCGAGTACGTTGCCCAGTGCTCCAGCCTGCTCGGTGTGCCGGAAGAGGCTTTGGCATCTGAACTTTCCAAGGCCATCAACCGCCGGCGTATGGGTGCCGCTGCCGACACTGCCGCTGCAGTTGAGTCTGCGGCCACCGTCATCCCACAGGCGGATGCCCCCGTCCCGCAGCCCGATGCGAGGGAGAAACACCTGGTTGAACTGATGCTCAACTATGGCAACCACCCGATAACGCTTAAGTCCGACTCGGGCGACCCCATGTCCTACCCGCTGGCAGAGATTATTGTCAACGACCTGCAGGATGCCGGACTGGCATTCACCCATCCGTTCTGCCGGAAGATATTCGACCACTTCGCCGACCGGGTCGAGAAGGGGCTCCCGTTGGAGGCTTCACAATTGACGACAATCGACGATGAGGGTCTGCGGCAGTTCGCCATTTCCCTGATGGTGGATACCTACCGTGTGAGCGACAAGTGGCGCGAGAAGCAGATTATTGTACCCCGTATTGAGGACAATCTTGAGGCTGACGCTGCGGAAGCCATATTGAGTTTCAAGATCAAATTCCTGGACGAGCGGATAGCGGAGAATGCAAATCGGATGCGACAGGCAAAGGGGGAGCATGAGATTCTCGCGCTGATAGAGGAGAAAAAAGGGCTTGTCGAGCGGCGGCGCACGATAGGATTGGCGTTGCACCGAGTGATTAGTTAATTTGAAAAACATGGATATAGAGACGCTAAAACTTAGGTATGGCATTATAGGCAACGATGCAAAACTACTGCTTGCACTGCACAAGGCGTTGCAAGTGGCTCCGACCGACCTTTCGATTCTCATTACGGGCGAAAGTGGCGTGGGAAAAGATGTCTTTTCGCGCATAATACATGAGAATTCGTTGCGGAAGCATGTGCGTGGGGGGAGAGGTTTAATATCGGTGAACTGCGGAGCAATTCCAGAGGGTACGATAGAGAGTGAGTTGTTCGGCCACGTGAAAGGTGCTTTTACCGGGGCGGAAAGAGGCCGTAAGGGATATTTTGAGGAGGCGGATGGTGGTACGATTTTCTTGGACGAGATTGGTGAATTGCCATTGGGAATGCAGGTAAAATTGCTACGTGTATTGGAGAATGGAGAGATGATGCCGGTGGGCAGCTCCACGTTGCAGAAAGTGGATGTACGGGTGGTGGCGGCGACGAATGTTGACATAGTGGAGGCTGTTAGGGGAGGACGTTTCCGAGAGGATTTGTACTATCGCCTGAACCAAATTAGCATTTACATTCCCCCGTTGCGTGAACGGAAAGAGGATGTCCCGCTGTTATTCAGGAAGTTCTCGTCGGATGTGGCAGAGAAATATCATATGCCGCCAATCGTATTGACGGAGTCGGCAAAGCAGGTGATGATGGATTATCCGTGGTACGGCAATGTGAGGGAACTGAAGAATATTACGGAACAGATATCGGTTGTGGAGAGAGAGAGAAGTATTACGCCGGAAATACTGGAGAATTATCTTTCGTATGTTCCTTCCGAGAGGATGCCGACTTTAGTGGAGAGGCGTGAAGAGAGGGGTGGCGGCAATGGAATTACAGACAGGGAATTGTTGCTGAAGGCACTGTCTATGGGGCAGATGATTAATGAGATGAGGTTGGAAATTAATGATTTACGGCAGATGGTGAGTCGGTTGGCACAGGGTAGTGGGGTGGTAGTGGAAGGGCATCCGTACTTGCCGGCCACACAATCATCGGGGGTGTCTGCGATGGAAGATGACAATGAGTTCCTGACACCTGAAATCATAGAGGAGGAATCGCTAGGCTTGGAGGATAGGGAGAGGCGCGCAATAGTGCGGGCGCTGGAGCAGAACCATGGTAACCGCAAGCAGGCTGCTGCCGACCTGCACATCTCTGAACGTACGCTATACCGTAAAATTAAGGGCTACAATCTGGACTAATTGTCATGAAGACCAACGATATACGCATAACTTTACCGGCATCGAAGAGTATGAGTAACCGCTGGCTGATGATTAATCACTTGACTGGCGGCCATTTCCATATCAACAAGATTTCCTCTTCCGGGGACACACGCCTCCTGCGTCGGTTGCTGACCCAGTTGGAGGGGGGCGAGTCCAATGTCTATTACTGCGACAATGCGGGGTCGGTGGCGCGCTTTCTCATGCCGTTGCTGGCCATTACGGCGGGGCACCACATCCTGACAGGGGACGAGCGCCTGTGTCAGCGTCCGATGGGGCCGCTAATAGACTCGTTGCGACAATTGGGGTTGAGAATGGAATGCATGGGCGAGGAAGGGTTCCTTCCGTTGAGCATACAGGGTGGGGTGCCCACCAAGCGCACGGTAACGGTAGATCCGTTGTTGAGTAGCCAGTATGTGAGTTCGCTGCTGATGATAGCACCATGCATGCCGGAAGGCATATCCCTGACGATGACGCAGCGGCCCACATCGCGCCCGTACATTGAGATGACCTGCGACGCATTGAGGCAGGCGGGGATAGATGTGCGGCGGAGTTCGAACGGGAGAACGTATTACGTGAGTCATTACAGTGGCCGGCCGAAGGCGGCTACGGTGAGTATCGAGCGCGACTGGTCGTCGGCATCCTATTTCTATACGATGGCCTTGTTGAGGCCGGAGTTGAGGATACGTCTGCTGGGTCTGCAGTTGGACTCCTGCCAGGGGGACGCGGCCACCGACCGTTTTTTCCGCCTGCTGGGGGTGAGTTCGACGGAGGTGCGGTCGCCCTACCGCTCGGCGGGAAGGTCCATCACGGTGCAAGGGGGCAAGGTGGTGTCGAGGCAGGTGCAGTTTAACTGCCAGGACTGCCCCGACCTGGTGCCCACCTTTGCGGTGGCCGCGGCGGCGGCCAGGGTGAAGGTGACGCTGAAGGGGGTGAGCAACATAGCCCTCAAGGAGAGCGATCGCATGGAGGCCATCAGGGCCGAGTTGGAACGCATGGGGGGCAGGGTGGAGGTTTCGAGCGAGGAGATGACCATCATTCCCGCCACGCTCAAGCCGACCGAACCGGTGCGCACCTACAACGACCACCGCATCGCGATGGCTTTTGCCCCGTTGCAGCTGATATTCCCCGAGCTGAGGATTGAGAATCCGGAGGTGGTGGACAAGTCGTTTCCCGAGTTTTGGGAGCAGTTCGAGCTGGTGCTGAATAACCGTTGCTAGGTGAAGCGCCTGATAGTGATAGCGGGGCCCACGGCGGTGGGCAAGACAGCCGAGGCTGTACGGCTGGCACGGGAACTGGGAACCGAGGTGGTCAGTTGCGACTCGCGCCAGTTCTACCGCGAGATGCGCATCGGGGTGGCGAGGCCGACCGACGAGGAGCTGGCTGCGGTTCGGCACCACTTCATCGCCTGCCGGTCGGTGGAGGAACCCTACAATATATATGATTATGAGCGCGATGCGGTGCGAAGGATAGAGGAGCTGATGGCTACGCACAACGAGGTGGTGGCTGTCGGGGGGAGCGGCCTGTACATAGACGCGCTGAAAAACGGGGTGGCGGCCATGCCAACACCCACCGAGGAACTGCGGGCGGAGATGCAGGCACTGCCGATAGAGGAGAAACGCTCGCGCCTAAAACTCGTGGATCCGGACTACTACGCGCGGGTGGATCTGCGCAACCCGGTGCGGTTGCAGCGGGCACTGGAGGTGTACTACATGACCGGCCGCCCCTACAGCGAGGTGGTGGCGGGGCAGAAGCCGCCCGGACGCCCGTTCGGGGTGGAGGTACGTGTGCTGAAAATGGAGCCCGGACTGCTGCGGGAACGCATCGGGAGGCGGGTGGACGCCATGATGGCCGAGGGGCTGATGGAGGAGGTGCGGGGACTGGTGCCTTGGCGAAGCCTGCCCACGCTGCGGACGGTGGGCTACCGCGAGTTGTTCCCTGTGCTGGACGGCGAGACCACGATGGAGCAGGCAGTGGCCGCCATCAAGCTCAACACGTGGCACTATGCGCGCAAACAGATGACCTGGATGCGCCGCTATGAGTAGGGACTCTCTAGGTACTCCCTAGATACTCTCTTAATGAATACATAAACTCTGGTGCGCTATGGGACGATATGGTCTCACAGCGGCTCACGTTTTCGCTAACGGGTGGCGCGGCCGCCCCAGGCAAGGCCAAGGCTGGCCTGCAGACTCCAGACCGAAAGGGTGGTGTTGGAGAACTCGTACTTGCTGTGTGAGAGGAAGATGCGTGCATCGATGCTCCAGCGCGAGAGTTCGGACGAGTTGGGGCCGAGGATGGCCCATGGGGATCCCGGCAGGCGGTAGCGCTGCCAGAAGTGGTGGCGGTAGCCTACACCCAGCACGGGGCCGTTGGTTTTGAGCATGCCGCGGGCATCGCCGTCGACAAGTGTGTGCGAACCCCAGCTCCAGCCCACCATGGGAGTGAGGCACTGGCGCGGGGTTTCCACGATGCGGTAGCCGTAGGTGAGCATGCCGCTTCCGAACGAAGCGGGGGCGCCGGGGGTGAGTTGGTGCACTCCGTTATCGTCTTGGAAATACATGTGTTCCTGTAGGTTGGATGAGATGATGACGGCCTCGGAGGTGAAGATGTGTTGGTTCCAACCCGTCTCGATGCCGACGTGCATCCCGGCGCCAGCGGAGAAGAGGTCGGCCACGTTTCCGCCCGGCATGTGGAAGGCCATCCCGAAGAGGAAAGCCAGGGAGAGCGGCTGCAGGTGGAGGCGGGGGGTGGTGCCGTCGGGTGTGGTGTCCAGCCGCTGGCGAACAGAGTGCTCCCAGACGATGAGCGCGTTGGAGTCCGTGCCGTCGGCGGTCGCGGCGCGGAGCGAGCGGATGGAATTCCCGAGGTTGGCGTTGGCAGAGGCGAGGACTGCGTTGAGGCAGGCGGCAGCGGAGCAGGTGGCGAGGGATTGCGCCATTTGGCGACGTTCCACCTCGAGGAGGTCGAATATCACTTGGTTGTAGCGCAGGTTGAGGGCGGTGCGGCAGTTGGCGTCGACCCACGACTTGCCGGCCTCCATCCAGGCCACGGCGCGGTAGCACTGTCCCTTGATGCCGTTCTCGTCGCGGAATTCGGCGGGCTCGTAGCCGAGTTGGTAGTGGAGCATGCTGCTGTTGCCGTCGGGCGACACCACGGACTGGAAGTCCGTCCACTTCAGCGGGCCGTCGGACCACAGCCGGCGGGTCTCCTGCGCCGAGGCAAGGGTGGCCAGCAGAAGCAGAATGGTGGTCAATACACAGTGTTTCATCTTATTAGAATCATGCTAGTATTCGTATTCGTGATGCAAAAATACGAAAAAAACGACATGGTGCGTCAATTCGGCATATTTTTTTGAATGATAGATGCAAGAGTGTCTGGCGTTGGGTGGGGGAGTGCGACTTGAATACAAAAAAGGCCCGCGAGGATTTGCGGGCCGGTAAGGGGTGAGGTATGGTAGGATGGCTACTTCCAACTGGGAGTGCCTTCGGTGTAGACGGGACGGAAGGTGGCGTCGCCGGTGGCGGTAAAGGTGCGGGGATTGTCGGTGTTGCCGTCGTCCCAGTGGGAGAAGGTGTAGTAGGTGCCGTTGTGGACGTAATATGAATCTGTGCCGATGACAACCTTGTCGCCTTTGAGGTAGTCGCCTTTGCCACGCACATAGTATGGCCTGCTCTCGTCGTCGTAGCCGTCTTGGAATCTGATGCGGCACACCTGCGCTGCCATGCCGCTGCCGTCGGTGTAGCGGAAGAATTGGCGCTCTGTATAAGAACCATGAATGATGGTTTTGGAGGTTACGTGGTCGCCGTCGTAGGTATAGGTGTAGGTGTTCCACTGCTCTTCATTGTCTTTCCAGGAATACTTCACTACGTTGTTTTTGGAAAGTAAAAACTGGATGCCTATGTCGCCGATATAGGCAATATCTTTGCAGGCGTGACGATAGACGTTGGGCTTGTCGTCGTATTCATATACACGTTCCTTCACATAGCTATCATATTGGTAGACCATTTTCACCACATTCCCGTTCTCCCAGGTGTAGAGTTCGGTGCTAGTGGAACCTGCTTCTCTTGTTCTAGTTTGTTTGACAAGTTCACCGGCGGCGTTGTACTCGAAAGTATAGTCTGTTGCTCCCCATTCGGCAACGCTATGAGCGCGCGTTAGTCTGTCGCCTGTGTAGAAGAATGTGATTGATTCTTCCATCACCCCAGAGGCGGTGTATTGGCGCAACTCTTTAGTCTTTCCATCTTCATAGATGGGTTCCAGATAGCTTCGCGGGTGGTTGTCAATGTCGAAGATTTCCCAGCGCTTGAGGAGACCGTTTTCCCAGGAGAACTTGTCTCGGTATAGGCGACTGCTAGTATATTCATCATATTGGTGGTGTTCGTACTGGAACGATTCTACCCATTCGAGTCTTTTCTCGCCATCGGGGACAGAGGGGTTGGAGGGAGTTTGTGCGTCGTCTCTGTCGCAGGCGGTGAAGGCCAGGGTGGCGGCGAGGGTCAGGGTCAGCAGTCTGATTTGTTTGGTCATAAAATGCAGGCACTGGTACGTGTCGTGCGCAACTTTTGATCTGCCGGCAGGCTCGTGGGCAGGTAACTAAAATACAACGAAGAAAGTGGAGCCATCCAACTCCACCCTATTTCTAATGGTAGGGCTTCGACTCCCTGTGATACAAAATAAAGTTTCAGTGAATCGCCCCACTATGGATGCAAATACTATACAATCCAATGGGAGCATTTAACTTTCCTTTATTCCTATGTATCACGTTGTGAAGTTGTCGAAGTTTCACCATTAATCGGAATAGAGCAAAATTGCGCTTTCTCGGCAAACCAAATCTCGGCGGTTTGCGAGTGCAAAATTACGAACTTTTTCCAATATGGCAAAAAAAAATGTGCCACTCATGGTTCAGGAGTGGCAAAAAAGGGGAAGTAAAGGTGTGGTTGTTTCCTATCGTTTCGTCATTTTAAGCAGAAACTGCTCTATGGTGATGACATCCACATGAGGAAAGCTGATGTCCTTGAGTATGTTGAAATGGCGGTCTTCGGAAACTAGGTATTTCGCCCCAGCGGCTATGGCACAATCGACAAACTTATTGTCGTCAGGGTCTGCATCGATGAGTCGGAAACGGAAGTGTGGATCAAGGAAAAGTACATTGGGACGTGTCAATACAAGATACACAACCGCTTCGGCTGCACGCTCGCTGATGTTGCGCCCGACAACCTCGACATACTCCTCAATTATCTCGTTTGTAACGCAAAGGGTAAATTTTCCGTCGAGAAATTTGCGCCACACGGTGTGATAGCGGGAGCGGGCCGATATTGCCATAAGCAGGCAATTGGTATCAAGGACTATTTTCATGGTCTATTGACGATAGGGGGTGCGCTCGTGCAGTGTACGGAAACTCTCAACTTTCTCCTCGTTGAGCCTGCCGTCCTGCCACATGGCGTCAATCTCGTCGTCCAGCTGTTTTGCGAAATAGTCTGACAAAGCCTCTTTCAGCCGCTGCCATGAACTTTTGGTGTTGATGAATGACATCATGTTCATCACCTCGATTTGTGCACTATTAAATTTTGTCGTGTTTTCCATAAAACAAATCCAATTTTCAAAATGCAAAGGTACAAACTTTTTTTGAAACTGGAAAAAATAATTTCCCCGACGGCGTTATTGCCATCGGGGAAAGGGGTGTCTTGATGAAGTGCGGGGGTCAGCCGCCGAAGTCGTCGTAGGCGATGCTTTCGGGCTGCACGCCGAGGCTGTCGAGCATGGCGACGACGGCTTTGGACATGGGGCCGGGGCCGCACATGTAGTACTCGATGTCTTCGGGCGCGGGGTGGTCCTTGAGGTAGGTCTCGAGCATGACGTTGTGGACGAAACCGGGGGTGTACTTCACGCCGGCGGCGTCGGCTGCGGGGTCGGGCCGGTCGAGGGCGAGGTGGAAGTGGAAGTTGGGGTGGTCGCGCTCCAGCTGGTGGAAGTCGTCGAGGTAGAAGACCTCGTTCAGCGCGCGCGCACCGTAGAAGTAGTGCATGGGGCGGTTCTGGCAGTTCAGGGTACGGGTGAGGTGCATGATTTGGGCGCGGAGGGGTGCCATGCCGGCGCCGCCGCCCACCCATATCATCTCGTTGCCCTGCGGGTCGTCGCTCCAGGTGCCTTCCTCGGTGCCGCGGACGGCGAACTCGCCGTAGGGGCCGCTCATGATGACCTTGTCTCCAGGTTTCAAGGAGAATATATACGACGAGGCGATGCCGGGGTTGACATTCTGGAATCCTGAGCGGTCGGCCGTGAGGGGAGGCGTGGCGATGCGGACGGTGAGCATGAAGACGTCGCCCTCGGCGGGGTAGTTGGCCATGGAGTAGGCGCGGACGGTGGGCTCGGTGTTCACGCACTGCAGGTCGAACATCTTCATTTTCTCCCACGCGGGCAGGTACTCGTCGCCGATGAGCGAGCGGTCGAAGTCGGCGTAGTTGATTTTGAACGCCGGAATCTTGATCTGGGCGTAGGAGCCGGGCACGAAGTCCATGTGCTCGCCCGCGGGCAGCTGCACCTTGAACTCCTTGATGAAGGTGGCCACATTGCTGTTGCTCACCACGGTACACTCGTACTCCTTGATGCTGAGGATGCTCTCGGGCAGCTTGAGCCCGAGGTCTTCCTTGACCTTCACCTGGCAGCCGAGGCGCCAGCCTTCCTGCTGCTGCTTGCGGTTGAAGAAGCCTTTCTCGGTGGGCAGTATCTCGCCGCCGCCTTTGACGACGCGGCACTTGCACTGGCCGCAGCTGCCCTTGCCGCCACAGGCCGAGGGCAGGTGTATGCCCGCCTCGCCGAGGGTGGAGATGAGGGTGCCGCCAGTGGGCACGGTGTATTGCTTGTCGTCGTTGACGGTGATGTTTACGTTGCCTTGCGGCACCAACTTGGCGCGTAGCACCAAAAGCAGCGCCACCAGTATGAGGATGACGGCCAGGATGATGATGATTGCGGTTAATAGTGTTGTTGACATTTTTTTGAAGGAGTTAGGGGAAGACAGGGGGAGATGGGGGAAGATTAGGGACAATACCTTTGGTTGAAAGATGCATTTGTCCCTTATCTCCTTTTATCTTCTCTGATCTTCCGTTATCTTCCATTAAAGTTTAAATCCCATAAAACTCATGAATGCCAGCCCCATGAGGCCGGTGATGATGAATGTGATGCCCACGCCTCGCAATGCCGGCGGGATATGGCTGTAGCGCAATTTCTCGCGGATGGCCGCAATGGCCACGATGGCGATGAACCAGCCCACACCGCTGCCGAGGGCGAAGACGGTGGCCTCGCCGATGTTCTGGTAGCCGCGCTCCTGCATGAAGAGCGAGCCCGACATGACGGCGCAGTTGACGGCGATGAGCGGCAGGAAGATGCCCAGCGAATTGTAGAGGCTCGGGCTGAATTTTTCTACAATCATCTCGACCATTTGTACTATTGCCGCTATCACTGCGATGAACATAATGAGGCTCAGGAACGAGAGGTCGACCTCGGCCAGCGAGGGTGAAATCCACGCCAGGGCTCCTTCGGCGAGGAAATACTTGTTGAGCAGGTAGTTTATGGGCACGGTGATGAGCAGCACGAAGGTTACCGCTATGCCCATGCCAGCCGAGGTCTTCACCGTCTTGCTCACGGCCAGGTAGGAGCACATGCCGAGGAAGAAGGCGAAAATCATGTTGTCGACGAATATCGACTTGATGAATATGTTAATATAGTCCATATTACGCTTAACTCTTAGTTCTTAACTCTTAACTTTCCTGCAAGTCCTTGTTGCGTGAACGTTGCCACCAGATGATGAGGCCGGTGAGGATGAGCGCCATCGGGGGCATAATCATCAGGCCGTTGTTCTCGTATCCTATATTATACAGGCCGAGGCGCTCCATGACGGGGTAGCCCCACAGGGTGCCGCTGCCGAAGAGCTCACGGGTGAAGCCGAGGGCGATGAGAATAACGCTGTAGCCCAATCCGTTGCCGATGCCGTCGAGGAACGAAGACCAGGGCTTTTGCACCATGGCGAAGGCTTCGAGGCGGCCCATGACGATGCAGTTGGTGATGATGAGGCCGACGAAGACGGAGAGCTGCTTGCTGACGTCGTAGACGTAGGCTTTCAGCACCTGGTCGACCAGCACCACGAGGGTGGAGACGACGACCAATTGCACGATGATGCGGATGCGCGGCGGGATGGTGTTGCGCAGCAGCGAGACGATGAGGTTGGCCAGCACCACCACGACAATGACCGACAGGGACATCACCACGGCGGGCTTCAGCTGTGCCGTTACGGCCAGGCAGGAACATACGCCCAGCACCTGCACGGTGATGGGATTGTTCTTGTTGAACGGCAGTTTGATAAGGTCGAAGTTCTTCATTCGGTAGCCTCCTTTCTTTCTTCTTCTGTCGGACTGGTCTGACTGGTCGGACGGGGCAGACTTTGGTAATCATTGTAGGCACTCTCCAGCATGTCCGTTACGCCGTTGCTGGTCATGGTGCCGCCGCTGATGGCGTCCACCTCGTAGGCGTTGTCGCGGTCGGCGTTCTTGCGGAGGGCGATGGGCTGGGTGTCCATCTTCTTGCCGATGAACTGCTGGGCAAACTTCTCGGAGGATATTTCGCCGCCGAGGCCGGGGGTCTCGCCCTTGTGGTCGAAGATGGCGCCCACCACAGTACTGCTACCGTCCAAGGCGAGGTAGCCCCAGATGGGACCCCACAGGCCGGTGCCGCGCAGCGGAAGGACAATGCCACCGGAGAAGGCATAGTAGCCATCCTGCTCGGTGATATGCTGGGCATAGAGCGCATCGGCATTGTCGCGCGTGGCCTCCACGCCGATGGTCTTCAGTATCATCTGCTTGGTCTCGGCGGCCTGGTTCTTCTGCTGCAGGGGCTTGAGGCTGACAGAGACAACGGTCAGTATCAAGGCCGCCACCACCACCAGCGCGGCGGAGTAGATGAAGATGTAGGTGTTGGAAAAGGTCTTTTTAGCCATTGTGGGCCTCCTTTCTGTCTGTGCTAGTTGTACTAGTTAAACTAGTTCTACTAGCTCTTCTTTTAATATTCCTGGCCACCACGCAGTGGTCAATCAGCGGGGCGAGGCAGTTCATGAGCAGGATGCTGAGCATCATGCCCTCGGGATAGGCGGGGTTGCAGACGCGCAGCAGCACGGCGAAGGAACCGATGAGCAGGCCGTATATCCACTTGCCGCAGTTGGTCTGCGCGGCGGTGACGGGGTCGGTGGCCATGAAGACGGCGCCGAAGGCGAAGCCGCCCATGAGGAAGTGATAATAGAAAGGAAGTTGCATGTAGTCATTGTAGCCGATGGCATTGAACAGCAGACCCATGGCGCCGCCGCCGAGAAATACACTCAGCATGATGCGCCAGGAGGCGATGCCGGTGAAGAGCAGCAGTATGGCACCCAGCGCGATGGCGATGACCGAGGTCTCGCAGGTCGAGCCGGGGATGGTACCAATCAGCATGTCAAGCGCCGAGGCGGTGGGCATGGCACCGGCGGCCAGCTCGCCCATGGGGGTGGCACCGGCGATGGCGTCGCTGCCCCACAGGTCGGCGGCTATCCACACCTTGTCGCCACTCATGTGGGTGGGATAGGCGAAGAAGAGGAAGGCGCGTGCCACCAGTGCAGGGTTGAGGAAGTTCATGCCGCTGCCTCCGAAGACCTCCTTGCCGATAATGACGGCGAAGGCCACGGCCAATGCCAGTTGCCACAGTGGCGTGGTAACGGGCACTATCATCGGTATCAGCAGACCGGTGGCGAGGAATCCCTCGTTCACCTCATGTCCGCGGTACTGCGCAAAGGCAAACTCGATGGCCAGGCCCACGATATAGCTCACTGCGATGAGCGGCAGCATACGCAGGAATCCGAACCACCACATGTAGAACCAATTCCAGTCGGCATCCGTGTTCATGGCGGTCTGGTAGCCGATGTTCCACATGCCGAAGAGCAGGGCGGGAATCAGCGCGATGACCACGATGATGATGCTGCGCTTCATGTCGACGGCGTCGCGGATGTGCGCGCCGGCACGGGTTACGGCCTTGGGGGTGAAGGCGAAGGTGTGGAAAGCCTCGTAGGTGCTGCCCAGCCAGCTCCACTTGCCTTTGGGTTCTATCTTCTCGAACCACTGTTCGAGCCATTTCATGTTCATCATGCTATAGCCTCCTTTCTGAGAACCTCGAGGGCCTCGCGGATGAGGGTCTGTATCTCGGTCTTCGAGGGGTCGATGAACTCACACAGGGCAAAGTCCTCGGGTTCCACCTCGTAGATGCCGAGCTGTTCCTGAAGCTCCACGTCGCCCACGATGCAGGCCTTGATGAGCTGGAGGGGGTAGATGTCGAAGGGGAAGACGCGCTCGAAGCTGCCGGTGAAGAGGAAGGGGCGGACGGAGCCGTGGAGGTTGGTGTTGAAGTCGGCGGTCAGCGGACAGCTGTCGGCGGCCAGCCTGCGGAGCGGCTTGGGGGTGAGGTCGCGCACCATGCCGGAGAGGAAGGTGCGGCTGAAGCTGAATTTCTTCAAGCCGGGCATGAGCCATCCCATGAACTCGTACTGGTCGCCCTCGGGGATGAGGCTCACCTGCTGGTCGTACATGCCGAGGAATCCGTCGGGTGCGACGGTGGTGCCAGAGAGGGGGCTTCCGGAGATGATTCTAGTAGAACTATTTAAACTAGTGGAACTAGTTAGGCTAGGGTAACTGGTGTCCATCAGCTGTACGTCTGTGATTAGCTTGAGGCAGGCACCGACGGAGAGGCGGTAGTATTTGGGAGCCTTGGCAGCGGGGCCGCCGACGGCGACAACACGCTCGGGGCGGTACTGGCCGGTGAGCATCCAGCGGCCGATATTGGCCACATCCTGGGCATTCACAGTCCAGACGCACTCGCCTTTGCTGATAGGGCTGATGGCGGCAATCTGTGTGCCGACGTTGCCGGCAGGGTGGGGACCCTCGGCCTTCACGCAATGCACCTCGCCGAAGGTCTCCAGTGCCTTCACGCCGGCCTCGAACTCATGCTCTCGGCCTTTCAGCGCATAGTCGAGGTCGGGAGCCAGCGGATTGGTGTCGCGCAGGCTGACGAAGATACCCTTGGGCTTGTGGTCTGGGTCAGCGATGGAGCCGAAGGGCCGCTCGCGCAGCATCCACCAGACGGGACTCTCGGGGGAGAGCTGCCTGGTATCACTACAGGAACCAGCATAACCAGTATTACCGTGTTTCACTATGACTTCCAGGAGTTTACGCTTGTCGCCGCGGACGATGGCGTGGACGGTGCCGCCGACGGGCGAGGGGAGGAAGAGTCGCGGGTCGCGCTTGTCGACCACCAGTGGCTGACCGGCCTCGACGGTGTCGCCTTCGGCAACGGACAATCTAGGCGTAAAGCCCACCACGTCGGCGGGCTTCACGGCATAGAGGTCTATGCTGCGCAGGTCAACGGTGTGCTGTTCGGGAATGCCCGGAAGCGGCACATCGAGACCTTTCTTGATTATTATGTTGTGAGTTTCCATTTACTTGTTGAGGGTGAGGTCAACGGGTTGGAGCATGTTCTCGGGCTGGAGTATCTCGTCGAGCTGTTCCCTGGTGAGCAGGCCGTGCTCCAGGACGAGTTCGTAGACGCCACGGCCAGTCTCGGCGGCCTCTTTGGCAATCTTGGTCGAGGTCTTGTAGCCGATGATGGGGTTGAGCATGGTAACGATGCCGATGGAACGCTCGACCAGTTGGCGGCAACGCTCCTCGTTGGCCTGTATGCCGTCGATGCAGAGGGTGCGCAGGGTGTCGAGGCCGTTCTCCAGCAGGTGGATGCTCTCGAAGAGGGTGTAGGCGATGACGGGTTCCATGACGTTGAGTTCGAGCTGGCCGTTGTCGGAGGCAAGGGTGATGCAGACGTCGTTGCCGATGACCTTGTAGCACACCTGGTTCATCACCTCGGGGATGACGGGGTTCACCTTGCCGGGCATGATGGAGGAGCCGGGCTGGCGCTCGGGGAGGCGTATCTCGAAGAGGCCGCAGCGGGGGCCGGAGGAGAGCAGGCGGAGGTCGTTGCACATCTTGTTGACCTTGATGGCCATACGCTTCATGGCGTTGCTGTACTGTATCATGCAGGTGGTTGCCGAGGTGGCCTCGATGAGGTTGTCGGCGAGGGTGATGTTCCATCCGGTGATTTTGCGGAGGGCCTTGATGCAGGCTTCGCTGTAGCCGGGCTTGGAGCAGATGCCGGTGCCGATGGCGGTGGCACCCATATTGACGATGAGGAACTCGTCGGCGGAGCTGCGGAGGTTGGTGAGCTCGCCGCGGAGGGCGTCGGCGAAGCCGCCGAAGGTCTGTCCGAGGGTCATGGGGACGGCATCCTGCAGCTGCGTACGGCCCATCTTGACGACATGGGAGAACTCCTGGCTCTTGCGGTCGAGGGCGGCAATCATCTTCTCGAGGCGGGGCATGAAGTCGAGGTGCTCGAGACAGAGGGCCATGTGGATGGCGCAGGGGTAGGCGTCGTTGGTGGACTGGGAGGCATTGACCACGTCGTTGGGGGAGCAGTACTCGTACTGGCCGCGCTGGTAGCCCATGTGCTCGAGGGCGAGGTTGGCGATGACTTCGTTGGCGGCCATGTTGGTGGAGGTGCCGGCGCCGCCCTGTATCATGTCGATGGGGAACTGGTCGTGGTAGCGGCCGGCGAGGAGCTGGTCGCAGGCCCAGACGATGGCGTCGCCCTGCTGGGGGGTGATCATGCCCACCTCGACGTTGGCCATGGCGGCGGCTTTCTTGGTGATGGCCATGCCACGGATGAAGTTGGGGAAGGAGCTGAGGAGGTGGCCGCTGATGTGGAAGTTCTCAATGGCGCGGGTGGTCTGGACGCCGTAGTAGGCGTTGGCGGGGACTTCTTTCGACCCAAGGAGGTCGGTTTCTGTACGGAATTTATCGTTATTCATTGTTGTTGATTTTTGTTATTTGTTTAAATTTCATCTATTTACGTTATAAATTGAGGTGTGTTACCGAGGACAAAAGTACAACTTTTTTTGATAATGGAAGAAATTTTTTTAATTTTTTTTATCGTTACTATATAATATGTTGGCTGACAGGGAGATGTTTTTTACGGTGTGCAGAAGAAATTTTTCCGGGGTATATGAGGTACGCAACAGGTTGGTTTTTAGTGGATAGCAGTGTATAGGTTTTGCTTATCTTCTTGTTTTGTTGATGGGTGGGTGCAATATTTTGGAGGGGGTGGCGTTATGGGGTTGTATGGCAAAGATAGAGATGGGCATATTGGGCGGCTTCAGCGGCCGCGTGGGTACCGTGGTGGGTTACTGCCGCCGCGGACGGTGGTTTGTGCGAGCCTACCGGCCGCACATCCGGGACCGCAGGTCGGAGGCGCAGCTGCAGCAGCGCAGCCGTTTCAAGGCGATGATACAGTTCGCCTCGCCGGCCACGCCGGTGCTGCGGGTGGGGTTCCGCCGGAGGGCGCAGGCGTTGGGGCTGACGGAGGGGAATGTGTTTTTGAGGGTGAACCACGGGAGGTTCCGGGGAGAGAATGGAGGGGATAGAGATGATAGAAATAATAGAAATAATATAATAGATTATGGTGGGTTGCGGTTTTCGGAGGGGCGGCTGGCGGGGTTGTGTGGGGTGCGGTGGGCCGTGGATGAGCGTGGTGCGATGACGGTGCGGTGGATGAGCGAGGGGGGGGGGCGCCACGACCGTGTGCACCTCTATGTCTACTGCGCGGCCAGCGGCCGTGGCGTGGCGGCGGAGGGCGAGCGCGGGCGTGGCCGTGCGCGATTCCTTCTCCCGCAGGAGTTTGTGTGTGGCGAGTTGCATGTGTGGGCCTTCGCCGAGGGTCGTACCGGCGAGGTGTCGGCGACGGCCTACGGGTTGGAGGAGTCGGGGGAGGAGGGGCTTTCCGGTGGCGCCGGCATTTCCGGCGGCACTGGCGGCACCGGCGACACCGGGCTTTCCGACGGGGTGGGGGGGGATGTTTGCACTTTTTTTGACGGTTGATGCAATATATATATATGTATGGCGTTTTAATGTTAAATTATTATAAGGAAATGAATCGGACGGTTGCGCTTTTCGCCTGGCTGGCTCTTGCGCTGGTCGCTGGGGCACAGACGAATGTAACGATCAGGGGGACGCTGGAGAACGGTGCCCTGAAGCGTGTGGAGATGTATGGCTACGAGGATATGCTGACCATGCGCGAGGTGCTGCTTTCGAGTGCCGAGGCGGCCGCCGACGGCAGTTTCAGCCTGTCGTGCTATGCCAACTATCCGCGTCTGGTGTACGTGCAGGTGGAGAGCTACTCGCAGTCGTTCTACATCGAGCCCGGTCGCACCTACGAGGTCTATCTGCCCGAGTTCGACTGGGATGTGTGCGAGAAGCGCAACATTTATCTCGACCCCGAGCCGTTGCCGCTCGAGTTTCTGAACCTGCCCGCCGACGAGTTGAACCTGAACATCATGCGCTTCGAAGAGGTGGTGGACAGTTTCGTCTCGGAGCACCGGGTGCACTTCGACCCCAAGTTCAAGCCCAACCGCCGCTATTTCAGCCAGTTGGAGAAGGAGTTGGGGAGCCGCCTGCCCGCTGCCGGGGCGGAGACTTTTTTCGGCCGCTACCGCGAGTATACCCTGGCCGAGATGCGCCTGTCGATGCGCTTCGACTCAAGGAAACGACTGATAGAGAAATATATAGAAGGAAACCCCATCCATTACCACGACGAGAGCTACATGCGCCTTTTCTTTGCGCTGTATGCGCACACGGTGTCGAAGGGCACGCGTCGCATCCCGCAGGAGCGGCTGGAGTGGTGGGTACACCGGTGCGACGTGCCGGCGATGCTCGACTCGCTGGGTCTGGATCCCCTGCTGCGCAACGAGCAGGTGCGCGAGCTGGTGGCGTTGCAGGCGCTGCGCGAGGCGTACTACGACAAGGACTACGACCGCGGCGAGGTGGCCCGGATGGTGGAGCGGCTGGGCGGCGAGAGCAAGTTCGCCGAGCACCGCAAGCTGGCCTCCAGCCTCGCGGAGACCTTCAAGGGTCAGGGCGAGGGTTCGGAGGCGCCTTCGTTCGAGCTGCCCGACGTGGACCACCGCCGCGTCAGCCTGGACAGTTTCCGTGGCAAGTGGGTCTACCTGGCCTTTGTGCGCGCCGAGGATCCCCACAGCCTGAAGGAGCTGGAGACGATGGCGCATTTCCGCGACTCGGTCTACGCCAAGCATCCCGACGTGGTGTTCGTGAGCATCGACTGCGACCGCGAGTTCCAGAAGATGTACCACCTGCTGAAGAACAGCCGCCGCGGCCAGCGCTACCGCTGGACGTGGCTGCACTTCGACGGCGACTATCGCCTGCTGGAGCGCTACGGGGTAACGAGCTACCCCGCCTTCATCCTCCTCAACCCGCAGGGTGAGCTGCACTACACCGTAACACCCGCCCCGGCCAGCGGCATCCTGCTGCGCGGCCCCTGGGAGACGCGCCGGGAGAAAGACTCCGGCGGCCTGCTCTTCCGCTAAACGAGACAAGAAAAAGCACCGAGAAAAACGATAACACAATGAAAAAGAAAGCACTGACATGGCTTCTGGCGCTCGCGGCCCTTGGGGCTTCGGCACAGCGCGAGACCACGGCCGAGCGACGCGACGACCTCTACCGCCAGGCCACCGACCTCTACCAGAAGCAGAAGTACGCCGCTGCCCAGCAGATTTTCGACCAGCTGGCCACCCCCGGCGGCGAGGGGACGCCGCAGACCGTGATGGACGCGGCCTACTATGCAGGCGTATGCTCGGAGAAACTGGACAACGACGACGCCAGCTACCGCCTCGAGGAGTTCCTGCGCCTCTACCCGCAGAGCTCGCGCTGCGTGATGGCGCGCTTCTACCTGGGCAACTTCCACTACGCGCGCGGCGACTACGACCGGGCGCTGGACTACTACCGCACCGTGGACGTGAAGGAGGTGGAGTTCAGCCACCGCAGCGAATACCACTTCAAGACCGGCTACTGCCACTTCCAGCGGGGCGACCTGCAGCGGGCGTCGGACTGCTTCGCGCAGCAGGTGGGCGGCCAGTCGAAGTACGCCGCCTCGAGTCTCTACTACTACGCCCACATCCAGTACATGAACGGGCAGTACGACTTGGCGCTGAAGAACTTCAAGGCGCTGGAGAACGACCGCAAGTTTGCCAAGATAGCCCCCTCGTACATCGCCCGCATCTACTACTACCTGGGCCGCGAGGACGACCTGCTGGAGCTGGCGCCGCGCCTGCTCGAGGACAAGGACGCCTTCCGCAAGAACGAGGTGCGCCAGATGGTGGCCGAGATATACTTCAACCGCGGCGAGTACCAGAAGGCCGTGCAGCAGTACCAGGAGCTGGACCAGGCCGCCAAGCGCCAGCAGACCCAGGACTGCTCGCCCCAGGACAACAACTATCAAATCGGCTACAGCTACTATATGCTGGGCCAATACCAGGAGGCCATCGGCTACCTGGAGAAGAAGACCGTCTGCAACGACAGCGTGGCGCAGCACTCGCTCTACCTGCTGGGCGACTGCTACCTGCGTGCCGGGCGCAAGAAGGAGGCCCGCAGCATGTTCCTCCAGGCGTCGAAGATGGGCTTCAGCCCCCGCATCAAGGAGGACGCGCTGTTCAACTACGCCAAGCTCAGCTGCGAGCTGAACCAGAACGCCATGGGCGAGAGCATCAAGTCGTTCGAGAGCTACCTCAAGCAGTACCCGCGCACCAAGCACCGCACCGAGGTGCAGGAGATACTCACCGAGCTCTACTGCTCGACCAACAACTACAAGGAGGCCGTCCGCCTGCTGGAGCAGATACCGCAGCGCAACGCCACGCTGGAGCAAGCCTACCAGCGCGCCCTGCTCAACCGGGGCATTGAGTTGAGCAACAGCGGCCACCAGGCCGAGGCCGAGACCCTCTATGCCAAGGCCGTGCAGGTGAACGCCGTGCCCCGCATCACGGCCGACGCCAACTACCTGTTGGGCGAGGCCCGCTACCGCAGCGGCGACATGGTGCAGGCCGAGCGGCACCTGAACAAGATGCTGCTCTCCTCGTTCAGCAAGACCTCGCCCTACGCCAACGACGCCCGCTACACCTACGGCTACCTCCTCATGCGCAAGAAACGCTACGACGAGGCGCAGGAGGTGTTCGAGGAGCTGGGCCGCAGCCTGGCCTCCGCCAAGGGCCAGAAGGCCACCGCCATGCGCAACGACGTGTGGAACCGCCTGGGCGACTGCCAGTATGTGCAGAGCCGCTTCGGCGAGTCCATCACCCTTTACGACAAGGTCATCGCCGCCAACGGCAAGGACGCCGACTACGCCACCTACCAGAAGGCCCTCGCCTTCGGCGCGCAGGGCAAGAACAGCGAGAGAGAAATTCGACAACTCGCCCCTCAAGTCGAAGGCCATGCTCGAAATCGCCAACACCTACATGATGTGCGACAACAACGAGATGGCCATGACCTACTACGGCAACTTCATCAAGCAGTACCCCAAGAGCGTCTACGTCAAGACCGCCCTGCTCAACCAGGGGCTCATCTACTACAACACCGAACGCGACCGGCAGGCGCTGCAGACTTTCGACCGCCTGCTCAACGAGTACCCCGGCACCGACGAGGCGCGCGACGCCCTCTCCACGGTCAAGAACATCTATATCGCGCAGAACCGCGTGGACGAGTATTTCGCCTATGTGAAGCGCACGACCAAGGTAACCATCTCGGAGGTGGAGCAGGATTCCACCACCTTCCTCGCCGTCGAGGGTCGCTACCAGGAGGGCGACTACGCCAATGCCGCCGCCGGCTTGGAAAGCTACCTCTCGCGCTTCCCGCAGGGTCTCTTCGCCCTCAAGGCGCACTACCTGTTGGCCGACACCTATTTCCGCCAGGGGCAGAACGCCCGCGCCCTGCCGCACTACGAGGCTGTGGCCGATGCCGCCAAGAGCCAGTATACCGAGCGGTCGCTCTACAACGGGGCCAACATAGCCTACAGCCTTGGCGACTACCGCAAGGCCGCCAACCTCTACAGCCGCCTCACCTCCAATGCCGAGGATGCGGGTAGCCTGCTGCAGGGCCAGCTGGGCAGCCTGCGCTGCGCCACCGCGCTGAAGAGCCACCCCGGCGTGATGGAGGCCGGCCGCCGCCTGCTGGCCGAGCCCAAGGCCACACCCGAACTGAAAGAGGAGGCCTACCTGTCCATGGCACGCAGCTGCTTCGACAACCAGCTGCGCGACACCGCCTTCGTCCTCTATGACCACCTCGCCAAGTCGCCCAACGGCGAGTACAACGGCGAGGCCCGCTGCCGCCAGGCCGAGATTCTCATGCTCAAGCAGCAGTACGACCCCGCCGAGAAGGTCATCGAGAAGATTGTGGCCGACGCCTCGAGCGACTACTGGCTCGCCTATTCGTTCATCCTCTGGGCCGACATCTACTACGCCCGGGGCAACAACCTGCAGGCCAAGCAGACCCTGCAGAGCATCATCGACAACTACGACGGCGACGACCTGCTGTCCGTTGCCCGCCAGAAGCACGACGCCATTGTGGCCGCCGAGCAGCCCAAGGCACCCGTCGTGGATGAGGAAATCACCATCGAGTTATGAACTTAAGAGTTAGGAGTTAAGAAGCCATGAAAAGAACATCCCTATTCATAGCCGCGCTGCTGCTGGGCTCCGTCGCCCTGCAGGCGCAAGAGGACAACGCGTCCTACAACGAGAGTGTGCTGGTGCGGGGCTCCTACCGCCCCGTCATCACACAGGCCGAGAAACTCAACTTTCCCGCCCGCATCACCGACACCATCGGCCGCATGGAACACGTGTTCCGCTACGACGTGCCCGCCCCCGGCCGTCTCAAGGCTCTCTACGAGCCTGCCCGCATCAAGGCCGCCCGCATCATCGGCGAACCCGCCACCAAGCTCTACAACAACTACCTGCGCCTCGGATTCGGACTCTATCCCAGCACCTTGGCCGACCTTTACTGGAGTTCCACCCGCGACCGGCAGAAAACCTACGGCGTGCGCCTCAACCACCGCTTCTCCTGGGGAAGCGTTCCCGACTATGGAACCAACCACTTCGGCCAGACCGGCCTCACCCTCTTTGGCAAGTACATCGTCAAGGAGCAGTTGCAGTTGCTGACCGACCTCAGCTATGAGCACGACCACAACCTCTACTACGGCTTTACCGACAGCACACTGAATGCCGTCATGGGGCTTACGCGCGACGACATCAGCCGCAGCGACTACCGCGCCAAATACAACGTGGCCACCTGGAACATCGGCCTCCGCAACATGCAACTCGACGTGAACCAGCTGGGCTACAGTGCCAACCTGCGCCTCGCCGACCTCTGGGCCTCGTGGCACCAGAACGAGTTCAATCTCAACCTCAGCGGCGACATCCACTACGGCTTCCCCATGCTGCGCCAGTACAAGGGCGTGGCCTACCTGCGCGCCGAGTGGGACGGCTACACCCACCGCTTCCGCCACGGGGACGAGATGCCGCTGGGCTGTCTGCTGCCACCCGTCGAGGATACCCTCCGCGGCTGGCGCAACATCGTCAAGTTCAACCCCTACGTGGACTTCCTCTTCAACGACCTGCAGTTCCACACCGGTGTAACCGTGGGATGGGATGCCTTCACCGATGGCGACGCCACCGCGTTCCGGTTCTTCCCCGACGTGGTGGTGTGCAAGAAGCTGATGAACGAGGCCGTGGCCGTGAGCCTGGGCTTCACCGGCGGACTGGAGGCCAATAACTGGAATTCGCTCCGCATAGTGAACCCCTACATCGCCCCCAACTCCGAGCAACGCGCCACGCGCCACTATGATCTTGTCGGCCACCTGCGCTGGAGCATCAGCAAGAAACTGGAGGCCAACGCCGAGGTGAGCTATTCGTGGCTGAACGACGACCTCACTTTCATGCTAGACGACGACTACAGCCTGCAAAATGTATACCGCCCACTCTATCTCGACAACAATCGCCTTACGCTGGGTGCCGACATTGCCTTTGTCAATGACGAGATGCTCACCTTGCGCGCCGGCGGCCACTACTATCATTATAACTATACGGGTCTCGGCGTGGCTGGAGACACCTGGGTGAAACTCTACCGCCCCAAGTGGGATGCCCTGCTGGCGGCTGATGTGAACTACCATGACAAGTGGCTCTTCCATCTCGAGGGACGCCTGCTGGGCAAGATGCTGGGAGACAACGGAGAGGAACTGCCTGTGCGCTACGGCATCAATGCCGAGGTGGAGTACCGCCACAACAAGGCGCTCTCCTTCTTCCTCAAGATGGACAACCTGGCCTTCCAGCGCTATTACTACTGGGCCAACTACCCCTCCCAGCGCGGCCTCTTCCTGCTGGGTCTCACCTACACCATGCCCACCAGATGACCTATCAGGAGACACTCGAATTCATGTATGCCCAGTTGCCGATGTACCACCGCATCGGCGCTGCGGCCTATAAGGCCGACCTGCAGCCCACCCTCGACATGATGGAGGCCCTCGGCCACCCCGAACGGAAGTTCAAAAGCATCCATGTGGCAGGCACCAATGGCAAGGGTTCGGTGAGCCACTTCCTCGCCTCCATCCTGCAGGAGGCCGGCTACAAGGTGGGTCTCTACACCTCGCCCCACCTCGTCGACTTCCGCGAGCGCATACGCATTGGCGGCGAGATGATACCTGAAGGGGAGGTGGTGGACTTTATCACTCATCACTCATCACTCATCACAGAAAAACACCTCTCATTCTTCGAGATGACCGTCGGCCTCGCTTTCGACTACTTCACCCGCCAGCGGGTGGACATCGCCGTCATCGAGGTGGGCATGGGTGGCCGCCTGGACAGCACCAACGTCATCACCCCCGAGCTTTCCATCATCACCAACATAGGGCTCGACCACACGCAGTTCTTGGGCGACACGCTCACCAAGATAGCCGCCGAGAAGGCCGGCATCATCAAGCCCGGCGTACCGGTGGTGATAGGGGAGAGCCATCCCGAGACGCAACCCCTCTTCGAGGCGGTGGCGGCGGAGCGCGGAGCACCCATCACTTTCGCCGACGACCACTATCGCATCGACCGCATCGAGGACTACACCACCGAACTCACCGGCGCCTACCAGCGCCGGAACCTCGCCACCGTGCTCCAGTCCGTCGACATCCTGCGAGAATATTCAGAATTCATAATTCAAAATACAGAATTACAAAAGGGCCTGGCTCGCGTGGTTTCCAACACCCACCTGCGCGGCCGCTGGGAGAAGATCGGCGAGCGGCCGCTGACCATCTGCGAGACCGCCCACAACGCCGACGGCATCGAGGCCATGATGCAGAGCCTCTCGCGCGTGGACTTCCGGCGGCTGCATGTCGTCTACGGATGTGTCAATGACAAGGACTACCGCAAGATACTGGCACTGCTGCAGTCGGCGGTCGGCGGCCAGCGGCGGGACGTAGCCTGGCGGTTCAGCCAGCCCGGTGTGCCGCGCGGCCTGCCTGTGGGCGACCTGGTCGCGGCTGCCCGCGAGATGGGCATCGAAGGCGAGGGCTATGCCGACGTGAAGGCCGCCATCGCCGCCGCCCGCGCCGCCGCCGCGCCTGACGACCTGGTGCTCGTTACCGGCTCCATCTTCCTTGTCGCCGACGCCCTGCAATAAAGGAAAGGGGCACCGCTCCTTTAGAGGATGGTGCCCTAGGCTGGGAAATGGTTTTTATTTCAAATAAAACGCGATATCAACATTCCTATTTCTTGCCCTTCACCTGGGCGTATTCGGCGTTGAGGCCGTCGAGGATTTCCCGGGTGATGTCCATGGCGGGGTTGACGTAGAGGACGGGCGTGTTCTCGAAGGTCTTTCTCAAGATGACGTCGAACTGCTGGTTCTGCGCGTTGTATTCGCGCACGAAGGCGAAGATGGCGTTGAGGAGCTTGGTGTTCTCGGTCATCTGGCGCTCCATGATTTTGGCGGTGAGCTCCTGCTCGAGGGAGGCCATCTTCTCGGCACGCTGCTTCAGCTCGGCCTCCTTGGCCTGCTGCTGGGAGAGGGTCATGCTGGCGCCGTTCTGGAGGTAGTCCTGGTAGTCTTTCTGGAAGCGCTCCATCTGCTGGCGGCCGTGGGCCTCCTGCTGGTTCTTGTAGGCCAGGAGTTCGGCTTCGAGGTCTTTGGCATACTGGTAGTGGGCCAGGAGGGTGTCGGTGTCCACATAGGCGATTTTCAGTCCGCCTTCGGCCACGACGGGGGCGGTGGCTTCGGGGTTCTGCTTGTTGTTGGAGTTGTTGCATCCGGTGATGGCGAGTGCCAGTGCCGCTGCAGCGGCGATGATTGCGTTTTTGTTCATGTTGTTTTTTTAATTTTCAATTCTCATTTTTCAATTTCCGATTTCCCCGAGGGTGTCTATGGCGCGCTGTATGCGGCGGATGGTTTCCTCTTTGCCGAGCATGAGGACGAGGGTGAGCATGTCGGGACCAACGGTGCGTCCCACCACGGCCAGGCGCAGCGAGTTCATGATGGCGCCGGTGTTGAACTGGTTGCCCTTGATGTAGTCCTCGAGCAGGGCTTGGTGGAGGGTGTTGTGCTCGAATGGGACGGTGTTCAGTATCTCGATTACCTTGGCCATGTGGGTGGTCATGCCGGGCTGCCAGCGTTTGGCCACGTCTTTCTCGTTGTATTCCGTCGGTGCCTGGAAGAAGTAGCAGCAGGTGTCCCACAGTTCGCCGGGGAAGGTGATGCGCTCCTTCATCATGGCGGCTACCCGGAGGAGGTAGTCGGGGTCGGCCTCGATGCCGTGTTCGCGCACCTGCTGCTCCAGCATGTCGGCCACCTGCTCGTCGGGCAACTGCTGGAAGTATTCGTGCTGGAACCAGCGGGCTTTCTCCACATTGAACTTGGCGCCGCTCTTGCTGATGTGGTCGATGGAGAAGAGCTTCACCAACTCTTCCATCGTCATCATCTCCCGGTCGTCGCCGGGGTTCCAGCCGAGCAGGGCCAGCATATTGACCACGGCTTGGGGCAGGTAGCCTTGCTCGCGGTAGCCGCTGCTGACCTCGCCGCTCTTGGGGTCGTGCCACTCAAGTGGGAAGACGGGGAATCCGAGGCGGTCGCCGTCGCGCTTGCTGAGTTTGCCGTTGCCCTCGGGCTTGAGCAGCAGGGGCAGGTGGGCGAACTGGGGTGCCTGCCAGCCGAATGCTTCGTACAGCATGACGTGCAGGGGCGCCGAGGGAAGCCACTCCTCGCCGCGGATGACGTGGGTGATTTCCATCAGGTGGTCATCCACGATGTTGGCCAGGTGGTAGGTGGGCATGCCGTCGGACTTGAAGAGCACCTTGTCGTCCAGCAGGCGGCTGTTCATGGTTACGTCGCCGCGGATGAGGTCGTGGAGCTTGATGTCCATGTTCTCTGGGAATCGGAAGCGCACCACATAGGGCTGCCCCTCCGCGATGCGGCGCTGCACCTCGTCGGCGGGCAGTGAGAGGCTGTTCTCCATCTGCTGGCGAGTGGTGCAGTCGTACTGGAAGGTCTTCTTTTCGGCCTCGTATTCCTTGCGTTTGGCGTCGAGGGTTTCGGGGGTGTCGAAGGCGTAGTAGGCCCAGCCGCCCTGGAGCAGCTGGTCGGCATACTGGCGGTAGAGTTCTTTGCGGTCGCTTTGGCGGTAGGGGCCGCAGGGACCTCCGATATGGACACCTTCGTCGAACTGGATGCCGAGCCAGTCGAGGGCCTCGATGATGTATTGCTCGGCGCCGGGCACGAAGCGTGTCTGGTCGGTGTCCTCGATGCGGAGGATCATCTTGCCGCCTTGCTGGCGGGCGAAGAGGTAGTTGTAGAGGGCGGTGCGCACGCCGCCGATATGGAGGGGCCCGGTGGGGGAGGGGGCGAATCTGACTCTTACCATGTTCAAGGTTTAGGGTTTAAGTGGGTTATTTGCTGAGGTCGCCCAACTGGTAGCTCAAGGTGAGGAGGTAGGCCACGTTGTTGCCGTTGGGTATTTTCACGTCGATGTCGCTTTGGGATGCCTGGTTCTGGATGATGCGCAGGGCGTCCACTCCGTCGGAGGTGGCCAGGAAGCCGTGGTCGATGATGAAGGAGACGGTGAGGCGCTGGCGGGTGTAGGTGAAACCGACGAGGGTGCCGATGTCGATCCGGTTGATGTGATTGAACACCTGGCGGTCGGCGAGCGAACCGTTGAAGTTCACGTCGTAATTAGCCGAGGGTGAGCTCACGCCCGGCGATATCTTGCGGTCGCCGTAGCCGCCGAAGAGGCCGAAGCTGACGGCCGGGCCCAGGAAGAAGCCCACCACATGGCCCGGGGCGCGGATGGGCAGTTCGTAGCGCAGGCCGGCCACGATGGGCAGCTGGATGTACCAGGGGTGGTAGTAGCCGGTGCGGATGCTCATCGAGGTGCCGCGCTCGAGAACCTCCTCGAAATTGCTTCCGCGACGCACCAGGTTGAGGCCGGTCTGCAGGTAGAGAATCTCGGACAGGAGGCTCTCGTTCTGCAGGAAGGAGTAGTTGATGTAGCCTCCCACATTGACGGCCAGCACGGGCGACTTGGTGGAGAGGTCGTCGTTCATCGTGGCGGCACCCAGACCCACTTTCACGCCGTATTCGCTGAATTGCGCATGGCAAATGGCGAAAATGGAAACCAGTGCGGCAAAAACTACTATCTTTTTCATAAAATTCTATAATTTGTTTTTTTTACAGTTTTCTCAAAATAAAATCGGTCATCAGCTGGTAGAGGTTCAGGCGGGTGTTGCCCGTGGCGTCGTAGATGGAGTGGTTCTTGTTGGGGTAGATCTGGAACTCGAAGTGCTTGCCGGCCCGCTGCAGCTTGTCCACCATCTCGGCGCTGTTCTGGAAGTGCACGTTGTCGTCGCCGGTGCCGTGGATGAGCAGGTAGTTGCCCTGAAGGCGGTCGGCGAAGTTGAGCGGCGAGTTCTCGTCGTAGCCCTTGGCGTTGTCCTTGGGCAGGCCGAGGAAGCGCTCGGTGTAGATGTTGTCGTAGTAGCGCCAGTTCATCACCGGGGCCACGGCGATGGCCGTCTTGAACACGTCGTTGCCCTTCAGCAGCGAGAGGGTGGAGAGGTAGCCGCCGAAGCTCCAGCCCCAGATGCCGATGCGGTCTTTGTCAACCCAGCTCTGCTGGCCCAACCATTTTGCAGCCTCGATGGCGTCCTCGCATTCCATGCGGCCCAGGTCGCCGTAGGTCTGCTTCTTGAACTTCGTGCCGCGGCCGCCTGTGCCGCGACCGTCGAAGCAGAACACCACATAGCCCTGCTCGGCCAGCATGTGATACCAGTAGTAGTCGCTGTGGCCGTAGCTGTCGCTCACCTGCTGGTTGCCGGGACCGCCGTAGACGTAGATGAGGACGGGGTATTTTTTAGTGGTGAGTGGTGAGTGGTGAGTGGTGAGTTCTTCCGGGGCGATCATGTAGTAGTTGAGTTCGGTGCCGGTGGAAGTCTTGAAGGTGCCGAAGTTTTTGCGCTGGGTGCCGTAGTCCACCATTTTGCCCTGCAAATCGCTGTTGTTCTGCAGTACCTTGACCAGGGTGCCGCGCGAGTTGTGGAGGGTGTAGGCAGGGGGCATGTTGGCGTTGCTGTAGGTGCAGATGTAGTACTTGCAGCCTTCGCTGAATGTGACGTTGTGCGTACCGGCCAGGTAGCCGTTGGTCTGGTTGCCCCACGAGTATTTCAACCCATTATGCTCGTAGATTTTCTCCATGTTGGCGGCGGAATGGTTGAGGCATCTCTTTCCGTTTCCGTCAAAGCCGATGACGAAGAGGCTCTTGTTGATGGCGCCGTGCTCGCGGCTGGTGTAGTAAAGGCGCTGGTTCTTCACGTCGATGCCGGGCACGTCGCAGACCTCCCAGTTGCCGCTGGTTACCTGATTGACGAGCTTGCCGTCCATGCCGTAGAGGTAGATGTGGCGGTAGCCGTCGCGCTCGCTGGTGATGAGCATCTGCTCCTGCGCCTTCTTGCCCTTACCGACGGTGATGAACTGCCAGGTGTCGGGTACGTCGACGTAGGTGTCGCATTTTTCCTTGTAGAGCATCTTGCCTTCGCTGGTCAGTATCTGCATGTGGTTTTGAAGGCGGTTCATAAGCATGTAGGTCAACGTGCCGCCGGGTGTCCACTGGAAGCGGGGGATATACTCCCAGGTCTTGTCGGTGGATGCGATGCGGGAAGCTTTCGCATTGTCGAGGTCGTACACCCACATCTCCACTTTGCTGTTGTCCTCGCCGGCCTTGGGGTATTTGAAGCGGTAGTCCTGCGGGTAGAGGCCGCCCCAGGTCTGCATATTGTATTCCTTTACCCGGCTCTCGTCGAAGCGCATGTAGGCAATTTTCTTCGAGTCGGGACTCCACTGGAATCCCTGCGTGATGGCGAACTCCTCCTCGTAGACCCAGTCGGTGGTGCCGTTGATCACCTCGTTCACCTTGCCGTCGGTGGTGATGGCGTGTTCCTCGAGGGTTTCGAGATCCATCCAGTAGAGGTTGTTGTCGCGCACGAAGGCCACCTTCGTTCCGTCGGGCGAGAGGGTGGTGAGGCGCTGTTTGCCCTCGTTGCTTATCTTGGTGAAAGTCTTCTCCTTGATGTCGTAGATGTAGTAGTCGCTCACGCCGCTGTGGCGGTAGAGGGGTTCGAAGCCGCTGCTGAGCAGTATCTTCTGTTCGTCGGCGCTGAAGGCGTAGCTTTCCATCGGGGGTAGGGGTTTGGCCTTCTTGTGCATGTCGGGGCCGCCGAAAAGGCACACGTCCTCCACCTTCTCGCCTGTGGCATAGCTGTACTTGGCGATGCCCGTGCGGGACATGGTGCAGTAGTGCTCGCCGTCGGCCATCGAGCGCAGCGCGCCGATGCCCTTGGGGCTGAATGTGCGCTTGGTCCAGATGTCCTCCAGCGTGATATTCTGCTTTTGCGCACTGGCCGCGCCAGCGCCTGCCATCAGTGCAAGTGTCATAAACACAACAAGTTTCTTCATGCGATGCAGCATCTTTTTATATGAATTCAAAAATGCAAATATACGAAAAATATTCCGTCCGCGAAAGAAAATTTGCGAATGGTGGTGCGCTGTGGGACGATATCGTCCCACAGCGCACTTTTGTTTATGTATTCATTAAGAGAGTACCTAGAGGGTATCTAGGGAACCCCTGCCCGTCGGCGGCTCAACGGATGCCTTTCGCGTTCAGTGCGGCGTGGAACCGGGCGGCGTTTCGGTTGTGCTCGGCCAGGGTGGCGGCGAAGCGGTGGGTGCCGTCCATCCGGTCGCTGGCGCAGAAGTAGAGGTAGTCGGTCTCCCTCGCGTTGAGCACCGCCTCCACGCTCGCCGCCGAAGGCAGGCATATCGGCGCCGGTGGCAGGCCGGTGTGCAGGTAGGTGTTGAAGGGACTCTCGACGGTGAGGTGCTTGTTGAGGATGCGCCGCAGGGTGAAGTCGCCGACGGCGTACTTGACGGTGGGGTCGGCCTGCAGCGGCATGCCGCGCTTCAGGCGGTTAAGGTACACGCTCGCTATCAGCGGCTTCTCGGGGTTGTAGTTGCTCTCCTCCTCCACAATCGAGGCCAGTATGACGGTCTCCCTGCACAGTCCCTGACGGTCGTACTCACGCTTCATCCGCTGCAGGAATGCCTCCGGCGTAACAGTCCAATAGAACTCGTAGGTATCCGGTCGGATGATGTGGAACGTGTCGAGGGTAATGTCGAAGTCGTTGTGCATCAGCTTGCTGTTCAGGTACTCGTTCAGTTGCTTCGGCGTACGGAACTTCCCTATGGTCAGCCGTATGGGATCCTGCTGGCCGTTGCGCAGCTTGCGGGCCAGGGTGAGGAGTCTTGTGCGGGGCTCTATGAGATATGAACCCGGACGGGGCCTGTATTTCAACGCCTTGAGTTCGGCATTGAGGAGTGTGGTGCGGTGGAGGATGCCGCGCGTGGCGAGGGTGTCCATGAGGGATGCCTGGGAGATTCCCTCGGCGATATGGATGCGCTCAGGGGCGGTGTTGTCCGTCCCTCTCCCGACGATGGCTAGGAATATCAGTGAAACCAGTACTACTAGTACAGCCAATGAGATTAATACCGTCTTTTTCATAGTGTCTTTTGCATTCTTATGGAGTCGATGTATCGGTCGCCCACGAGCAGCCATTCCTTGAAGTGGCCACACTCTTCGTATCCCGCCTTGAGGAAAAGGCAGATG
The DNA here is from genome assembly GCA_902782185.1 of uncultured Bacteroidota bacterium. GTDB lineage: Bacteria > Bacteroidota > Bacteroidia > Bacteroidales > P3 > Colimorpha. The sequence goes on along the minus strand of CACZLT010000010.1, from coordinate 46,627 downwards.
CTTGCAGTGTTGGTTGCCGCAATATCGGCGTATAACGTATGTATGGCCATGGAATGTTGCCTCTCCAATGCCTGCAGTATCGCCAGCGCATACCCTTTTCTCCGGTGCTCCCTGGCCACCATGATGCCCACGGCGCAGCGGCGGTTCAGTGGGTCGTAGCTGTAGAGGTCCACACAGCCATACGGCAGCGCGTACAGCCTCAAACTGCCGCTCGACAGCGATGCCCCTTCTTCGGCCGTGAGAACTAGCTTATCTTGCTCCATAGCATCTTGTTCCTTGAGTGTTCTATATGTTTCTGCAGCAGGGGGTATTGCGACAGGGAGGGGTCGGCAATGAGGAGGTCTCGCACGGTGTCGCGCGTGGCGCGGACCAAGGGTTCGTCGTCCACGATATCGGCCAGCTTGAGGTCGAGGATTCCGCTCTGCTGCAGCCCCTGTATGTCGCCCGGGCCGCGCAGGCGCAGGTCTGCCTCGGCAATCTTGAAACCGTCGCTGGTGGCGCACATGGTACGGATGCGTTCCTTGGAGTTGGCCGCGAGGGTGTCCTTGGTCATCAGGATGCAGTAGGACTGTCCGCCGCCGCGACCCACGCGACCTCGCAACTGGTGCAGCTGCGAGAGGCCGAAGCGCTCGGCATTCTCGATGACCATCACCGTGGCGTTGGGTACGTCGACCCCTACCTCTATCACCGTGGTGGCCACCATGATGTGGGTCTCGCCCCGTTTGAAACGCTGCATCTCGTGTTCTTTCTCCTCGGCGGTGAGGCGGCCGTGCACCATCGAGGTCTGGTACTGCGGCCGAGGAAAATAGTTCTGTACCATCTCGAGGCCGTCGTAGAGGTTCTTGAGATCCATCTTCTCGCTCTCCTCGATGAGAGGGTAGACGATATAGACCTGGCGGCCTGCGTCAATCTGCTGTTTGAGAAAATGGAACACCCTGGGACGGTTGGCCTCGAGGCGGTGGTAGGTGTGGACAGGCTGGCGGCCGGGCGGCAACTCGTCGATGACGGAGCAGTCCAGGTCGCCGTAGAGGGTCATGGCGAGGGTGCGCGGTATGGGGGTGGCGGTCATCACCAGGATATGGGGCGGCATGGCGGCTTTGGTCCACAGGCGCGAGCGCTGCTGGACACCGAAGCGGTGCTGCTCGTCGATGACGACAAGTCCTAGGCTATGGAAATCCACGTCGTCCTCTATCAAGGCGTGGGTGCCAATGAGGATTTGTATCTCGCCCTCGGCAAGGCGTTGTTTTATCTTTCTTTTCTGTGCTGCGCGTAAGGAACCGGTGAGCAGTTCCACCTCGATGGGCAGGCCGTCGAGCAAGCGCAGGAAGGTGGCGTGGTGCTGGGAGGCAAGGATTTCGGTGGGTGCCATGAGGCAGGCCTGGCAGCCGTTGTCGAGGGCAAGGAGCATACACATGAGGGCCACCAGGGTCTTTCCACTCCCCACGTCGCCCTGCAGCAGGCGGTTCATCTGGCGGCCGGAGCGCATATCGTCGTGCACCTCGCGGATGACACGCTTCTGTGCACCGGTAAGGGGGAAGGGGAGGCATTCGCTGTAGAAACGGTTGAAATGTTCGCCCACATGGCTGAATACACGCCCCTGCGAGGCGGTTGCGCGCTGCAGGTGGGCATATTGGTAGTCGAGTTGGAGGAAGAACAACTCTTCGAATTTTAGGCGTTTACGGGCTTGGTCGAGAGTTTGGTCGGAGGAGGGGTAGTGGATGTTGAAATATGCCTCGCGGCGAGGCATGAGGCGATAGTGTTGCAGGATGGAGTCGGGGAGGGTTTCGGGTATGGGGGGCATATTGGCCACGAGGGTCTCGGTGATGCGGGCCAGGGCCCGGGTACCGAGGCCGGAGGCTTTCATCTTCTCAGTCGTGTTGTAGACGGGGAGGAACGGCTGGCGCGAGTCGTCGCCGTCGCTGGAGACTGCCTCCAATTCAGGATGGGACATCTGCCACTGGCCGTTGTACAGTGCGGGGCGACCCATGATGAGGTAGGGTGTGTTGGGTTTGAGTTTCTCGCGTACCCATTTGGTGCCGGCGAACCAGACGAGCTGCAGGGTGCCGGTGCCGTCGAAAAAGTCGCAGGTGAGGCGTTCACGGAACTTGCCGGTGGCGACGGTCTGGAGATGGGTAACTTGTCCGCGGAGCACCACGTATTGTCCGTCGTCTTGGAGAGAGGCGACAGTGGACATCACCGAGCGGTCGATGTAGCGGTAGGGCAGGTGGTCGAGCAGGTCGCCGATGGTACGTACGCCCAACTCGGTAGCCAGCACTTTGGCTCGTTGGGGTCCCACACCTTTTAGGTAGACTATGTCGTCGGACAGTTGCATTGGTGGGAGATGCGTTCGCGTTCGAGGGTGGAGGAAATGTCGATGTGTTCGGGGTCGGCCATCACCAGGAGGGTCTCGATGGAGGGGTCCTGGAGGCGGTTGACGGCGGCGACGGTCTGCTCGTATTCCAGGTCTTTGGCGGTGCGTATGCCGCGGATGATGGCCTGTGCGCCGAGGGTGTGGCAGAGGTCGATGGTCATGCCATCGTAGGAGACGGCCATGGCGGTGGGGCAGTCGGCCAGGGTGCGGCGGATGAGGGAAAGGCGTTCGTCGGGAGAGAACATGTAGCGTTTCTCGGAATTGACACCGACGGCGACGTATACTTGGTCGAACAGGGGCAGCACGCGGCGCAGGATGGCCTCGTGGCCGGCGGTGAAGGGGTCGAATGAGCCTGGAAATATAGCGATGGCCATAGGGTTAGAATTGCCAGATGAGACGAAAGGTGAGGGTGTTGCTGTAGCAGTCGTTGACCCATTCATTCCAGCGGGGGATCATGATGGTGTGTCCTTCGGAGTCGAGGATGGGGACACCGTCGTCGTCAAGCAGAGGCATGTTGCCGTCGCGCTGGTAGAAGTGCCAGTTTCGTTTGATGGCCAGGAGGGAGTATTGCCACCGTATGTTGAGGTGCAGCTTGCGCCAGATGGGGAAACGTATGTCGGCCACGATGGCTAGGTCGTTGCGGAGGAACAGGAGGTCGTTGGTGTCGGGGAAGAAAGCCGGAGGATAGAGGCCGCGGGTTCGGGGCTGGTCGGTGAGGCGGCTATAGTTGAGTCCGAGTCCCAGGAGCATACCGCCCCAGGGGTCACGGTAGTGGAGCATGATTGGGATGTCGACGTAATTGAGGGTGAGGTCGAGTGAGTAGGGTTCGCCGGTGCGGTTGTATGAGCCACGTTGTGAGAAGGCAGCCTCGACGGAGATGCGCCAGTCCTCGTGGCGGTCGAGGGGGACTATGGCACCGATGCCGCCAGTGTAGCCCCATTTGCGGAATCCTTTCAGTTCATCGCCTTCCACTTGCGAGAGGGTGGCACCCGAGGAGAGGAAAGCGTGGATGCGTTGGGCCTGTGCGGGAGCGGTGGTCAACAGCAGGGTGGCGACGAGGGGGATGAGGGGTGTTCTCTTCATATTTTTCTTCTAGTGCTGTTATTCGATAGGGGGAAAATCAGAGCCGGTTCCAGTGACGTATGAGGATGGTGGCGTCGGTGGTGGCTCTGTAGTGTCGCATATAGCGGATCATAAGGCGGTTGTGGGTGTCGGCGGTAGCATCGGGTGCCAAGTCGGCGGGGGAGAATACCCCCAACCGACCAGTGTGGCCTACCCAGGTAAGGCGACCGGAGAGGACGCGGAGGCAGTCGCCCAGGTAGCGGTACTTGCTGTGCTGGAACCATACCAGCAGGGGGGCGGCAAGGAGCAGGATCGATGCGGAGCCAATGTCGAACAGGCGTTTGCGGCGTCGGGAGGATCCAGTGCTGACGGTGTCGAGTTGGTCGAGGTATAGGTCGTCGCGCAAGAGGATGCCTCCAGTACCGATAATGAAGTCGCCCTCGGCGGGTGCAATTCTATACTCCACGCCGGTGGTCTGTAGTTTGGACATGAGGGCGATGATGCGCTGCAAGTCAATGTCAGCTCCACAGAAGACTACCTCCTCCACGCGCTCGATGCGGATGATTTCTTGCAGTCGGTGGACTTGCAGTGTATGGTCGGTAACCAAGCGGTCGGCGGCCACACCGAGGTTTCGGTAGAGGTCGCTGACACGTGTTGTTTCCAGCTCGCCTCCCACGATGAGGGTGGTTTCGCGTCTGTGTGTGCGTAATGCGTATCCTTTCACACGTGCGGCATCTAGGACAAGGCGTACCAAGAGGGTGGCAGCGAGAGTCCAGGCCGAGCCTGCCAGTAGAAGCATGCGCGAGTAGCGCTGCCCTTCGTCGAGGAGCGAGTAGAATGCCAGCAGGAGCAGCAGACCCACTCCCATACCGCGCACGATGCGCGCTAGGCGCACGGGACGGTCGTAGCCTCCGCCAATCCAACTGCACAGCATGAGGATGAGAATGTAGAGTGGGATGACGAAGAGGGTGTATTGCGTGGGGTAGTAGTGGATGTCGCCTTGTCCGATAGAGGCCCAGAGTTGCTTGATGAGTACGAATCCGCCGTAGGACAGGCCGAAGTCAAGCGTTGGAACGGCTATCCGTCGGACGATGCGTCCCAGCCAGGCCAGGGTGGCGCGCATCCAGATGGACGCTTGCAGCAGGGTGTTGTAGATGCGGGCCCCTCGGCCGTTGTAATATTTCTTGACGAAGATGGACATGGCGTTGTAGAAGGTGTAGACGTAGTTCATTGAACCCTTGCGGGTACTTTCGCCCTTGTAATGTATGATATGGGTACGCGGGAAGTAATAGTTCTTGTATCCGGCTAGGATGATTCTCCACGAGAAGTCGATGTCCTCGCCGTACATGAAGTAGCTCTCGTCCAGGCCACCGATTTTGTCGTACACCTCGCGCTGGAACATGAGGAAGGCGCCAGGCATGATTTCAATCTCGTTGATGTCGTCCTCGCCGAGGTGTCCCATGTAGTAGGCGGCCACGCGGCGCGAGCGGGGGAAGAGATGGATGAGGCCGCTGATTTTGTAGAATGAGGCTTGCGGGGTGGGAAAGCCTCGTTTGCTCTCCTTGAGGAAACGGCCATCGCCATCTATCATCTTCACTGTCAGACCACCGCAGTCGGGATGGACGGCTATGAAGTCGGCACATCGCACCAAGGTGTCGTACTCCACGATGGTGTCCGGGTTGAGGAGGAGGCAGTAGTCAGTAGTTACTGACAACTGACCGTTTATCTGGGTCAACGCCTGATTGTTGGCACGGGCGAAGCCCATGTTCGCGTGGTTTTCTATTAGGTGTACTTGTGGGAAGTCATTTCTCACCATTTCCACACTCCCGTCCACCGAGTCGTTGTCCACCACCCACACGTCAAGCTCCAGCTCCGAACCGTCGGCCAGACGGCGTTCGGAACTGAAGACCGATGCCAGGCACTGCTTGAGGAAGTACTTGACGTTGTAGTTGACTATGATGACCGAGAGGGTCATTTGCTCTTGCGGCCTTTTTTCTTGCCTGTACCGCCGATGATGTCAAGAGCCTCTTGGAGCGAGAGTTTCAGCGGGTCGACACCCTTGGCCAAGCGGAAGTTCTCGCCTTTGTAGGTGAGGTAGGGGCCGAAGCGGCCTATGTTGCTCATCACCGCCTCGCCATCGTGTACCCCAATTTCGTGGGGGTATATTTTCTTGAGTTCCTCCTTCTGCATCTCGGCTTGGCGCTTTACGCTGATGATCTCCACTGCACGCTCGAGCGTAACCTCGTATGGGTCGTCGTTCTTGCCCAGCGAGTAGAACTTGCCGTTGTGGCGTACGTAGGGGCCGAACTTGCCGATGGAGACAGTAACGTCCTTCTCCTCGAACTGGCCGAGGGTGCGTGGCAGCGAGAAAAGTTCCAGTGCCTCTTCGAGGGTGATGGTCTCGATGCTCTGCCCCTTCTTCATGCTGGCGAAGAGGGGTTTCTCGTCGGTGTTGGTCTCGCCGATTTGTACCAGGGTGCCGTAGCGGCCAATTTTGGCATAGACACTCTTTCCGGACTTGGGGTCGGTACCCAGGAGGCGGCTGCCTGTAGTGCGCTGGCTGGTTTGCTGGGTCTGGCGTATGTTCTTGTGGAAGGGCACGTAGAAGCGGTCTATCACCTTGCGCCATTCCTTTTTTCCGTCGGCGATGTCGTCGAAATCTTTTTCCACCGTGGCGGTGAAGTTGTAGTCCATGATATTGGCGAAGTGGTCCATGAGGAAGTTGTTGACCACGCATCCGATGTCGGTGGGGAACAGCTTGCCTTTCTCGGCATAGCCCTTCTCGGTCTTCTCGGTGCGTTTGATTTGGCCGCCCTTGAAAGAGAGTGCCACCGTGTTGCGAGTCTCACCTTCGCGGTCTTCCTTGATGATGTATTCGCGCTTGAGGATGGTGCTGATGGTGGGGGCGTAAGTGGAGGGTCGTCCGATGCCGAGATCCTCGAGTTTTTTGACAAGGCTGGCCTCGGTGTATCGTTGTGGATGCTGGGTGTAGTGCTGGATGGCATCGCAGTGGTCGAGCTCCAGTAAGGTGCCTTCCGGCAGGCGGGGCAGCAGGCGGGATGTGTTCTCCTCCTGCTCGTCGTCGGTGCTCTCCTTATAAACTTTGAGGAAGCCGTCGAACTTGATTTGTTCGCCGGTGCACCCGAAGGTTTCTGTCTGTCCGCTGATGCTTATCTCCATTTCGGTCTTTTCCATTTCGGCGTCGGCCATCTGACTGGCCACGGTGCGTTTCCAGATAAGTTCGTACAGGCGGCGTTGCGCGCTTTCGATGTTGAGGGTTTGGGCTTCCATGTTGGTGGGACGTATGGCCTCGTGTGCTTCCTGGGCTCCCTTGGTTTTGGTCTGGTAGCGACGGGTCTTCACGTACTCCTCACCATACTGGGAGACGATTTCCTTCTTGGCCATCGAGAGGGCCAGGTCGGAGAGGTTCACGCTGTCGGTACGCATGTAGGTGATGAATCCGCTCTCGTACAGTTGCTGTGCCACCTGCATGGTGCGGGCGACGGAGAAGCCCAGTTTGCGGCTGGCCTCCTGTTGGAGGGTGCTGGTGGTGAAAGGTGGGGCGGGGGTGCGTTTGGCGGGTTTGGTCTCTATCTTGCTCACCTTGAAGTTGGCGCCCACCAAACTCTCGAGGAAGACCTGCGCCTCGGCCTCGGTGTCGAAGTGGCGGCTCATATCGGCGCCCAGTGCTTTGCTACTGTCCATAGGGTGGAACTGCGCCGTTACGCGGAAGTAGGGTTTCGACTTGAAGTTTTTGATCTCCTCTTCGCGCTCCACGATGAGGCGCACGGCCACGCTCTGCACACGGCCAGCACTTAGGGCGGGCTTGATTTTGCTCCATAGGATGGGAGAGATTTCGTAGCCGACGAGGCGGTCCAGCACACGGCGCGCCTGCTGGGCGTCGACCAGGTTCATGTCTATCTGCCGCGGGTGCTCGATGGCGTGGAGAATGGCTGTCTTGGTGATTTCGTTGAAGACGATGCGCTGGGTGGTCGCGGGGTCGAGCTTCAACGTCTCTTGCAGATGCCAAGCAATGGCCTCTCCTTCGCGATCCTCATCGGATGCCAGCCATACCTTTTCGGAGTTTTTTACTGCTTTCTGCAGTTCGTTGACGAGTGCCTTCTTGTCGTCGCTCACTTGGTACTGCGGCTCGTAGTCCGACTCCACGTCGATGCTCATTTCCTTCTTGGCCAGGTCGCGGATATGGCCGTAGGAGGACTTCACGGTGAAGTCCTTGCCGAGAAACTTTTCGATTGTCTTCGCCTTGGCGGGCGACTCGACTATGACTAGGTTCTTCATGTGTATGTTGTTTTTCCGTTTTTCCAGTCCCCTTAACGTATATATATATTATTTATTGTACGTGTGCGAAAAAAAATATTTTCGCCACGGGGACGGCAGGGGTTTTCTAGGTACTCTCTAGGTACTCTCTTAATGAATACATGAACTCTGGTGCGATATGAATCACTTTCCCTGCCATCTGTCCCATAGCGACCCACCGCCACACGGCCCCACCCTGCGCCGGGCCGGTTTTTTTTATTTTTCGGACGGCATACTAAAACTGGCCATGTCGCGTTACAAAAAAACATAGTTGTTTAATACCCATGCAGATATGAATATTCACATTGTTCAGCACGACATACTGACCAACCGTCCCGAGGACAACCTGCAGTGGATGCTGGCCGAACTGGACTCTCCGCAGTCGCGCGAGGCCCTGCTCACGGTCTTCCCCGCCTGCACCCTCTGCGGCGCGCCGCTTTTCGCCGCCGCCGGCTACACCGACCTTCAGAAACGAGCCCAGGCTGCCTTGCAGCAGCTGATTGAATGCTCGGAGCACCGCGCCTTCCTAGTGGGCATGCCGCTCCAGATTCAGGACAAGGGGCTCTGCAACGCCATCGTCTTTGTGCAGAACGGAGCCATCCGCGCCGTGGTTACGAAGAAGTACCTACTGCCCGACGAGCAGCGTTGCTTCACGCGCGGTGAGGGTGTGCAGGTGATTGAGTTCCACGACCAGCGCATCGCCATCGGCTTCTATGAGGATCTCAAGGAGCTGGTCAAGGGGCATGTGGAGCAGCCCGACATGATTATTTGCTGTGGATGCAACGTGTTCGACTACCAGAAACCCTACCGCACACGCTACCGCATGAGCAAGATTGTCGAGAACCTCGGTGCCAGCCTCCTCTACGTGAACCGTATCGGCGGCGAGGGATCCTTTCTCTATGCCGGCGGGTCGCTGGCCATGAACGCGGCCGGCGGAGTGCTCTGTCAGCTGCCCTACTTCGAGGAAGCCTGCCACACGGTGGACATGCAGCTGCTCGACATCGTCGAGGACGAGAAGCCCGAGGCCGTCGAACTGGTCTATAAAGGGCTTGTCATGGGCTTGCGCGACTATTTCCGCAAGAACGGCCTCCAGCGTGCGGTGCTGGGATTGAGCGGAGGCATCGACTCGGCGCTCGTGGCCGTGCTGGCCGTCGATGCTCTCGGGGCCGAGAACGTGCATGGCATTCTGATGCCAAGTCAGTATTCGACCGACCACTCCGTCAAGGATGCCGAGGACTTGGCGCACAATTTGGGGATGAAGTACGACATCGTGCCCATCCGCCCGATGTTCGACCAATTCCGCGAGGCGTTGAATCCTGTTTTCGGCGACCGAGCCGAGGACGTAACCGAGGAGAACCTGCAGGCGCGTGTCCGCGGCACACTGCTGATGGCCTACGCCAACAAGTTCGGCGCGCTGGTGCTCAACACCACCAACCGTTCGGAGGCGGCGATGGGCTACGGCACGTTGTATGGCGACTCCTGCGGCGCGCTGGCCGTCATCGGCGACCTCTACAAGACCGAGGTCTACCAGCTTTCCGAGTGGATTAATCGCGACCGTGTGCGCATCCCCGTCAATAGCATCACCAAGGCCCCCAGCGCCGAGTTGCGTCCCGGGCAGAAGGACAGCGACTCGCTGCCCGACTACAATGTGCTCGACGCCATATTGAACCTCTACCTCGACGAGTCTCTCTGCGAGGACGAGATTGTCGAGGAGGGCTACGACCGCGAGTTGGTGCAGAGCACCACCCGCAAGGTGGCGCGCAACGAGTGGAAACGCCTCCAGTTCGCCCCGCAGCTCAAGGTGAGTCCCGTTAGTTTCACTCTCGACCGCAGGTGGCCCATTTCATGAGCAACCCGCAGGTTGAGCTGGCTTGGCGTTATGTGGAGCAGACCTCGGTCAGCCTTTTCCTGACTGGCAAGGCCGGCACGGGCAAGACTACGTTCCTGCGCGACCTTGACGCCCGATGCACGAAGCGGCATGTGGTGGTGGCACCCACCGGCGTGGCCGCCGTCAACGCCGGCGGTGTAACCATCCACAGTTTTTTTCAGTTGCCTTTCGACCCCTACCTGCCCGACATCAAGGAACTTATCACCGAATACCAGTTGCCCGGCAGTCACAAGTCGCTCAGCCGTCAGAAAATCAATATTATCCGCACTCTCGACCTGCTCATCATCGATGAAATCTCGATGGTGCGCGCCGACCTGCTGGACGCTATCGACATGGTGCTCCGCCGCTATCGCCGCAGCTCGCAGCCCTTTGGTGGTGTGCAACTGCTGATGATTGGCGACGTGCACCAGCTGGCACCCGTCGTAACCGACCGCGAGCGCCCCTACATGGAACAAGTCTATCCATCACCTTTCTTCTTCAACAGCAAGGCGTTGCAGCGGATACCTTATGTTACCATTGAACTCACCACCGTCTACCGCCAGCAAGATGCCGCTTTCGTGGAACTACTCAATCGTGTGCGCGACAACTGCATGGACGTCGACACGCTACGGACACTCAACGGCAGGGTGGGTGAGGCCACCAAGGGAGCCATCACCCTCACCACCCACAATCACCAGGCCGACACCATCAACCGTCGTCACATGCAGGCCCTTGCAGGCGAGCGGCGCGAGTACGAGGCCATCGTCAAGGGCAACTTCCCCGACAGTGCGCTACCGGCCGACAAGGTGTTGGAAATCAAGGTTGGCGAGCGTGTGATGTTCCTCAAGAACGACTCCTCCGGGCAGCACCGCTACTACAACGGCAAGTTGGCCACCGTTACCGGCTTCATGGACGATGCCATCGAGGTCATCGACGACGACGGCGACGTGATAGAGACAGGCCGCGAGCAGTGGGAGAATGTGAAGTACAGCATCGACCCCGACACCAACCAGATACGCCAGGAGGTGGAGGGCACTTTCTCGCAGTACCCGCTGCGGGCGGCGTGGGCCGTTACCATCCACAAGGCGCAGGGCTTGACCTTCGACCGCGTGGCCATCGATGCCGCGGCCGCTTTCGCCTTCGGACAGGTGTATGTGGCGTTGAGCCGCTGCCGCACCCTCGAGGGGCTCACCCTCACCACGCCGCTTTCGGCCGGAGTAACCTTCAGCGACCAAGCTGTGGCCTCATTCACCGCCGCCTGCCCCACCTACGAGCAGACCGCCGAGGCCGCCGAGGGCTACCAGCGACAGTACCGCCTGGAGAAACTGATGGAACTTTTCTCGATGGATGCCATGCTGCGCGATGCCGAGCGGTTGCTAGAGCAGTATTCGTCAAGGCTTAAAAGCCTATATCCCAAGGAGGTGGATGCGTTGAGGGCACTCTGCTCGTCGCTGGCTGACCTGGGCTGCGTGAGCGAGCGTTTCCGCCTGCAACTGGGTCGCCTCGACGAGGCGCGACAGGACGAGCGCGCCAGGCAGGGATCCGAATACTACCGCGCCCAGTTGCGGCCTGTCCAAAGTGTCCTCGCCGCTCTGCTCGACGTGGAGATAGACAACAAGGAAAACAAGAAGGCAATCAAGGAGTTGGGTGATGCGATGATGGAACGCTTGGGTGTCAAGTTGGCCTGCCTCGAGGCGGTGTGCCGTGAGGGCTACAGCGTAATGGCCGTGCAGCGGGCGCAGACCGACTACATGTTGCGTGGCGAGAAGAAACCCTCGCGCCCCAAGTCTCCGGTGGCCACCCTCGATGTCGATGCGCAGGCCGGTTTGTTGGAGACCCTCCGGAACTGGCGCAGGATGAAGTCCGAGGAGATAGGCAAGCCGGCATTCTACATCTTCAACCAGAAGACACTCCAAGCCTTGGCCGCCCTCGCCCCCAAGGACAAGAAGGAGTTGCTGGAAGTGCCCGGCATAGGCAAGGCCAAGGCCGCCCGGTTCGGCGCCGAACTGCTGGAAGTCATCGCCGACCATATACAATAGCATTTTTATACCACTGGTATACAATAATTACGCGTATGTGCGCGTTATGGATGTGATAAATTTGATGTATCATGAGAAAGACACTGGCAATCATATCGTTGTTTTTCGTGCTGGCGATGGCGCAGGCCCAGGAGGGCATGCGGGCGCTGTTCAGCTACAGCACTTTTTATCTTTCGCAGAACCAAAGCCCATACGTGGAGACCTACCTCTCGTTCGACGCCTGGACGATGCAGTTCGAGCAGGTGGGCGAAAGTGCCTGGCGCGCCACGGCCGAGGTGAGCATCGTGCTCCGTCAGGGCGACTCGGTGTGCTACTTCAAGAAGTATGAACTCAACAGCCCCACGGTGGCCTCGCTGGATGCGATGGATTTCAATTTCCTTGACCTGCAGCGCTTTTCCGTCCGAAGCGGCATCTACGACCTGGAGATTACCCTGCGCGACAAGGTGGCGGACGGAGAGCCCTCGGTGGTGTCGGAGAAGGTGATTATCAACTACGACGGCACCCATCCCGCCCTGTCGAGCCTCCAGTTTATCTCGTCGGCCAAACCTACGGAACGGGAGAACATCCTGTCGCGCAACGGCTACGATTTCGAGCCTTACGTCAGCGACTATTATCCCGAGCAGGTCGAACGTCTCAACTACTACTATGAGGTCTACAACATCGACCGCGAGGTGGGCAGCAAGGCTTTCTTGGCGATGGCCTACGTGGAGCAGTACGAGACGGGCCAGCGTCTGGAGAACACCGTCTCGGCTGTCCGCAAGTATGGAGCCGCCACGGTGCCGGTCTACGGCACCCTCGACATTGCGGAGCTCCCCTCGGGCAACTACAACCTGGTGGTTGAGTTGCGCAACAGCGGCAACCAGCTGATGCTCTACAAGAAGATGCCTTTCTTCCGCTCCAACCCCGGTGTGAAGGGTGTGGAAATCAGCGACTTTGCTGCTACATTTGCTGGAGCCTACACCGACGAGCAGCAGTTGGATATCTATCTTGAGGCGCTCTATCCCGTCGCTTCCGAGCGCGAGAAGCTGGTGGTGGCCGACCTCATACGCCGTCCCGGTCTGGAAGGGAAGCAGGCGTTCCTCTACACCTTCTGGCAGAAGCGCGACGCACTCAATCCCGAGGGTGCCTGGCTGAAGTACAAGGAAAGGGTGGACTATGTGCAGGCCACGTTCAGCTATCCTCTCACCAAGGGAATCAACACCGACCGCGGTCGCGTCTACCTGCAGTACGGCCCTCCCGACTTTGTCCGCGACGAGAAGAACTTTGTCTCCACCCGGCACCTGGGCAAGGGCAGCAACGCCTACCAGCACAGCGACATGGTGCAGAGCAGCACCCAGGGCTATGTACCCGACGAGATGAACTACGGTAACTCCCGTGGACATATCTACTACCTGCCCTACCAGCTGTGGCGCTACAACATGCTGAACGGCACGGACAACAACCGCGTGTTCCTCTTCTGGGACGAGCACCGCAGCGGCTACTACAAGCTGCTCACCTCGAACGCCCGCGGCGAGGTGCAGGAACCCGACTGGGAGCGCCGCCTGAGCCGCCAGCAACTGTCCGAGGGAACTACGGGCGACGTGGGAGAGCAATTCAACCGCGGCTATTGAAACAAAAAACAACTCCCGATGTATTTCCTATCCGACCTGTTGTACCTCGTTGTCTACTATCTTGTGCGCTATCGCCGGGCGGTGGTGAGGGACAATCTGGCCAGGTGCTTCCCGGAAATGGATGAGCGCGAGCGTGTCGACGTCGAGCGCAAGTACTACCACCACATGTGCGACCTCGTTATGGAGGGCATCCACAACCTGTACGCCTCGCCGAGAACCCTCAGGACGCGCTTCCGGCTGGTCAACCGCCAGCTGGTGGACAGGTTCTACGAGCAGGGGAAGTCGGTGATACTGCTGACCGGGCACTACGGAAACTGGGAATACATGGGTTCGTCCCTCAACATGCAACTCTTCCACCAGGGCATCGGCATAGAGAAACCCCTCGAGAACAAATTCATGGGCAGGCTGATCGACTATAGCCGCTCGCGCTACGGCACGCAGCTGGTGGACAGCAGCGACGTCCACCGGCGGCTCTCCTACTTCGACCGCCACCATGTGCCGTGCGCGCTGCTGGTCATCGGCGACCAGTCGCCCACCAGGCCCGAAAAACAGTACTGGACCACCTTCCTCGGACGCGACACCGCCTTCTACCACGGAGCTGAAACCTTTGCGCGCAGGTACGACTACCCCGTCGTCTACTACACCGTCGACAAGGTGCGCCGCCGCCGCTATGAGGTAACCTTCTCGCTGATTACCGACAAGCCGAAAGAGGAACCCAGGTTCGCCATCGTGGAGGAATACGCACGGCGGCTGGAGGCCGACATACGCCGTCGGCCCGAATTGTGGCTCTGGAGCCATCGCCGCTGGAAACACCAACGCCCCGCAGCCTCATGATTACCATTGCCATCGTCATCCTCAACTGGAACGGACGCCCGATGCTGGAGCGCTTCCTTCCATCGGTTCTCGAATGCTCGCCCGTGGGCGGAACCGACATGCAGGCGACCGTCGTGGTGGCCGACAACGGCTCGACCGACGACTCCGTCCCCTTCCTCCGCCAGCATTACCCAGACCTGCCCCTCGTCCTGCTCGACAAGAACTACGGCTTCGCCGAAGGCTACAACCGCGCCCTGGCAGCGTTAGGCGGCAACTCCCCAACTGCCAACTATGACTACTACGTCCTCCTCAACTCCGACGTCGAGTGCACACCCGGCTGGGTGCGCCCGGTGGTGGAAATGATGGAGCGCGACCCACAGGTGGCCGTGGCCCAGCCCAAACTGCTCATGTATGACCGCAAGGACACCTTCGAGTACGCCGGTGCTGCCGGCGGCTTCATCGATGCCTTCGGATACCCCTTCTGCCGCGGCCGACTCTTCATGACCCTCGAACAGGATCGCGGCCAGTACGACGACGAGGCCGACATCTTCTGGGCCTCCGGCGCGGCCATGTTCGTCAAGGCCGACGTGTGGCGCCAGGTGGGCGGCTTCGACCCCGACTTCTTCGCCCACATGGAGGAAATCGACTTCTGCTGGCGGGTGAAAAACACCGGCTACCGCGTCCGTTATTGCCCGCGAGCCACCGTCTACCACGTCGGCGGAGGCACCCTCCCCAAGTCCTCGCCCTTCAAGACACGCCTCAATTTCCGCAACAACCTCGCCATGCTCTACAAGAACCTCCCGGCCGCACGGCTGCGCCGCGTGATGGCCATCCGCATCGTGCTCGACTGGGTGGCGGCCCTCAAGTTCCTGGCCGAAGGACACCGGGGCGAGTCCGCCGCCGTCCGCCAGGCCCACCGCGAATTCCGCACCCTCCGTCCCCAGCTGCGCAAAAAGCGCGCCGGACTGAAACAGGGGGAAGTCTCGGCCACCTACCAGGGAAAACTGCTGCTGGAATACTACCTGCTGGGAAACAAGACGTTTCGCGACCTCCGAGGACGCTTTCTCCCATAGTTTGGTGCGCTGTGGCTTCATATCGTCCCATATCGCTTCAGAGTTTATGTATTCATTAAGAGAGTATCTAGAGAATGCCTAGAGAGTACCCTCCCGCCACCAAAAAAAGCGCAACCCTTCGGCTGCGCTTCCCAATTTGTCCAGTATCAATCTATTCTGCAAAATACTTGTAGAACAGGGGTATCGTCTCGATGCCCTTGAAGAACTGCTCGAGGGGGTAGTTCTCGTTGGGGGCGTGGATGTCGTCGGTGGAAAGGCCGAAGCCCATGAGGATGCTCTTGAGACCGAGGATTTTCTCGAAGCCGGCGATGATGGGGATGGAGCCGCCGCTGCGGGTGGGCACGGGACGGCGGCCGTAGGTGTCCTGCATCGCGCGCTCGGCTGCCTTGTACGCCTTCAGTTCAAGGGGAGCCACGTAGGCGGCGCCGCCGTGCGAGGGGGTAACTTTCACGGTAACGCAGTCGGGCGCGGCGGCCTCGAAGTGCTCCTGGAACAGCTTGGAAATCTTCTCGAAATCCTGGTTGGCCACCAGGCGGGTGCTGATCTTGGCGTAGGCTTTGGAGGGGAGGACTGTTTTGGAACCCTCGCCGGTGTGGCCGCCCCAGATGCCGCACACGTCCAGGCATGGGCGTATGCCGGTGCGCTCCTTGGTGGAGAAGCCCTTCTCGCCGTGCAGGGCGCGCACGCCGAGGTCGCGTTTGTACTGCTCCTCGTCGAAGGGAGCCTGGGCCATAAGGGCGCGCTCCTCGTCGGAGAGGACGAGGACGTCGTCGTAGAATCCGGGGATGGTGATGTGGCCGTTCTCGTCGTGCAGGTCGGCAATCATTTTGCAGAGCACGTTGATGGGGTTGGCCACGGCGCCGCCAAACAAACCCGAATGCAGGTCGTGGTCGGGTCCGGTAACCTCGACATCCCAGTAGCAGAGGCCGCGCAGGCCACTGGTGATGCTGGGCACGTCGGGGGCAATCATAGAGGTGTCGCTGACCAATATGATGTCGGCTTTCAGTAAACCCTTGTTCTTCTCGCAGAAGCTGTAGAGGCTGCCGGAGCCGATTTCCTCCTCGCCCTCAAGCATGAACTTGACGTTGCAGGCGAGGTTGCCGGTGCGCACCATGTACTCGAATGCCTTGGCGTGCATGAAACTCTGACCCTTGTCGTCGTCAGCGCCGCGGGCCCAGATGCGGCCGTCCTTGACCACGGGCTCGAAGGGGTCGGTGCGCCAGAGGTCGAGCGGAGCGACGGGCATCACGTCGTAGTGGCCGTAGACGAGGACTGTGGGCTTGGAGGGGTCGACGATTTTCTCGCCGTACACCACGGGGTTTCCGTCGGTGGGCATCACTTCGGCACGGTCGGCGCCGGCCTCCAGCAGCAGCTCTTTCCAGCGTTCGGCGCAGCGCAGCATGTCTGGCTTGTGGTCGGCCTCGGAGCTGATGGAGGGGATGCGGATGAGGGAGAAGAGTTCCTCAAGGAAGCGGTCGCGGTTCTGTTCGATGTACTGTTTCATATTGCTGTGTTATTTTGATTTGTTTCGTTTCAGGAGGAATGGCAGCAAGACCTGGTGGAAGCCGAGACCCACGTCGACGGGCTGGTAGTCGATGCGGTACTGCAGGGCGCGCTGCTGGAGGTCGGCGAAGAGCGCCGAGGTGTGCCGACGGTAGCGGTCGGCGATTTCGGTGGGGGTGAGTTTGATTTGGCGGCCACTTTCGAGGTCGATGAAGAGTGTGGGGCGGTCGCCGTAGTCGAGGTTGACCTCGTGGGCGAGGTCGTAGGTGTGGAAGAGGATGACTTCGTGTTTGTTGTGGCGCAGGTGGCGCAGGGCGTCGAAGAGGGGCTCGCGCTGGTCGTCGCCGACGAGGGCGTCGGTGAAGAGGACAACAAGCGAGCGGCGGTGGAGTTGTTCGGCAACAAGGTGGAGTGCGGCCGCGAGGTCGGAGGTCGGGGGTTGGGGGTCGGGGTTGTCGACGGGTTGGAGGAGGGAGTCGAGGTGGCCGAGGAGGTGCTGCTGGTGGAGGCGGTTGGAGCGGCAGGGGGTCTGCAGCTCGATTTGCGGCGAGAGGAGGGTGAGTCCGAAGGCGTCGCGCTGGCGGTGGAGCAGTTCTATCAGCACGGCGGCAGCGTAGGCGCTGAAGGTAAGTTTGTTGGGATGTTCGGGGTCGCCGTGGCGTTCGGTGGGGAAGAGCATGGAGCCGCTGCGGTCAATCACCAGCTGGCAGCGGAGGTTGGTCTCCTCTTCGAACTGCTTGACGTAGAGGCGGTCGGTGCGCCCGTAGAGACGGTAGTCGATGTTGCGGGTGGATTCGCCGGGGTTGTACTGGCGGTAGTCGGAGAATTCGGCAGAGAAGCCGTGGAAGGGGCTGCGGTGGCGGCCCGTGATAAAACCCTCGACGACTTGCCGTGCGTACAGGTCGAGTGTGCGGTAGCGGTGTATGTGGTCGAGGTTCAAGTGCCGTTTTTAGGTTAATTTTTCAAAAGTGGATACTTGGATGACAGGGAGTCTCTAGGAGTTCTCTAGGTACTCTCTTAATGAATACATAAACTCTGGTGCGCTATGGGACTATATGGGTTCATAGCGCACCAGGGTTGTTTCAGAGGAGGGCGTTGAGTTTTTCGGCGAGGGTTTCCTTGGCGACAAGGCCGACCGATTTGTCGACCACTTCGCCGCCCTTGAAGAAGAGGACGGTTGGGACGTTGCGGATGCGGAAGCGTGCCGAGAGGTCGGGGCACTGGTCGACATCGGCGGTGCCGATGGCGATGCGGCCTTCGTATTCTTTCTCAAGCTCTTCGATGCGGGGAGCGAGGGCTTTGCAGGGGCCGCACCAGGTGGCGCCGAAGTCAATCATGGCGGGGCCGCCGGAGATGATGCTGTCGAAGTTTTGTTCTGTGATGGTCATTGTTTTGGGGGTTTTGTTGTTATTGTTGTTTTTTGGGGTTTTACTGGTTGGGCTAGTTTTACTAGTTTTTCTAGTTGGACTAGTGGAACCGGTTAAACTAGTGTAGCAATTTCTGTGCCAGTGTCATTTGGCGCGGAAGAAGATGGTCATGGGTACGCCGTGGAAGTCCCACATTTCGCGCAGGCGGTTTTCGACGAAGCGCTTGTAGGGGTCGCGGACGTACTGGGGCAGGTTGCAGAAGAAGACGAACTGGGGGTAGGGTGTGGGAAGTTGGGTGATGTATTTGATTTTGACCCATTTGCCCTTGTAGGCGGGTGGCGGGTTCTGCTCCTTGACGATGGGCAGCAGCGCGTCGTTGAGCTCGGCGGTGCTGATGCGGCGGCTGCGGGCCTCGTGGACGGCGCGGGCGGTTTCCAGCACCTTGAAGATGCGCTGCTTGTTGATGACCGAGGTGAAGACGATGGGTACGTCGTCGAAGGGTGCGATTCGCGAGCGGATGAGTTGCTCGAAGTCGCGGTGGGTGTTGTGGTCTTTCTCGACGAGGTCCCATTTGTTGACCACGATGACCACGCCTTTGTGGTTGCGCTGGATGAGGGAGAAGATGTTGAGGTCCTGCTGTTCGAGGCCCTGGCTCGCGTCGAGCATGAGGATGCAGACGTCGGCGGCCTCGATGGCGCGGACGGAGCGGAGGACGGAGTAGAATTCGAGGTTCTCGGTTACTTTCTGTTTTTTGCGCAGGCCTGCGGTGTCGACGAAGTTGAAGTCGAAGCCGAAGAGGTTGTAGCGGCTGTAGACCGAGTCGCGGGTGGTGCCGGCGATGGGTGTTACGACGGAGCGGTGCTCGCCGGTAATCATGTTGATGAAGGAGGACTTGCCGACGTTGGGGCGGCCGACGACGGCGATGCGCGGCAGGCCGTCGTCGGGTTCGGGCTCGCCCTCGCTGAAGTCCTTGACCAGGGCGTCGAGCAGTTCGCCGGTGCCGCTACCGGTGATGCCGGCGATGGGGTAGGGGTCGCCGAGGCCGAGGGCGTAGAATTCGCCCAGGGCGTTCATCTGCTCGGCGTTGTCCACCTTGTTCACGGCCAGCACGACGGGCTTGGGCTGCTTGCGCAGCATCGCGGCCACGTCCTCGTCCATGGGTGTCAGCCCTTCGCGGGCGTCGACGAGGAAGAGGATGGTGTCGGCCGTCGTCGCCGCCCATGACGTAGCCGCCGGTGTCGATGACGGAGAAGTGCTTGCCGTTCCAGTCGGAGTGGCCGTACTGGCGGTCGCGGGTGACGCCGGCGGTGGAGTCGACGATGGCGTCGCGGCTTTCGGTGAGGCGGTTGAATAGGGTGGACTTGCCGACGTTGGGGCGGCCCACGATGGCTACTATGTTCATTTTTCGTGGAGGGGGTTGCTTACGGGTTAATCAGAGCAGCGGGATGTCGGGCAGGAACGGGGTGGATTTCTTTTTCTTTCCTCCCTTGCCGAGGAGGATGTTGGTTCCGGCCTTGATGTTGAAGGCCTTGGTCTGGGTCAAGTGGATGCTGGAGACGTAGTCGGCCATGAAGTAGGTCTGCAGGGCGGTGCCGGTGGAGAGGATGATGCCGGCGCCGGGGTTGAAGAAGTCCATGTTCTGTCCGTCGTAGACGATGGAGGAGCCGAGGATGAATTCGGCCCAGTTGAAGAGGTTGAGCGAGAGGGAGAGGGTGGTGTTCCAGCGGAAGGTGTTGGTGAAGTTGTTCCCGATGGCGTCGCCGGCGGTGGCGTTGGAGCGGGGGAAGAAGCCGCGGTCCAGCTGGCCGTGGAAGAGCAGGCCGGCGCGGAGGTATTGCAGGAGGGTGATGGAGGCTCCGATGTCGATTTTGGCGGGGATGTGGGCGTAGTAGTCGCCGCTGTTCTCATAGACGACATTCTTCATGGCGTCGAGGAATTCTTGGAGACTGCTGGTGAGCGAGTCGGTGGAGAAGGTGCCGTTGTTGAGCATCGAGTTGAAGTCCAGGCCAGAGTATTCGAGGATTCCTTCGGTTTCGGGGTGGATGGTGTGCACGTTCTTCTTCCAGTGGATGCCGGGGGAGATGTCGCGCAGGGCGACCGAGAGGGCCAGGGGGCCGATTTCCCATTTGGCGCCGAGGTCGAAGGCGAATCCGGTGTTGTCGAAGAGGCTGTTGAGGATGCTTCTCGGATCGTCGCGCATCGTTTTAATCACATCGTTGAAGCTGAAGGAGGTGTCGTAGGGGAAGAAAGCCCCGGCTTGCAGTTGGTAGTACATGTGGGCGCGGACATACTCCAGGTTGTTGTCGGTCTCGAGGGTGATGCTGGTCTTGTCGGTCTGGATGCTTGCCAGGCCGGAGAGGAGCTTCACGTGGGCGCCGATGGTGAGGTTGATGGGGCTGATGTGGTAGCCGCCGCCGATGGAGGTCTCGAGGTAGGAGTTGAAATTGAAGAGGTCGCCGTTCACGATGTTTATCTCGGGGTTGGGGGTGTCCATGTCAATCATGTTGCCCTCCATGAGGAGGTTGACGACCGAGATGGGGATGCCGATGCTGAGGCGGTTCACCAGCCGGACGTTGGCATCGATGAAGAGGTTCTTGATCTTGAGCCCGAAACCCAGCACGTTGAGGTCGAAGCCGAACCGGAACTGGTTGTTGTCGTTGAGTTTGTTGAAGATGCTGTCAATGTTGATGACAGTGATCTGGTTGGCTTTGTCCACATAGGCGAGGTCGTTGAGGGCCAGCGGCAGGCCGAGGCTGAAGTCGAGGGTCGGCAGGGTGAGGTAGAAGGTGTTGCGGTTGGGGAAGAATGCGGGGTTGAGCAGGTTGGACTGCGGAGCGCGCTGGGCGTGGTAAAAGAGGTTGTTGGTCTCGTCGTATTGTGCGTTGGCGGGAACGAGTCCGATCAGGAGCAGGACGGACAGTATGATGGTGTGTTTCACGTTCTTCATGGCGGTGGGGGGATTAGAAAAGGTTGTTGAATCCGAGGCTGTCAAATCCATCGAAGACGGGGATGTCGAATCCGAGTCCCGGACGCAGCTTGATGTATGCCTTGATGCGCAGTTTGTCCGAGGGGCGGATGGCCACATGTTGCTTCTTGAACGAGTCGATATTGATATTGAGGCGCAGGGTTCTGGCTTCCTTGATGAGTTCGAGGTTGCGCTTGTTGAGGCGTAGCTCCACTACGGAACGGACCATGGAGTCGGAAACGTAGGCCGTGCCGTCGGACAGTTCCTTCTCGACGCAGTGGGCAGACCGGATGGAGTCGAACACCAGCACGTCGATGGGGAGGGTCATCCCGTTCCCGTCCAGGAACTGGGGGGTGAAGCCGAGGGTGAGGGGGATGCCGTTGTCGAAAGCGAGCCTCAAGTGGGCGGCTGTGGAGTCGAGAGTGATGCCCTCGGGCAGCTCGCTGAGGTACTGGTCGAGGTCGATCGACGAGAAGCCTTCACCGAGGTCGAGGTCGATGGGCTTGGCAAATCCCGAGACGCTGAAGTAGAAGGGGATGTCGAAATCGGTGTTGATGGTGTAGTTGAGGTTGCTCATCTCAAGGCTGTCGAGGGCTTCGATGAAGTGCATGAGATCGAAGTTCTCAATGACGCGCTGGGTGTTCACTGAGAGTTCGGTGCGGAACGAGACGGTGATGTGGCTGGGGAAGTCCTCGATCAGCCTGGCAATGTCGATGACGATGGTGTCGTGGATGCCGGTGCGGGTGAGGTCGGTTATGTTGATGGAGTCGTTGTTGATGGGCAGGGGCCGGACTGCGCCGTAGCGGTCTTTGTAGGTGATGGCGAGGTTGTCGAACAGGAGCGACGCGCCCGGGAGGACGTCGGTGGGAGCCTCGGCGGTGGCGTCGATGGTGATTGTAATATACACGTGTTTGGGCTTAAGGGTGGCCAGGGGATCGAGGACTTCGTTGTTGATGCCCTCCAAGAAGGGCAGGGGCAGTTCCTCGCTGATGACGGTGTCCTTGGTGTAGACGTACCAGTCGTCGTCCTTGGTGGCGACGGGCGTGGTGGCGGGTGCTTTCTTGTCAGTCTGGTTGAATCCGCCGGAGGTGGAGAAATTGTAATGGAAGTGGAGAACCTCGTTCTCGTCGACAGTGATGTACGACTCGATGCTGGGATTGGAGGTTGACATCATGCCGATGAGGCTGTCGAGAGTTATCTCTCCATAGGCGACGGGGAGGCCGAACACCGGGTCGAAGGAGCCTTGGATGTGGAGGGGGTTTTTGATAAGCTCCCAATCATCCCCACAGGCCGAAAAAGAGGCGCAAGCAGCGGCAACGGAGCCCACAAGCCATGCACGGCGGAAGAATGTAAAGGCGTTTTTCATTCTATTTCAATTTTTTACAGTGTACTATAATATTATTTTCCATTTGCAAATATACAAATAGTTTTCAATACAAGGAAATAAAATGCTCAATCGCAGAGGATGTAGAGGTCGTCCCGCGGGTTGAGGAAGAGGACGGGCAGTGAGGGGAACTGTCGCAGCAGGCGCAGTTCGGGGCGCGGCAGGAAGTGGTCGAGGATGTCCTGTTCGCGCGAATCGGTGGTCATGGCTACGAGCAGGTCGGGAGTCAGTTCGTGTGCGGCGGCGAGGTCTTCGTGCGTGGAACGCCCCAGGGGACGGGTGCTGTAGGCTATGTTGAGGGGCGAGAACATCTTGTCTGCAAACCGCATATTGTTCAGCCATCGCTGGCGCAGGCCGGCGTCGCGGTAGTCGGGGTGGGCGATGGTGATGCGGCTTCCGAGGAAGCGCGCCAGATAGGAGGCCCACACCAGTTTCTCCTTGCCTTCGCGCTGGTGTGTCAATGTTAGTGCGGAGTGTTGAGTGATGGGAGTTGAGTGATGGGAGGGGATGCAGAGGTAGGCAATCTTGCAACCTTGGAACTCCCGCAGCAGTGTCTTGGGGTGGGCGAGGCTGTGTCGCGGTGCCGTGGGACTGAAGGCCGTTACGGCCAGGATGCCGTTGAAGGCGGTGGGCAGGCCGTTGAGGGCGGTGCGCCAGTCGCCGACCAAGCTGGCAAAAGGGATGCCCAGCTGTTCCAGCCAGTGGTCGTCGCCTTTCTCCCGGCCCACATGCAGCACCATGAGCCCCTTGCGGTTGAGTCTCTCCGAAAAGTGGCGCGCCCATAGGAGCACCGTGGCGGCGTCTTCCGGGCGGTCGAGGCAGGCTATGACGAACTGGTCTTTCATCTTATGAGGGTGATGTCGCCCTTAAAATCGTTCTCCACCCCGTTGTGGCAGCGCACGTGGCAGGTATAGGTGTAAACGCCCGGTAGGCAGTCCGTATTGTTGAAGCGGCCGTCCCAGCGGCAGTCGTTGGGATTGTCGCATTCGAACACGCATTGTCCCCAGCGGTTGTAGATGGCGATGCGCAGCTCGGAAAGGGCATCGTTGCCGAGGTCGAGCACGTCGTTCACGCCGTCACCGTTGGGGGTGAAAGCGTTGGGGATGACGAAGTCGGGTGGCCCGCAGAGGAGCTTTTTGGCGTAGATGGTAACAGTGGCCGAGGCAGAGCAGTTGCCGACGGTGGCGGTAACGGTATAGTGGGTGATGGTGTCGTCCGGCGTGGCGGCGGTGGTGTGGGAGGTGGGGTCGGCTACGGTGGAAGCGGGGCTCCAGCTGTAGGTGGCGTTGGGAATCTCGGTGGCGTGGAGGGTGATGCTCTCGCCTAGGAAGATGTTGGTGCGGTCGGCCTGGGCGCCGAAGTTGTCGAGGGCGCGGTTGCGGACAATGTCGGTGGTGTCCACCACAGGGCATCCTTCGGTGATGACGGTGGTGATGTAGGTGCCCTCGCAGAGGTTCTGGAGCAGAGTGTCCACGGTCTGTGTGGTGATGCGTATCCAGCCGTCGCAGCTGTCGGTGCAGAGTGGGGAGGAGGTGAGTTTCGTGTAATTCGGCCGGGCGGGGTTTTCCAGTACCACGTCCTGCTCGAAAGTACACCCGTAGCCTGCAACCGATATGTGGTAGGTGCCGGGCGGGAGGTGCCGGGCGGAGTAGGTGTGCTGGCCGTCGAAGTCCAGTGCCACCGGGGGCTGTACGGCGAGAGTGATGGAATCGGTGTCGAGCCCGGCGCCCAGCTGCAGGGAGAATCCGCCGTCGGTCGAGTCGTGGCAGGAAACGGGAGTCGTTTTGCAACTGTCCACGAGGTTGTAGGTCAGCACCTCGAAGGTATCCACCTCGGAGCAGCCAGGTGCGGAGACTCGCACCAGGTAGGTGCCGGCGTGCGTAACCCAGGGATTGGCCACCGTGGGGTCGCTCACCCCGAGGGAGAGCCACTGGTAGGTGGCGCCCAGTTGAGGCTGGGGACCTATCTGGATGAACGAGCCGTTGCAGGAGATGAGGGGTTGGAAACGCTGGCCATTGCCAATGACGTGGAGCGTGTGGCGCTGGGTGTCGCTCTCGGAGCATCCGCCGGGGAGCGAGGCTATGAGGGTGACGGTGTAGATGCCGCCCGTGTTGTAGGTGTGCGTTGGGTCGCTTTGGGTCGAGGTGGTGCCGTCGCCGAAGTCCCAGTGGAACGAAGTGCCGCGGCCGGTGTTGTGGAACTGCACGGTGTAGGGGGCGCAGCCTGCGGTGGGCGGCAGGAACTCGGCCACCGGGAAGTCGTCGGTTACGTTGAAACGGAATAGGGCGTTGTTGCAGTTGGAGGAGGCGTTGGTGTCGCTCCAGGCGCCGGGGGTGATGGGGAAGGCGTTGGTGTTGCCGCACGAGGCGCAGACCGACTGGTAGAGGGTGGCCAGGCGGTCGAAGCGCGAGGTGCCGCCGTCCACGTGGTCGCCGCCGCCGCGGCCGCTCTCCGGCGTGTCGCTGTGCTGCTCGCCGAAGAAGGTGGCGTATTTCAGCTGCTGGGCGTTCCCGTCGAGCGAGAGGATGTAGAAGTCCTGCCCGTCGGTCGTGCTGCTCCAGGCATCGGAGGTGGTCTCCATGCCGGTGGTGCCGGCGGTGTACCACTCGGCCATGTAGGGCACAAAGTCGCGCCCCCAGCCGACGGCGTAGACGCGGTTGCAGATGTCGGCCGCGAAGGCGGTGGGCGAGAGGTTGATGTGTCCGGGGGTGCCGAAGAGGGTGCTCCAGACGCGGCCCGACAGGTCGGGGTGCATACGCATCAGTAGCATGCCGCTGTTGTAGACACTGTAGCCGGCGTTGTGGATGAAGAGCGAGTTGCCGGATGGCTGGGTCTGCCCGAAGAGGAACACCTCGTTGTGGCGGCCGGAACGCACGAAGTAGAGCTGGTCGTAGAGGTTGTTCCCCACGTAGGACGAGGCCATGAGCCGGTCGCCGCTGTAGGAAATCTTGGCCACGAAGCCGTCGGCGGTGCCGCCGCCGTATTCGCGCTGCCAGGCTCCGTCGGTTACGGGGAAGTTGCGGCTGGTGGTGCCGCCGCACACAAGCAGGTTGTAGGCCGAATCGACGTCGATGGAGTACACCGCATCGTCGCCCGACCCGCCCAGGTAGGTGCTCCACAGCAGGTTGCGCAGGTTGTGGTCCAACTTGAACACCACGCCGTCCTGCCGCCCGCCGTTCTGCGGGCGCACACTGCCGACGGTTACCGGGAAGTTGGAACTGAAGGTGGTGGAGCCTATGTAGACGTTGTTCAGGTTGTCGGTGATGATTTCGCCGCGCGCGCCGTCGCCGTAGTTGTAGTACAGCGTGTCGTTGCCCTGCATGGAGACGCTGTTGTAGCGGTTGCGGTAGTTGAGGCCATCGTTGCCCGTGCCGCCTATGTAGGTGGAGGCCATCAGGGCGGTGCCGTCGGCGCTGAGGCGGCTGACGAAGATGTCCGACCCTTCGGTGTAGGGGATGATGGAGGAGAGGTAGTTGATGGACTGCCCGCCGGCGAACGCGGGTTGGTAGGCGCCGTCGGTGGTGGGAAAGTCGGTCGAGCCGGTGGTGCCGAAGATGAGTAGTTCGTCGAACGAATTGACGAAAAGGCTGTGCGGCATGTCGCTTGAGGCACCGCCGAGGTAGGTGGCGTAGAGACGCTGCGATCCGAGGGGGTCGAACTTGAAGATGCCTATGTCCACGCCGCCACCAGGGGCCATCTGATAGGCACCGAGCGAGACGGGGTAGCCCAGGTCGAAGATGAGGCCGGCGGTGTAGGCGTTCTTCTCCGAGTCGTAGGCGGCGGTGGTGCCCCAGTTGTCGGCGATGGAGCCGGTATAGGTGGAGAAGATGAGCAGGGGGTCGATGACGAGCGGTTGTGTGGGGTCGTAGGTGCTCACGGCGATGGTGGCCACTGTGTCACGCAGCCGCCATTGTGCGGCAATCTCGTGTACTTTGCCCCCGATGGTCTGGTAGACATAGGGGCGTAATTCTACCATGTCGCGCAGCGATGTGTGTATCATCAGGTTGCCATGCCTGTCGATGGACAGCCCGTCGGTACCCTCGTACATGATGGCTATCTGCGACGGGTCGGCTCCGGGCGATACGACGAAGTTGTATTTCAAGGCGTTCCGCGCGCTGAAGACCTCCAGGTCGATGCCTGGGTAGAGGTCGGCATAGGTTACCATCGAGTAGGAGGGCACGCGCGAGCGCCAGCGTGAACGGTCGTTGCCCAGGATGTAGTTGGAGTATCCGGGCTGCTGGCTCGACCCTTGCGGCGAGGTGGGGCTGGCACCGGGGAAGGTCATTCGGTAGGCATGGCAGCGCGGTGGCGCGGACTGGGGGGCGGGGTGGGCGAGGGGTTGGCGCAGGGCCACGGTGATGGCGTCGGCCTCCAGGAAGAGAGCCGCGTTGTGCAGCTGGGCCTGGTAGCGGATGTGGGCGTCCCACTGCCCGGCGTTGAGGGTGAAGGCGGCGGCGGGGCCGCTTTGCAGGGTGTCGCGTTCGGAGCGGGCGCCGGCGGGGCTGAACGCCAAGGCTGTCAGCAGAGCCAGCAGGGTGATATGCCGTCGGATGTACATGTCGGGTGGCTGTTTATGCAGATGCAAAGGTACGAACTTTTTTCGGATTGGAAGCAAAAAGATTAAAAAATCGTGCGCGACGCGTACAGGACAAATGAAGAAGAGAAGGCTGACGCCTTCTCTTCCTTTATGGTGACTCCGCCAGGATTCAAACCTGGAACCTTCTGATCCGTAGTCAGATGCTCTATTCAGTTGAGCTACGGAGCCATCCGCGAATCTCTTACGAAATCGGGTGCAAAAGTACTAACTTTTTTTGTACCGGCCAAATTTTTTTTCGATTTTTTCCAATATGAACACGATTTTATTTGCAAATCAATGTGTTATGGAAGAAAAATTTTCAATTTTCAATTTTCAATTTTCAATTTTCCCGTACACTTCTCGGTAGAGCAGAGTGCGAATTTCGTCGAATTCGTCGTCGTCGAGTTCGTATTTCGACATGAGAATCATATCAACCTCCTGTCCGCCAGGGCGGTATGGAGGTTGCACATAGGGTTGCGGGTTGCGGAAGAGACCCATCGAGGCGTAGAACTCCACGCGGTGCTCCGACTCCTCGTTGTACGGAGTTTCGACTTCGAGGACGACTTGTTCTGTCTGTTGGGACAGAAAATAGAGGAAAGTGGCTTTTCCAAGCCCCTGGTTGCGAAGCTCCTCGGCGATGGCGAAGTGCTCGATGTAGATAAGGTCGTCGAATGTCCAGTAGGTGAGTATGCCCACTGGGTCGTCGCCGTTTTCGGCGACAAGGAAATGGAATTGGCCGGCATCGCGTTGCCGGAGACTACTGAAGGGGGGGCGTTCCTGTTCGGGGAACGCCTCTTCGAACAGTTTTTGCGCGAAGTGCGAATGGTCGCTTTCTTCTAGGGGTGCGAATGTTATCATTTATTAATTTAAAAATGGTTGGTGTCGAATGAGGTGTCGCGCCGGAGGGTGGCGGACAGGAGTTGTTTGGCGCGCGAGAGGCGTATCTTCACCGTGCCCAGCGGCAGGGACAGCCGGTCGGCAATCTCCTCGTAGGAGAGGTCTTCATAGTAGCGCAGTTCTATCACCTGGCGGTAGGCCGGCTTGAGTTGCTGCACCACTTGGCGCAGTGTCTCGTCGCGCTGGTGCAGCATCAGTTGTTCCTCGGGGTCGGGGAGCGGCGAGGGGAGGGGGTACTCGACAAACTCGCCCGCGCTGTTGCGCGAGAGTTCGCTTAAGGGCACTGTCTCGAGCCGCCGTTTGCGCAGGTGGTCGATGTAGGTGTGCACACCGATGGCGAAAAGCCACGACGAGAAGGCCGCCGTGGGGGCGTAGCGGTGCAGTTGCAGGAAGGCTTTGCTGAAAGTCTCCACCGTCAGGTCGTCGGCGGTGGTGGTGTTGCGCGTCATGCGCAGCAGGAGCAGGTAGAGAGGTTCCCGGTAGGAGGCCATGAGCGAGGCGTACGCTTTGCCGCTACCGTTGTCGCGGGCATCGCAAACCAGCTGATAGTCAAGCTGTCGTCGGTCGGGTACAGTCGTCGTCTCCACGCTATTTCTTGAATTTCCTGTTGTTGGGTAACGGCATAAGTATCAAAAAAGTATTTGCAACGACAAAATAAATTTCCATCAGGGGGGCGGCGAGGTAGGAGGGGCCGGCCTCGAAACGCTTGGCGGGCTGTGCAAGGGCCACGATTTGCCAGGCCCATTTCAGCGCCAGGGCGACCAGCACCATGCCCCAGGGCAGGCCACCGTGCAGAAGCAGCAGAAGCGCCGCCGCGTAGAAGCCCAGGTTGGCCAGCGGCACCGCCTGCTCGCACAGGCGGCTCGCAGTCGAGTGCCATCCGCGTGTGGCCACGCGATCCAGTCGCTGGCGATGCCACTGCGCGAAGGTGGTGCAGGGCTCGATGGTCAGCCGCGCGTCGGCGTCCAGGGCCACCGCCGTGTTCCGGCGGTCGGCGTTGTGGTAGACAAAGAGGTCGTCCGACCCGGCGGCCACGCTGTAGTGCCGGATGAAACCGCCCTGGTCGAAGAAGAACTGGCGCCGGTAGCTCAGGTTGCGCCCTGAGCCGGTGTAGGGGAATCCCAGCAGCGCGCTCCCGAGGTAGTGCGTGCTGTAGGCCAGGTTGTCGTACTCCTGCATCAGACCCAGCAGGGTCGTCGTCGGCCGGATGCCACAGTAGCCCAGCACCACCTGGGTTTCCTTCCGCCCGTAGCCCTTCACCATGCCGCGCAGCCACCGCATGTTGTTCGGTATGCAGTTCGGGTCGGCCAGCATCAGGATGTCGTGCCGGGCGCTTTTGATGCCTATCGACAGCGGGTATTTTTTGCCCTGGAACAGGTTCACGTCCTCTTTGAACGGCACCACTTTGAGGTGCGGGTAGTAGTCCTTCAGCAGTTTCAGCACGAACGGGGTGTCGTCTTGGCTCATGTAGTCCACCACTACCACTTCGAAGTCGGGGTAGTCCTGCTCCAGCAGATATACCAGGTTTTCCTTCAGCCAGTTGGCGTCGTTGTGCGCGGTGAGCACCACGCTCACCGGCGGCAGCGCCTCCTGTCCCGGCTGCGTTCCGCCTTCTTTGGGTTGCCAGCGACCCACGCGAAAATGGAACAAACCGTAGTACAGGCACAGAATGACCATGGTCGCCAGCATGGCCGTCGTCAGCGCAATGGCGTAAGTGTCAGTGAGAAATGTGGAAAAATCGAACATCTTTGCGTCTCTGTTTCAACAGGCAAAGATACTTCTTTTCTCGCGAGCCTGCGAGCCTGCGCGAATCAAAATATCAACAAGTAATCAACACGTGCTATAGGCGCCGTCCCAGTTTTTGCACCATGCCGGCTTTCCACGTCCCGTAGTCCTTGGCCATTATGTGTCGCCTCGCCTCGCCGACAAGCCACAAGTAGAACTTTAGGTTGATGATTGAACAAATCTGCAAACCAAGTATTTCTTCCGACTTGATAAGGTGGTGCAGGTAGGCCAGTGTGTAGTCCAGGTAGATGGGTTCAAAGCACGATTCCCACTTCTTGTTCTTGATATTGATGGTACCCTCGGCGGTGAAGAGCATGCCGTTGCGACCGTTGCGCGTGGGCATCACGCAGTCGAACATGTCCACGCCCCTCTCGATGGCCTCAAGCAGGTTCTGCGGCGTGCCCACGCCCATCAGGTAGCGAGGACGGTCTTTGGGCAGGATGGCGTTCACCACCTCTATCATCCTGTACATCACCTCGGTAGGCTCGCCCACGGCCAGGCCGCCGATGGCGCACCCCTCGGGTTCCTTGCTGGCGATGTACTCGGCCGAGATTTTCCTCAGGTCCTCGTACTGGCATCCCTGCACGATGGGGAACAGTGCCTGGTGATGCCCGTAGAGCGGATCGGTGTCGGAAAAACGCTTCAAGCATCGGTCGAGCCAACGATGCGTAAGTTCCATTGAACGTTTTGCATAGCGATGATCGCTGTCGCCTGGGGCACACTCGTCGAAGGCCATCATGATGTCGGCTCCGATGACGCGCTGGATGTCCACCACGTTCTCCGGCGTGAAGAGGTGGCGGCTGCCGTCGATGTGGCTGCGGAAGGTGCAGCCCTCCTCCTTCAGCTTGCGGTTGGCCGAGAGTGAAAATACTTGAAAACCACCGCTGTCGGTCAGTATCGGCCGCTCCCAGGCATTGAACCGGTGCAGTCCGCCAGCCTGCCGCAGGATGTCGCACCCCGGACGCAGATAAAGATGGTATGTGTTTCCCAGAATTATCTGTGCACCAATGTCGTTACGCAGTTCGTGTTGGTGTACTGCTTTAACAGTACCGACGGTACCCACGGGCATGAAGATGGGGGTCTCTATGTTGCCGTGGTCGGTGTGGATTGTACCCGCGCGCGCGTCGCCGCAGGTGGTCTGTATGTCGAATGTCAGTGGCATGGCTCTTCTGTTCGTTTCCCTGTTTGCTTTGGTTCGCTATGGTACTCTTTCCGGAAAAAGGGGGTCATATCGCACCAGAGTTTATGTATTCATTAAGAGAGTATCTACCGTTCCCCTAGAGAACCCCTTATCGGGCATCGGTGTACCCGAGGGCATTCAAAAGGGATGTAACTTTCTCTTTCAGTTCACCTTGTATGATTATTTCGCCCTCCTTGGCCGCCCCGCCCACGCCCAGACGCCCCTTCAGCTGGCGTGCCAGGTCGGATAGGTCGTCGTCCGACCCCACAAAGCCCTTGACCACCGTGGCCGTCTTGCCCCCCCGGTGGTGGCGTTCGATGTGCACACGCAACTTCTGACGTGCCGGTTCCAGGGTCTCGGCCTGGGGTTCCTCGTCGTACTGGTACTCGTAGTCGGGGTTGGTCGAGTACACCACCCCCTGGGGTCGTTTCTTGCTCATTTGATGTGTATGTTGCTCTTGATAAGGTCTATGGATGGCTTCAGCTGGCGCAGCGGCGTACTCATGTCCCGCCCGTAGAGGGGTACCGAGGCAGGCAGGTTCACCAGACGGACAGTGGTGCCGATGTTCTCGCCCTCGCCGTCGATGTTCACCCACTTGTCGCGGTTTCCTTCTATGATTATCTCTTTGGCCTTCAGCATCTCCACGTGGGCGGAAAGCTCGAACAGCTTGGTGAATGCCAGCGGTACCGTGATGGCCAGGTGGTCGGGTGGTATGCGGTCCAGGATGGTGATGTCGAGCAGTCCGTCGTCGAGCTTGGCCTTGGGTGCCACGGTAAGGTTGTTGCCGTACTGCTGGCTGTTGGCCACGGCGATTAGCCAGGCGTTGCGGTGCAGTGTGCGCCCGTCCACGGTGAGGGTGTAGTCGTTGTTCTTGTAACTGGCGTACTCACGCAGGATGAGATTGGTATAGGCCGCCAGCCCGCGGGTCTTGGCGGCGTGCATCAGGCGCGCTATGTAGGCGTCGAACCCCACTCCGGCGGCGTTCACGGCGATGATGCGGTCGTTGATGGCGATGGAGTCGATGGTCAGTTCGTGCTGTTGGTTGAGCACCTGCACGGCTAGCGCAGGGGTGAGGGGTAGCTTGAGCGAGCGTGCCAGGCCGTTGCCGCTGCCTGTGGGTATGATACCCAGCCGGACATCGGTGCCGCGCAAGCCTTGTGCCACGTCGTTCACAGAGCCGTCTCCGCCCACGGCCACCACACAGTCGCACCCCTCCTCGGCGGCCTGGCGTGCCAGGTCGGTACCGTGGTGTACCCGTTCCGTGTAGCGCACAACGTAGTCGAAGCGGTCGTGGTCGAGGTTGTCGCGCAGTATTTTTTCGATTTTCTTCTGGCGTCCGATGCCCGATACGGGGTTTACTATGAAGGCTGTTCTCTTTCTCATGGTACGGTTCAGGGTCTCCAGCCCGATTGGTTCAATATGCGGCGGCTGTCGGTGTCGGCCAGCAGGTCGCTCATCGTGGCACCGCTCTTCTTCATATATTTGCGTACAATCTGCCAGCCTATGTAGGCTCCCGTGCGCGGGGCCGACCCCTCGCCGAAGGCGTTGGTCTTGGGCGCGTCGTCGAGCAGGTTGCGCAACTGGGTGTGGTCGTTGCTGTAGAGGATGTTGTTACCGATGAGCCACCCCCATACGTTGGACACGTTGTCCTGCATCCATTTCAGTTGCCCCGAGGTGTAGCGCAGCAGCAGTGTGTCGTGTGCCGAGGGTAGGGACAGTTCCATGAGGTAGAGCACCTTGCCGTCGGCGATGGCTTGGTCAAGAAAGGTTGGTTGGTGGGCGGGCATTGCCACATGACTGGCCACTGCGGCGGCCATGCAGTCGGGCACGATGTATTGCCGCTGGCAGAGGTTTACCAGATAGGAGGGCATCCCGAAGTGCTGCATGTCGGCCATCTCGCCCACGGCATAGCGGTCTATGGAGATGGCCATGTCCTTCCCATAGCAGAAGACCCGGCTGGGATAGTCTTGGAAATCGGCGGTGATAAGGGTATAGATTCGGTCGTATTCCACTTCCGGGCATATCTCATGGGCCCTGGCTAGTGCGTCTCCCAGTTCCTGTTCCAGCCAATCCAGGTCGTGATAGATGCTGTCGGTAATGCGGTGAATGTTGCTCACGATGGGGTCGGCCACAAAGTCGGCCACCATGGCTATGTATTGCGGGTCGTCCGATGCCACATTGAGCAAGGGTGTATTGTAGGTGGCTTTCTGCTCTTCAAGCACCTGCTTCAGTTGTGCTGTCGGGGTGGAGAACAACAGTTGCTCGAAGCGATGTATCTCCACTGGCTCCGCATGGTGGGTACAGGCTGTGGCCATCAGACAGCAGGCGGCGGTTATTAGGCGAATGGTATTTTTCATTGCGTTATGCTGAAATATTTCTGCATGACCAGTAGTTCTATGTAACGTTCTCGTCGCTCGTCGCGGAACTGCTGCACATAGCGGTTGGCATTGGCGGCAACCACCGTTGCCTCCTTGGGATGGTTTCTGTAGTAGTCCAACTGCGCCTCTAGGTTGCTGAAGTCAGATGCCACCTCCATATAGTGCACACTGGACACTAGCCGTTCTTCCTTGAGCCATGTCTCGCAGGTGGGTCGCGGCATGACGGCCAGCGAGTTGCTCGACATAATCCATCTCTGGTTGGAGGCCACGTCGTTGCCTTCGAGAGCCATGATGTAGCGGTAGTCCAAGTGCTGGTAGAAAAGTATGTGTTTCTTGCGCGACCCCATCTGCCCGCGTAAAATAGCGCGGTCGGCCTTCGCCTCGAAAGGGCGGTGGTCGTCCAGATAGACATAATGGCGGCAGCGGTCGAGTTTGAGCAGTACGCTGCTACTGTTGTCAAGTTCTATGGAACGGCTTTTGACAATGGTGGGGTGAGGCGGTATGTCGCGTATGTCTCCGAAGAGGTAATTCCAACGAAGGGTGGGGGAGGTGCACTGTAACAGCTGGCGACTATAGTAGTAATAGGTACTGGCGTTGCCAGAACGCTTCAGCGATCCGATGGAGGTGGCATCGGTACCCAGGGGGCGTGGTGCGTCAACTCGGTTCTGGACATACTGCTCGTCGTAGAGGCGGACGCAGGTGTCGAGTTCACGCTGCAGGCATCGGCGAAAGAGACTGTCGGGCAGTATATCTCTAAAGCCGGCTTTGAGGTAGTAGCCGGCTTTAGAGTTCTTGCCGCTGTGCAAGATGTAGCCAAGTGTTGCGTTGGCCATGACGGATTATCCTTGTTCGCTTTGCCGGGTGGCCTCATTCTCTGCCTTCTCGGTTTCGTTGAGGATGCGCAGTTTGGCCTGTAGTAGCGCAATTTGTTGGCGGGCACCCTGCATCTTCTTCTCGAACTCCTGTTTGAGGAGATCGGCCTGCTTGCTGGAGGCGAAGAATCCGAGGTTGTTCTCCCAAAGGTTGAGGTCGTTGCGCAGTTTTTCGATTCTGTCGTGTAGCTCCTGCTTCTCATTTTGTACGAAGCGGCGGGTATCACCACCCACGTTGCGGAGGCGTTCTCGGTAGGCGGTTTCCTCGGCCTCGCGGGCGCTGATTTTCAGTTGTTCGAAGATTCGGTCTATCTCGCCGCGGAATTCCTTATGCAGACGCTCCTTTTCGGCCATGGGGACATAGCCTACCTCGGCCCAGCGACGCTGGAATTCCTTGATGGCGGCGAGGTTGTGTTCGCGGTTGTCGCCGAACTGGTGGGTCTTGAGTTCGGCGAGGATGGCCTCTTTCTGTGCCAGGTTTTCGCTCTCGGAACTGCGACGCTCGGCGAAGAATTCGCTTTTCTTGGCGAAGAACTCGTCGCATGCCTTGCGGAATCGCTGCCACACTTTCTCGCTCACCTTACGGCTGGTGGCTCCGATGGATTTCCATTCCTGTTGCAGCTGGAGTAGCTCGTTTGTGGCGTTTTTCCAGTCTTCGCGCTTGGCGATGGCTTCGGCTTTGAGGCAGAGGTCGATTTTTTTCTGGTAATTGCCCTCTTGTTCGTCGCGGATGGATCCGAAGTATTCTTTCTTGTCGCTGTAATGGCGGTCGATGATGCCTTTGAAGTGGGTCCAGATTTCCTCGTTGACCTCGCGAGGCACGGGGCCAATGGTCTTCCACACCTTGAGCAGGTCGTCCAGTGCGGTGGTGGTGTCGTTCCACTCCTTGATGCTTTCGGGCTTCTTCTCGGTGAGTTCGACGGCTTTGGCGACGAGGGCTTGCTTGGCGAGGAGGTTGTTGTCCAGTTCCTCCTTGCGCTGGTCGTAATACTCGCGGCGGCGCTCGTCGATTTGGTTGGCGGCGTTGCAGAAGCGCTGCCATATCTCCTCGTTTTGCTCGGTGGGGACGGGGCCAATCTCTTTCCAGCGGGCGCGCAGGTCTTGGAGACCCTTGAAGGCTTTGGTTACCGAGGGTTCCATGATGAGTTCTTCGGCCTGCTCGCAGAGCTTTATCTTCTCCTCGAGGTTGCGCTTCTGGTCGAGGGCGCGGAGTTCACGATTGATTTTCAGTTTGTTGAAGAACTGTTCTATTTGGAAATGGTAGTTCTGCCAGAGGTCGTTCATCTGTTCGCGGGGTACCTCGCCGATGGATTTCCACCGGTCTTGGATGGCGTTGAACTTGTCGAGGGCGGAGCGTACTTGCTCCTCCTCGGAGTCGACGAGCTGGCGGAGTTCCTCGATGAGTTGCTGTTTGGCCTGGAGGTTTTGCTGCTTGGCGGCCTCAAGTTCCTCTATATGTTTCTGGCGCATGGCGCGGTAGCGGTCGTGCAGGCGGTGCATCTCTTCGCTGACGGTGTCGGTGGCGGGCTGGTAATCGTCCTTGTTTCCGCCGTCGGCGAGGAATTGCTCGAGGGCGGTGTTCTGCGCCTCGCGGTCGAGTTCGTTGAAGCGCGAGCGGATAGCGGCGACACGGTTCTTGATTTTCTGCACTTCGAGGTCGAGGAGTTCGCGCATGGCGGCGACCAGTTCCTCGCGGGAGCAGGCTGAATAGTCCACATCCGGCTCGGTGTAGGCCTCCGGTTCGGCGGGCTGGGCTTCGGGAGCCGGCATCTCGGCGGTGGGTTGGGCCTCGGGTTCGGGGTTCGGGGTGGAGGCGGTTTCGTTCTCAGGGTTAGGCAGGGTGTCGGGTTGGATGTCCTGCAGGTTGGCGGTTTCTTCCATGTTACTGGTGTTTGATTGTTTTAGAATTACTTATTATATAATAAGTTACAGGTAATATTTGCTGTCTGGCCCATACGGGAAGACAGGTGCAAAAATAGGATTTTTTTTTTGATTGGCAGTTTTTTTTTGCGACAATTGTGTTTGGGGTGGCAGGTACTCCCTAGGTACTCTCTAGGTACTCTCTTAATGAATACATAAACAAAAGTTCGCTATGGGACGATATGGTCTCATAGCGAACCATGTTGTGTGTTCGGGGTGTGTTCAGTGTCGTTTCTGTTTCTCGCGGCGTATGTGGATGACGAGGGAGGCGGTCTCGAAGACCAGGTAGGCGGCGAAGCCGACCATGAAGAGAATCGAAAAGGGGCGCGCCTGGTCGATGTGCGAGAGGAGGTAGAAGGCGAGTACGGCGAGGTGGAGGAAGAGGGTGGCGACGGTTACGGCCAGGAAGACCTGGACGAAGCGGCGCGGCGATTTCTCCATGCTGCGCACCACTATCCAGTGCTGCACACCGGTTACGAGGCAGAAGTAGGCGGCCAGCCAGCAGCCGGCCACGGGCAGCGGCGAGGCGAACGCCGCCAGCAGGCAGCAGACGGCCGTCAGCGCCAGCAGCAGGGCGTAGTAGCGGCGCATCACTCGGCGAATTTCATGGTCTCCTTGGTGGTGAACTTCTCGCAGTAGTGGCAGCGGAGCTTGAGGTTCTCGCGGTCCACCACGTCGAACCGCGTGGGTACCACCTCGGCGTTGGTGATGCATTTGGGGTTGGCGCAGCGGACGATGTTCTCGACGTGATCGGGGATTTCGGCGGTGAACTTGGAGGCCACCTTGTATCCCTCGATGTCAATGATGGAGGCGGAGGGGGCCACGAGGGCGATTTTGGAGATTTCCTCCTTGGTGAAGTGTTTGTTCTTGATTTTGACGATGCCCTTGCGGCCTAGTTTGCCGCTGGCGAGGTGGTTGCCGATGAGGACCTCGTCCTTGTAGTTTTCAAGGCCGAGGATGCGGATGACCTGGTAGACGCTTTCGGTGGGGATGTGGTCTATGACGGTGCCGTTCTCGATGGCCGAGACGACCATTTCTTTCTTGTTTTCCATTTCTTTCGATTTTGAATTTTCAATTTTCGATTCATTTGGCTCCGAGGATGGCGGCCATGAGAGCCTGGCGGACGTAGACGCCGTTCTGGGCCTGCTGGAAGTAGTAGGCGTAGGGGGTGGAGTCGACGTCGGTGGTGATTTCGTTCACGCGGGGCAGCGGGTGCAGGATGCGCATGTTCTCCTTGCAGCCCTGCAGCATCGGGGCGGTGAGGATGCAGCTGTCTTTCACGCGTTCGTACTCCATCGGGTCGGGGAAGCGCTCGCGCTGCACACGGGTCATGTAGATGATGTCGGCCGTGGGGATGACGTCCTTGAGGTCGGTGTACTGGTAGTACTTCAGGCCGGCGTTCTTGATGCTCATCTTGACCGAGGAGGGGAGTTTGAGCTCGGTGGGGGAGACGAGGTGGAAGGTGGCGTTGAAGTTGCACATGGCCTGCACCAGGCTGTGCACGGTGCGGCCATACTTGAGGTCGCCCACCATGGCGATGTTGAGGTTTTCCAGTGTGCCCTGGGTCTTGCGGATGCTGTAGAGGTCGAGCATGCACTGGGTGGGGTGCTGGTTGGCGCCGTCGCCTGCGTTGATCAGCGGAACGGAGGAGACCTCCGAGGCGTAGCGTGCCGATCCTTCCTTGGGGTTGCGCATGACGATGAGGTCGCTGTAGGAGGCCACCATGACGATGGTGTCGTGCAGCGTCTCTCCTTTCTGGACGCTGGTGCCGCCCGGGTCGGAGAAGCCGATGATGCGGGCGCCAAGTTGGTTGGCGGCGCTCTCGAAGCTCAGGCGTGTGCG
Source organism: uncultured Bacteroidota bacterium (assembly GCA_902782185.1). Taxonomy (GTDB): domain Bacteria; phylum Bacteroidota; class Bacteroidia; order Bacteroidales; family P3; genus Colimorpha. The sequence continues at coordinate 8,806 of CACZLT010000010.1, read as the reverse complement.
TGTGGAGGGCTCGAAAAAGAGCGTGGCCACCACTTTGTCGCTGAGGATTTTCTGTTTGGGGTTCTGCTCGAACCCTTCGGCGATGTCCAGCACCTCGATGTACTCCTGCTTGGAGAAGTCGGTGATGGAGATGAGGTTGCGTCCTTTAAGTGTGCTCATATGGATGGGGTTTTAATTTTGATTTCTCATTTTTGATTTCACATTTCACCTCATGGCCTCCGCGGCTACCTGGCGGTTGGCCAGTGCCTCCCGATGGGTGGGGTCGGCGGCCAGGGCGCGGTCGAACAGCTCGACGGCGCGGGGGTAGTCGCCGTCCTGCGTAAGTGCTATCCAGCCCAGGTTGTGCCACGCGTCGGCGCTGTTGGGGTTGAGGTCGAGCAGCTGGCGGTAGAGACTCTCGGCAGCCTCGAGATTGCCCAGGTCTTGGTGGTACATCGCCAGGGCGTATAGGGCGTTGGTGTTGTTGGGATCCAGCTGGACGGCGGTGCCGAGGTATTCGGCGGCCAGCGGGTTCTGCCGTGTGGCGTAGAGGATGCCCAGTTCCTCGAAGGCGGGGGCGTAGTCGGGGAACTTGTCCGTAACTCGCCGCAGCAGGGTAACGGCGTTGGCCGTGTCGCCTTTCTCCTTGTAGATGTAGCCTTTCATGAAGAGGGCGGTGCGGTTGTTGGGTTCGCGTTCGGTAACCGAGGTGAGGTACTTGAGAGAACGGTCGTAGTCACGGCTGTAGAAGGTGATTTCGCCAAGCTTGAGCTGCACGTCGATGTTCTGCGGGTCGAGGCGCTCGGCAGTCTCGAGGGTTCGGTACGAGTCCTCAACCGATCCGTTGGCGAAGGCGATGTCGCTCTTGAGCATAAGGTACTGGAGGTTGTCCGGGTCAAGTTCCACGGCGCGGTTGATGTCGTAGGCGGCCTCCTTCAGACGCTGGAGGTCGAAGAGCACTTGGGCGCGGGCGGCGAGCAGTTTGTGGTCGCCGGGGGTGCGCTCCAGCCCCAGATCCAAATATTCCAATTTGACACTGTCGGCCATGTCGGGCTCCACGGTGTTCTGGCGGCAGGCGGCGGCGAGCAGTCCGCAGGCGGCGGCGAGCATCAGAAGCAACGGGCGGTATGTATAATTTGTATTCATTATAACAGAGATTACGTGGAAAATGTGTTTTTATTGCAGCAATGTGGCAATCAAGTTATCAACATCTGTTAGTTTCTCCTTCCGTAGCACCTCGCGAGCCTGCATTTCGCTGATGGGGAGCGATTTCCATAGAAGGCACCAGTATTCCTTTGTCTTGCGGATCCGTGCTTGCTCGGAAGGGAAGACTGTGCGGATCTCGGCGATGAGTGCGCGGATGAAGTCGCGCACCCGGGCGGGGTCGCCGGTACGGTCGCGGCCGGGCTGCAGGATGTCGAGGGGCAGCATGGGGTTGTACAATACGCCGCGCCCCACCATGATGTCGGCCACCTGGGGGAACCTCTCCCGGATGCTGGCGGCGAAGGCGGCGGTGTTGATGTCGCCGTTGTAGACAACCGGGTGCTTTATCAAGGGCAGCACCTGGCCGAAGGTGTCGAGGTCGGGCACCCCGGAGTACTGCTGGCGACCCAGTCGTGGGTGGACGGTGACCGAGGCCAGGGGGTAGTCGTTGAGGATGGGGATGAGGTCGAAGATTTCCTTTTTGTCTTTGAGGCCGATGCGCACCTTGACGCTGAGTGCCATGCCGATGCGAGGTACCACGGCGTCGAGGATGGACCGGACGAGGTCGGGGTGGGGTAGAAGGCCGCTGCCGCGGCGTTTCCCGACGACCTTGCGCACCGGGCAGCCCATGTTCCAGTTCACCTCGGTGTAGCCCAAGTCGGCCAGCGCGCCGCAAAGCGCGATGAATTCGTCGGGCTCCTTGCCGAGTATCTGGGGTATGACGGGAATGGAGCCTTGGTTGTTCTCGGGCAGCACATCTTCAAGTATCTCGCGGTGGATGCCGCCCCTCATGCTGGCAATATTGTGGGTGAGCGAGAGAAACGGACTGACAGCCAGTGAAATGGTGCCAGGAAAACAACGCTCGTAGACGCGTCGGAACATGGCCTCGGTGAGGCCCTGCATGGGAGCCAGGATCATGAGGCGGAGGGTTTGTTGGTGAGCAGGTCGCGCGCCTGGTCGGCATGGTCGGCGATGAACTGCTTGAGCGACTCGGTCAGACGGTTGCCGGTGGCGAAGACGGGGCGGTAAAGGACGCTTTTCTCCTTGGTCTCACGCGTGATAATTGCCTCGCTCTTGTCGAGCATGACGATGCCGTTCAGCACGACGGCCAGTATGCACAGCGCCTTGCACATACCGAGCAGGGCTCCGGCCACCCGGTTCACCAGGCTCAACTTCGCCACCTTCATCAGCCCCTCTATGCTGCGCCCCAGCAGGTAGGCCAGCACCATGGCACCGACAAAGGTGATGAAGAAGGCGATGAGGATGGCGCTTTCGCCCTCGAGGGCCAGCAGCTCGGCCACCCATTGCGAGAGGTGCACCGAGGCCCAGATGCCGGCCACCACGCCGGCCAGGGTGGCCGCCTCGCGGACCAGGCCGCGCTTCCAGCCTTTCACAATGAGCCACACCAACGGGATGGCCAACAGAATGTCGAGGATTGTCATAGGCTTGATGGGTATATACGAAAACAAGCGCCCGACCCCTCGGGGACAGGCGCTCCAATAACACATTTTCTACTTCTATCGGTGATAGAAATAAGCAAGCACGTCATATATAACGAAAGTGGCATCATTTTGTTACATCTTTTTGTAACTTTTTTTCTACAATATTGGAAATGAGGTGGATCAAATAACCTATCAACATGCCGAACAGTGCGCCGCAGATGAGGTCGCCCGGATAGTGCTTGCCCAGGTAGGCGCGGCTGTAACTGGTGCCCACGGCCCAGAGCACTAGCAGTACGGCAGCCCAGCGGCGGTCGCGGTAGCGGAGCAGAAGGAAAGTGGCCACTGCAAAGGCGTTGGCGGCGTGGGACGAGACAAAGCCGTACTGGCCGCCGCAGCCGGTGCGGAACATGCGCACCTCCTCCAATGCATGGCAGGGGCGCAGGCGCGCCACCGTCTCCTTGAACAGATGCACCGAACCTTGGTCGGCCACAAGGAAGCACAGCGCCACGCCCAGGGCGACAAGCCACCAGCGTCGCGGCTCAAGTCTCAAAGTGAGCAGGGTCGCGGCCAGTACCAGCACCACCGCCCACGACCAGTGCTGGCTCAATGTCCACATCACCCAGTCAAGCGCCGTATTGTGGTGCTGGTTGATCCAGAGGAACCACTGTGTGTCCAACTCATTCAGCAATTCAATCATTAGCGGTTAATTTACAGTATATCATATCTTTCAATGAATCTATATTCTGACCGCTGACGGCACTGATGAAGACACAGTCGATGTCCTTGGGCAGGTGTCGCTTCAGCTGACGCTGCATATCTTCGTCCATCATGTCGCACTTGGTAATGGCCAGGATGCGCTGCTTGTCCAGAAGTTCGGGGTTGTACTTGCGAAGTTCCTCCACCAGCACGCGATATTCCTTGGCGATTTCCAGTTGCTCGCAGCTCACCATGAAAAGCAGTATCGAGTTGCGCTCTATGTGGCGCAGAAATCTCAACCCCAGACCTTTGCCTTCGGAGGCACCCTCTATGATGCCGGGTATGTCGGCGATGCAGAACGAGCGGTCGTCGCGGTAGGGGACAATGCCCAGGTTGGGCACCAGTGTGGTGAAGGGGTAGTCGGCTATCTCGGGTTTGGCGGCGCTGACGGTACTCAACAGGGTGGATTTTCCGGCGTTGGGGAAGCCCACAAGTCCGACGTCGGCAAGCACTTTCAACTCGATGATGACCCACCTCTCGACGGCCGGTTCGCCGGGCTGGGCGTAACGGGGTGTCTGGTTGGTGGCGCTCTTGAAGTGGTCGTTGCCCAGGCCGCCGCGGCCGCCCTTGGCGATGATGAGTTCCTGCCCCTCCTCGGTTACTTCGCCGAGGTATTGGCCCGTCTCGGCGTCGCGGCACACGCAGCCCAGCGGCACCTCCAGTATCTGATCCTGGCCGGTGCGGCCGGTGCGCAGGTTGTCGCCGCCGTTCTGCCCATTTTCTGCAAAGACATGCTTCGTGTACTTCAGATGCAGTAGCGTCCACCGCTGCGTCGTGCCGCGCAGGATGACGTGGCCGCCACGGCCCCCGTCGCCCCCGTCAGGCCCCGCCTTGGCGTTGTACTTCACACGGAGAAGGTGGGCCGAGCCGGCACCACCTTTCCCCGAGCGTACTAGTATCTTTACGTAGTCTACAAAGTTGCTGGTCATTGGGTTATCTTTCAAGTTCTTGGAGGATGCGCTGCCAGATTTCCTTTATGGTGCCCAGGCCGTCGATGACAATCTTCTTGCCTTGCGAGGCGTAGTATTCGGCCACGGGCAGCGTCTTCTCCCTGTAGGCCGTCAGGCGGTGCGAGATGGTAACCTCGTTGTCGTCGGCGCGACCCTGTATCTTGGCGCGCTCCAGAAGGCGGCGCATCAGCTCCTCCTCCGGCACCTCGAGGTCGACCATGCAGGTTACCTCGCGCCCATGCTTGGCCAGCAGGGTGTCGAATGCCTGGGCTTGCGCCACGGTGCGTGGGAAGCCGTCGAAGAGCATCCCCTTGCGGTCGGCGGCGACGGCGCGGTCGATCATCTCGATGACGATGTCGTCCGAGACCAGCTGCCCGTCGTCCATCAGGCTCTTGATGCGCAGCCCCAGCTCGGTCGCGTCGGCAATCTCCTTGCGCAGCAGGTCGCCGGTGGAGACGTGCGTGAGGCCGAAATGCTGTACGATATAGTCGCTCTGGGTGCCTTTTCCGGCGCCGGGGGCTCCAAATATGACTATGTTCTTCATGGGGTGTAACTACTTGACGCTTACGATTTCAATGTCGAACACCAGGGGCGAGTAGGGGGGGATCATCTGGCCTGCGCCGCGGGGACCGTAGCCGAGGGCCGAGGGGATGATGAGCTGCAGCTGGCTGCCGGCAGGCTGGCCTTCAACGCCCTGCTCCCAGCCGGGGATGAGTTGGCCGCGACCCTGGGTGTAGGTGAGGGGTTCGTAGGGGCGCTGGGGATTGTAGATGTCGCCGGCCTTGGCGTCGCTCTCCACGCTGGAGTCGAACATCGTGCCGTCAAGCAGGCGACCGGTGTAGTTCACAGCCACTTCCTTGCCGGTGGCCACCTTGGGGCCGTTGCCGCGCTTCTTGACGATGACATAGAGGCCGTCGGCGTTGGGCTTGGCGTTGATGCCATTGTCGCGGACGTAGTCGGCAATCATCTGGGGTTCATTCTCCTGGCGCTGCTGGGCTTCGGCCATGAAGTTGGTGCGCTCTGTCTCGAGTTCCTCCTTGGTGAGGATGTCCTGCAGGTTGATTTCGTAGTAGAACTTCTGGTTGGTGCCGCGCTGGTAGCCTTGGGGCATCTGTTCGGGCTGCATGAACTTGGCCATGGTGTCGGCCATAATGGCGAAGGTGGCCTGGTCTCCCACACGCATCATGACGAGGCCCTTCTCCAGGTTTCCGGGGAAGTTGGGGGAAGCCTGCAGGATGCGGTCGGGGGAACCTATGTTGCTGAAGAGGGTCATGGTGTCGAACTTGACGGTCATCTCGCCGATAAGCACGTCGCCTTCCTGCACTTGCTGCCCCTCGCTGTTCTGTTTGTCAAAGCGGTACAGGAGGCCGCCGTCGGAGGTCTTGAAGCCCGTGCTGTTGCAGGCTGTCAGGAGTGTCATTCCAGCCACCAAGAGGGTGGCAACTTTTACTTGTCTTTTCATTTTGTGTTTGTTTGTTATTATTACTGATTTATCGTGATGTCGTAGATGAGCACCATGCGGGTGGTGATTCGGTGGCCGTCGCCGAGCACACCGTAAGCCAGCTCGGAAGGGAGTATGACCTTGGCGCGGTCGCCGCGGCGCAGGGTGCGGATGGCGGCGTCGAGGCCGCGGGTGGGTTGCAGGTGGCCGGCGACGATGGTGTCTATGGCACTGCTGTATATCTTGGCACCGCTCAAGGCTTCCACGCTGTAGGCGATGCTGACGGTGTCCTCGTACTGTACGGGTGCGCCGGTGCCCGGGTGGGTAACCATGACACGCGCGCCGGAGGGGAGGCGCTGCATCTGCCAGCCGCGGCGGGCAACATAGGCGTCGATCTGGGTCTCCTCGCTGCGGGCGATGGTGCGGTTGGCGTCGATGAGGCTCTCCTTGAGGGTGTCGCCCTTGGCGGGCTGGAGGTCCACCACCGGCACGTCGCGGCAGGAGGTGGCCAGCAGCAGGCAGCAGGTGACGGCCAACAGGCCGAGGTGGCGCTTCACCTTGGCCACGGTGTCGGCCAGCGAGAGGCGGCTGGTGGCGCCGGCGGCGCGCTGATGCCCGCCGCCGCCAAATAGGTCGGAGGCCAGGCGGTTCACGTCATACCGCGTTTTCGAGCGCAACGAGAGGCGCACCTTGTCGCCCTCCTCGCGCAGGAGGATGGCGCAGTCGGTGTCCTTGAGCTTCATCACCTCATTTACCAGACCCGTCAGGTCGGGGCTCTCCACGCCGAAGCGGCGCATCTCCTCCTCGCGGATGGTCATGAGGGCGAGGCTCTTCTCGGGGTAGAGTTCCAGCAGCTGGCTCATGGCGTGGCCGAAGAAGCGGAGGCGCTCGGGGGTGAAGGTGTTCTTGATGCGGCGGTTGATGTCCATGGGGTCGATGCCGCACTGCGAGAGGTGGGCGGCGGCCAGGTAGAGGCTGGCGTCGCGGTTGGAGTAGGAGAAGCCGCCGGTGTCGGTGTTGATGCCGGTGTAAAGGCTGGTGGCGGCGTCGGTGCTGAAGGCATCCGCGCCGTAGAGGTCGCGGAAGAGCCAGTAGACCAGCTCGCAGGCCGACGAAATATCGGGGTCCACTACCTCGAGGTGGAACTCCGAATGCTGGATTTTGAGTTGGGAGTGCTCGTGGTGGTCGATGAGGAGCTTTTGGCAGGTGGCGGTGCGCAGGCTGTCGGCCAAGCGGCCGGTGCGGCCGAGGTCGGCCAGGTCGACGCAGACGATGAGGTCGGCGCCGTCGATGGCCTGTTGGCATTCCGTGGGCTGGTCCTTGCCGCTGAGGATGAGGTCGGTATGGGGCAGCCATCGGTAGTCCTCGGGGCATCCGTCGGGCAGCAGCATGGTGAGGCGGGCGGAGGTGTGGCGGCCGAGCAGGCTGAAGAGGCCGGTGAGCGACCCCACGGCGTCGCCGTCGGCGTTCATGTGGGCCACCAAAACGGCCTTCCGCACCCGCGCCAGCAGGGCGCGCAGGGCCGGGGCATCCCAATCGGTGCCGATTTCGGCGGTGTATTTGCAGTCAATCATCATGTAGTTCAGCAGGTTGCAGCGTTCCTGCGGCTGCAATCCGACTGCAAATATACGACTTTTCCGCCGATTTTTATATTAAATCATAAAAATATTTTGGATGGAATGCCGGCGGTTCGGTAGGGGAATGGTAGGGAATCTCTAGGGGAATACAAAGGCACTGGAAGTATATGGAAGCATTTGGTACCAATCGGGATACTTTTCTAGCGTCGACGGTAGAGGGCGATGCGGGAGACCTCGGGGTCGATGGTTCCAACCAACTGGTAATGAGCCAGTGTGGCACTGTCGATAGAGGTCTCGGGGGTGTCGCCGCCGTAGCCGGCCACCATCCATGGCGGCAGCGTTGGCGCGTTGAGTGGACTCTGCGTCTCTTCCCACCAATGCGGAAGTATGGGGAATATGCGTGCATTCATTTGAACTATTCCGTTGGCTGGAAGCACGTGGTAGTCGTCGTAGCGGTTTATAATCAGATTGTAGTTCCAGATGCTGTCGCGCTCGAATTCGGGCACGGCGGCGAAGAGGCGCGCAGTTTGTTCGAGTCGCAACCTGTCATTCTCCTGGCGCTCTGGAATGGCAATATCCTTGCACCGCATATAGATGCGTGACACCGCCCGTGGGGCCTCCATGTGCATGCCTTTGCCCACTGGCAGCAGCATAACCAGCACAAAACCAACCGCAAAGGCTCTCTTCGTGCCCACCGCCAGCAGCAGCACCAGAAACGGCATCAGGACAATATAGTAATGCTCGAAGTAATTCGGGCCAAGCAATATGGTTTCCAGCAATATGGCAGACAGTATGACCCACAGGGCTAGGCGCTTCTTCGTGCGCCATATCATGATAGCCAGCACTATGGCTAGCACGAGAAGTGTAGTGCGCGGCAATTCGGTAAATACACTGGAAGCTAGCGACATGATGCTGCCGGTATACTCGGCATTGACCTGGAAATAGGCGTGCCAGAAGTCAGCGAGGGCGTGGTTGTTCACCAGCCAGAAAAGCACCGGCGCCGCCACCACCGTGGCCGACACGAACTTCCATAAGGCGGTAAGCATTTGCGTAAAATCTCTTCTGGAAATCAGCCATATACAATACCCCGCCATGAGACCTCCGACGATGGCCACTGCGTCGTTCAGGCGGATGAGCGCCACTGCGGCAAAGAGCATGCCGAGAATGAACGGAAATATGGGTACACGCGAGCTCTCTTTCGGTGTATGGTGCAGTACGCCCCTGACTGTCAGGAAAATGGCCAATGTGAGGAACGGCAGCATCCATTCTTCGCACATGTTGCCTTCGCAGAGGAACATCGAGTAGGGGAGCAGTGCAACGAGCACCGCCACCATCGAGCGCAGACCCGAGGCAAACAGTCGGGCGGTCTTATACAACAACCAGAGTGTTAGCGAGTTGAATAGCCATTGCAGCAGGAAGATGCCCATGCGGCCACCGATGAGCATGCCGAGGGCGTTG
>CACZLT010000009.1 GCA_902782185.1 uncultured Bacteroidota bacterium | reverse complement strand
TGTTTGAAGATTGCCTCGCGATAGTATATCGTCAAAGCTTTTGCCAACACTCTTTTTTGCCAATCTTTAAATCCCGGATTAAGACTTAGCAGCACAACCTTTGCTGTAAGTGGATTGCCCATAAATGGTTTTGGCCATTTTTGAATCCGGTATTTATATTCAGCATCGTTATTTCGATTATGTTCGCCAATATAAGCCTCATCGCATTTAAGGACACATTGTGCATTGTCATCGTAAATCGTTGACCCACCACGTATGGGGTCAACGTACTCAAGACTTGAACCCCACGGATTCATGGACAAAACCTCTTCTTCCGAGATGGGTATTCTATCAAGAGGAGTTGGACTACACCATAGCTGTCTGAATTCGTCAGCATCAATGTAATGTCGCTTAATTAATTCGTCATAATAATTTCTTACATCTGCAAAATAGGGATTCTGTGCAAGAGGAAATCTATAGAGATTCCGAATCTCATCCTGAAACAATTTCACCAACTGCTTCAAGTTGATTTTATCATCGGAGACAAAATTGTCAATGGGATTGAATCCTCCACCACGTATCATTCCGATATAATTGGAGATGGTTCCGCAAATGGTTTCTGCCCTATCAGGGTGTTCAATACATTGTTCGTTTAGTTCATTGAAGAAATCGTATCCATGATACACACAATTAGCAATCTCTGCCAATTTATCTTCCTTGCTTGAATAGGAAAACTCATGAGCAAAACTATCGAAATATTCTCTGATTGATTTGGTCGGTTTATATAATGGTTCCATAGATGATTTGTATTAGTTACATCATACCCATATAAACGCAAAATTCCCGTTTTTATTGCCCCCACGCTCAATAGAAACCGTCACTGGGTTGAGGTGGCGGTGATGTTTAAGATGTCAATGTGTAATTAGTTTTTGCTGACGGGCCCCGAGGTGAGGCCATCGCTGTGGGGCAAATCGTGTAGGTTAACGGATGTTCATCGCGGCTTTTATGCTGTCGAGATGGGCTTTGTAGGTGGAGACGGTGATGATGCTGTCCGGTGAGAGGAGTGGGGTGTAGTAATCAGCAGCCATGGGTGCTGGAGCGTCAATGACGATCTCCCGTCGGGATTCTTCAATAAAATCATGAAGCTCTTCTTCGCTGATACCGATTACAGCCATATTTTTTCTGTTCATGTATAGCAGATGGTTGGCATTGAATTTCAGGTAGCATATCTTGTTATGCTTCAGCCCCATGGATTCGCGCATTGCGGGGTTTCGCAGCACTTTTGTGCACCTGTATTTCCCTGGATATTGGTCGGGATTCTTGAGTATCATGTCTTCCTGCGCTCCGTCTTCTTCCATCCATTTGTTCCATTCGTCTGCCATGACACGCATGTAGTCGAAGCAGTATTCCACATTGTTGATAAACTGGAAACTTCCCATGTTTTTCCAAGTCTCGAGAGTGCTGGAGAAGATGCTTTCCGCCGCCCGGTCATAGACAATTTGGAAGTTAAAAGAGGCTGTTCTCATCAGCATGTTCAGTTCGCTCTCAGGCAACAATTCCAGCTCATCGACTGGCACACTCAACAGCCATGTGCAAACAGAATCGGCTTGTTCCAGCCTTGCGATTCCGTCGAGCTGGTCGTTGGCAAAATTCTCGATGCTTGCCATTACCATGAGTGCCGACAGTCGGCGGTCTTTGGCCCGCTGATGGCTTTCGAGCAGCTGGGCAGCCACGATGGTGAACACCAGCGAGATGGTGGTGCCGATAATAATCATTCCTATCTGGGACCAGAATTTTTTGCCATTCCCGTCTATTCTAACTTTCGGAGGGCGGATAATATTGATAGAAGACATGAGTTAATTTTTTTGCAAAGATACAGAATTTCCCCGGGTTGACAAAATTTTTTTTGTTGTGTCAATAATAATGAGTACTTTTGCACGCGATAATTGATAATGTATGAGACAGAAAGTTGTTTTGATAACGGGAGCGAGCAGCGGCATCGGCTATGATGCTGCAATGAGTCTCGCCGGGAAAGGACACAAAGTTTATGCTGCAGCGCGGCGGGTGGAGTTGATGGAACCCCTGAGAGAGAAGGGCGTTGTGCCCATAAAAATGGATGTCACAGACGAGCAGTCGATGGCCGAAGGTGTCAAAACGATTCTTGACAAAGAGGGTAGGATAGATGTGCTGGTGAACAATGCCGGCTACGGCCACTTCGGTGCTGTGGAGACAGTGCCAATGGAGGAGGCGCGACGGCAGTTGGAGGTCAATGTCGTCGGGCTGGCGCGCCTGTGCCAGCTGGTGCTTCCGGCCATGCGTGGGCAAGGCTCGGGGCGCATCGTCAATATCTCGTCCATCGCGGGTCGAATGGTCTTTCCTTTCGGGGGCTGGTATCATGTGTCGAAGTATTCGGTCGAGGCGTTGAGCGATGCCTTGCGGATGGAGCTGAAGCCTTTCGGCATCGACGTGGTGATGATAGAGCCGGGCGGCATCAAGACTGACTGGGGCATCATCGCCGCCCGCCACTTGAGGGAGTCGTCGGCCGGCACTCCCTACGAGGCCGACGGCACCCGCTTCGCCGACGTGATGCACTACGGCTACAGTTCCAACCTCCTCTCGTCGCCGCATGTCATCACCCGCGCCATCCTCCGCGCTGTCGACAGCCGCCGTCCCAAGGCCCGCTACCGCACCGGCCGCGCCTCCCACCTGTTGGTGTTCCTGCACAACGTGCTGCCTGCGCGCTGCTGGGATGCCCTGATGCGCCGTGCGGCACGTGTCAAATTGAAATGACTATGTACGACATCAAGATAACCGCCATCCGCAAGGCCGACTACAAGGATCTGCAAGCGCTCTACGAGAACCCCATCGAGCACACCTGCGACGTGCATGAGGGGCAGACGTGGGTCAGCCACAACGGGCAGATGCCCGACGGGATGTGCGACAGCGCGTGGGAGAGCATGCGTCCCTTCGTCGAGGCGCTGGCTCGTGGCGAGGGCAATTTCTACGACGGCTGGATGAAGAACCCCCACTCGGCCATGATAAGCTGCAACGACGGTTTCCGCCCGGTGAGCTTTTTGTTGGAGCGGGTTTAGGGGAAAATTATTTTTTGGGTTTACAGAAAAAGTTGTACTTTTGCAGTGTCCCAGCATCTGCTGCCGGGCAAGTGTTTTTGTTTGTAATAAATTAAAATACACAAAGATATGGCAAAGAAAAACAAGATTGTCTCCCCGAGTGGGTACGAGTGGAAATTCAGCATGGTCGGCGGTGTGGCACGCGTCAATATCGAGACCGCCGACGACATTGCCCATCTGTATGAACTAGACCAGAAACTCTGGACCGTGTTGAGCTGCCCGGTGAAGGGACTGGAGTTCGACGAGAAGACCCTCGCCATGCTCGACTCTGACAAGGACGGCCGCATCCGCGTGAACGAGGTGGTGGCCGCCGCCGAGTGGCTCAAGAAGGTACTCAAGGACTTGAACTACCTGCTCAAGGGCCACGACACCATCGCCTTTGCCGATGTGCAGGCCGACAGCGAGGAGGGCAAGCAGGTGCTCGATGCCGCGCGCCTCATCCTCAAGGCGTTGGGCGTGGAGAAGGAGGAAATCTCGCTGGCCGAGGTGGCAGAGTACATGGCCGTGTTCGAGGAGAAGTGCAAGGAGGAGTACACCGCCCAGAATGCCGAGCCCTTCGAGCCGCCCTTCGGTGAGAAGAGCGACGATGCGGAGGCTGCCGTCAATGCCGTGCGTGCCAAGGTGGCCGACTGGTTCATGCGCTGCAAGCTGGTGCAGTTCGACGAGGAGTCCGCCGCCGCCCTCGACGTGCAGGTGGAGAAGATTGCCGCCATCAGCGACAGCAACCTCTCCGACAACGTGGCCGAAATCGCCACCTACCCCCTGGCCCGCCCCTCGAAGGAGGCCCTGCTTCCGCTGGTGGAGGGCTTGAACCCCGCCTGGAAGGCCGCCATCGCCTCGGTGAAGGAACTGGCCGGCATCGAGGCCGACAGCATCGGCGAGGAGGACTGGAACGCCCTGCTCGGCAAGGTGGACGCCTACACCGAGTGGAAGACCGCCGGCGAAACCGCCATGAACGAGGCCATCGCCGCCCGCCTCGAGGAACACAGCGCCGCCTTCGCGCCCGTGGAGAAACTGCTGCGCCTCTGCCGCGACTTTGTCAACCTGCTGCACAACTACGTCGTTTTCAGCGACTTCTACGACCGCCACGACGGCACTGAAGCCGTCTTCCAGGCCGGCCAGCTCTATATCGACCAGCGTTGCTGCGACCTCTGTGTCAAGATTGCCGACATGCCCAAGCAGCTCGCCTCGGCAGGGGTGAGCGGCATGTACCTGCTCTACTGCCATTGCGTTTCCAAAGCCGGTCTGGGCGAGATGGACATCGCTGCCGCCGTAACCGCAGGCGACATCCGCAACTTCCGCGAGGGCAAGAACGGCGTCTTCTATGACCGCCAGGGGCAGGACTGGGACGCCACCGTCACCAAGATTATCGACAACCCCATCTCCGTCGGCCAGGCCTTCTTCACGCCTTACCGCAAGTTCGGCAACTGGGTTACCGACAAAATCAGCAAGAGTGCGGAGGAGAAGGAGAGCAAGCAGTTCGACAACATGACCGCCAAGGCCGACACCGCCTCCACCGACCTCACCGCCAAGGCCGCCGACGGCAAGCCTGCCGATGCGCCCAAGCCGGCCTTCGACATTGCCAAGTTCGCCGGCATTTTCGCCGCCATCGGCCTGGCCATCGGCGCCATCGGCGTGGCACTGGCTGCCGTGGCCAAATTCATGGTGGACAAGTGGTACAACCCCATCATCGCCGTGGCCCTCGTCGTCGTCCTCATCAGCGGACCCTCCATGCTGCTGGCCTGGCTCAAGTTGCGCAAGCGCAACCTCGGCCCCGTGCTGAACGCCAACGGCTGGGCCATCAACTCGATGGTGAAGGTGAACACCGCCTTCGGCGCCACGCTGACCTCCGTGGCCCAGTATCCCAAGGTGGTCGGCAAGGATCCCTTTGCCGACAAGAAGATGGCCTGGTGGAAGAAACTGCTCATCTGGATCGTCGTGCTGGCCGCCATCGCGCTGGCCGCCTTTAAGCTGACGCAGCACCGCTGGCCGTGGCAGCCCGAGCCCGAGGCCACAGAGGTGGTCGAGTCCGTCGAGGCTCCCGCCCTGGCTGAAGAGCCTGTCCCCGTGGCCGAGGAGGCCGCCCCGGTGGCAGAAGAGGCTCCTGCCGAATGAGGCCGTTCATCTTGCTTTTGCTGTTGATGGCTACCTTCCCGGCTCAAAGTCAAGACACTGCCTTCTCCATGTTTACCGCCGCATGGTGGAATGTGGAGAACCTCTTCGACACGCGCGACGACCCCCACACCAACGACGACGACTTCACACCGCGGGGCGACTACCACTGGACGCGCCGCAAGCTGAACGACAAAATCCAGGGACTCTACAAGACGCTGATGCAGATGGAGTTGCCGGACGTGGTGGGGCTGGCCGAGGTGGAGAACGCGTGGGTGCTGCGCGAACTCTGCAACGCCACGCCGCTGCGCCGGTACGGCTACCGCTACGTGCACTACGACTCGCCCGACCGCCGCGGCATCGACGTCGCGCTGCTCTACCGCCGCGACCGCTTCCGCGTGTTCTACAGCAAGCCGATACGTGTGTCCGACTCCACCACAGGGTTCTACACGCGCGACATCCTGCAGGTGGAGGGCACCACGCCCGAGGGCGACACCGTGGTGCTGTTCCTCAACCACTGGCCCTCGAAGCGGGGTGGGGAAGAGGCCGACCGGCACCGCCTGCGCATCGCGCAGAAGCTGCGCAGCCAGATGGTGCGCCTGCAGAAACGCCATCCGCAGGCCGCCGTCATCGCCCTGGGCGACATGAACTCCACCGCCGACGAGCCCGCCATCGCAGACGGCATGGGGTTCCGCGGCGACACCGTCAACCCCGACGGCATCCGCAACCTCGACTACCGCCTGCCCGACGACTGGGGCAGCCACAAGTACCAGGGCGAGTGGCGCTACATCGACGTCGTTTTCTTCCTGGCCGACGACAGCTGGAAGGTGCGAAAGCTCAAGCTGATACGATTCGACCACCTCCTCACTCCCGAGGAGCGCAAGCCCGGCGTCCGTCCGCGCCGCACCAACCAGGGGCCGCGCTACGAGGGCGGCCTGAGCGACCACCTGCCGCTGCTGCTCAAAATCTCCAGAAACGGAATCTAAACAAGCGCAACTACATCTACATCACCCCCGGCAACACCTGGTCGCCCACCTATGGGAAATAACATTGAACTGAACAATATGCAAAAGACAATCAAGAAACTGGCCCTGATGGCCGTGGGGGCCGCCCTGATGCTGTCGGCCTGCGAAAAAGAGAAGGAAGAGTTCGCGTGGGTCGACCTGGGTCTGCCCAGCGGCCTGCTGTGGGCCAACTGCAACCTGGGCGCCGGCAGCCCCGAAGAGTACGGCAATTACTACGCCTGGGGCGAAATCGAGCCCAAGGAGGTCTACAGCCAGAGGTCTTACGTGCATAGTTACGGTGAAGCCCATGGATTTACAAAATACTGCTACTCGGCCACTCATGGCTATGATGGGTTCACCGACACCCTGACCCTCCTCACGCCCTCGGACGATGCCGCCACGATGCTCCTCGGCGACGGCGCACGCATGCCTACCAAGGAGGAATGGGACGAACTGCTCAACGAGTGCGACTCAAGATGGGACACGCAGAACGGCGTGAAGGGTCGCCGATTCACCGGCCCCAACGGCAACCGCCTCTTCCTGCCCGCCGCCGGCGAGCGATGGGACGACACCCTCACCTACCGGAACAGCGTCGGCCGCTACTGGTCCGCCTCGCTCTGGATGGATTACCCCAATAGAGCCTGGGCGCTCGATTTTGATTTCCTCAGCCGGCACATGTACTACTACCCGCGCGATGTCGGCCTCTCCGTCCGTGCCGTCCGCGAGGCGCGTTAGTTCCGCCGGCCGCCCATAGACTGTCGCCGATGCCTCGCCACCATTCCCCTCGGCGAAGGCCCACAGGTGCAACTCATTCCCCACAAAGTTCTGTGGCAGAAGTGCCTGCACTCTGTGCCGTCCGCGTTCGCCCTGCAGGGCTACACCTGTCATGACCGCAGGGCAGTAGACATAAATGTGTATGCGGTCCGCTAGTCGCCCGCCCTCGGCCGACCACCGCACCGTCACCGCACCGCCCTCGTCCATAGCATATTGCAGCGCCGCAGGCGCTGACAGGGAACCCTGCGAGAAGCGCAACTTTGGATAGTCTATCTTTGACTTCACCTCCCCTAGCTCAGGGGAGGAGTTGAAGTGTTGTTTGTTGATTTTTAGGAAGACGTTTCCTTCTGTGAGGCATTGCGTGGCGGCCTGCTTTTTGAGGCCGACGCGGAGCACCGGCGTGGCGGGCGAGGCGAACTGTATCATCGCCTTGAAGCGGCTGCGCTGCTCCAGCTGCGCCGCTGACTTGCGGTCCCTTATGTGCGGCTGGTAGGCACGCACGAACCACTGCCCGCGGCGGCGGTAGCCCACCACGGCGCCCACGCGGCCGCTGAAGCCGCCCAGGATGCCCATCTCGATTTTTGCCATAGCGTTACCCCCATAACGCCGCTTCCCCGGAAATATTGTACCCACTCCCCAAGAAAACAAGAAGAGAGGAAAAACCTATAGCCTACATGACACTGTGAATGAACCTCTTCTGTACCTGCCAATTGCGACTTTTTTTGCAAAAATATTTTGTCGGTTCAGAAATTCTTCCTATCTTTGCACCGAATTTGCAGAGGGGGAAACACCCTCTTTTTTATTGCTTATGTTGGAGAAAATCAAGATACTAGAGCTCGTGAACGATGCGATGGAAGGCACCGATAAGTTCCTCGTGAACCTCAAAATCACGCCCGATAACCGCATATTTGTCGACATCGACGGCGACAACGGCGTAACCATTGACGACTGCATCGCCATCAGCCGCGCCGTGGAGAGCCAGCTGGACCGCGACGAGGAGGACTTCGAACTCAACGTGGGCTCCGCCGGAGCCGACATGCCCCTCAAGCTCACACGCCAGTACCGCCGCCACATCGGCCGCGGCCTGGAGGTCGTCATGCTCGACGGCGAGCGTGTCGATGGCACCCTCCGCGAGGTCTCTGACGACGACATACTCCTCATCACCCCCGGCTCCAAGAAACAGGCCCCGCAGGAACACCGCCTCGCTTTCCGCGATATCAAGTCCGCACGCGTGGCCATCCAATTCTGAATATCAATATACAGTATAATATGAAGACGTTAGATTTGAGTGGTTCCTTCCAGGAATTCAAAGAGTTTAAGAACATTGACCGCGAGACCTTGATGCGCATCCTCGAGGAAGTCTTCCGCGCCGCCCTGGCCAAACGCTATGGCTCCGAGGACAATTTCGACATCATCGTCAACATCGACAAGGGCGACCTCGAAATCTTCCGCAACCGCACCATCGTCGAGGACGGTGCCGTCAAAGACCCGAACCGCGAAATCGCCCTCAGCGATGCCCAGAAAATCGAGTCCGACTTCGAGGTCGGCGAGGAACTTTCCGAACCCATCTCCATGTCCGAGTTCGGCCGCCGCGAGATTCTCACCATCCGTCAGACCCTCGTGGGCAAGATACAGGACTACGAGAAGAGCCTCATCTTCCAGAAATACCGCGACAAGGTCGGTGAGATTATCGTCGGCGAAGTCTACCAGCCTTGGAACAAGGAGGTGCTCATCCTCGACGACGAGAAGATAGAGCTCGTGCTCCCCAAGAACGAGCAGATACCCGCCGACCGTTTCCGCAAGGGCGACACCGTCCGCGCCGTGGTACTCAAGGTGGAGATGCGCAACAACAACCCTGTCATCGTCCTCTCGCGCACCAGCCCCATCTTCCTCGAGCGCCTGCTGGAGGCCGAGGTGCCGGAAATCTACGACGGTCTCATCACCGTCCGCAATATCGTCCGCCAGCCCGGCGAGCGCGCCAAGATAGCCGTCGAAAGCTACGACGACCGTATCGACCCGGTGGGTTCCTGCGTCGGTGTCAAGGGCGGCCGTATCCACGGCATCGTCCGCGAACTGCGCAACGAGAACATAGACGTCATCAACTACTCCGCCCGTCCCGACCTTATGATTCAGCGCGCCTTGGCACCCGCCAAGGTCAGCTCCATCAAGGTTCATGAGGACGAGAAGAAGGCCGAAGTCTTCATGCAACCCGACCAGGTGAGCCTCGCCATCGGTAAGGGAGGGTACAACATCAAGCTCGCCTCCAGGCTCGTGGGCTACGAAATTGAGGTCTACCGCGACACCGACGAGGACTACGACGATGTGGCACTGGTGGAATTCAACGACGAAATCGAGCAGTGGGTCATCGACGAGCTCATCAAGATAGGCTGTGATACCGCCAAGAGTGTGCTCAACCTGCCCAAGCAGGAGCTCATTTCCCGCACCGACCTTGAAGAGGAGACCATCGACCACGTGCTCGACGTGCTCAAATCTGAGTTTGAATAATTAACCGAATAAAGAAAGGACTCGACAGATATGGCAATTAGCAGATTGACAAAGGTGGCCAAGGAATTCAACGTGGGAATGCAAACCATTGTGGAATTCCTGGCCAAGAAGGGGCATCAAGTGGAGATGAACCCCAACACGAAGATTAGTGAGGAGCAGTACGACCTGCTGGCCACGGCATTCCAAGGCGAGCGTAAAGTGAAGGAAGAAGCCGACAAGATCGAGCTTGTTACCGGTGCCAACCGTGTGGTGGAAGTCCAAGCCAAAGAGGTGCCGGAGACCGAGTCCGAAGAGGTTATCATCAAAAACTATTCGGCACCAAAGATGCAGCCAGCACCGGAACTTGCCCCCCAGCCGGATCCGCAGCCGGAACCCGAAAAGCAGCCGGAACCTGAACCGGTTTCCATCGAACCCGAACCAACCGTCGAGGTGGCTCAACCCGAACCCGAGCCACAGGACAATGGCCCCCTCAAAGTGGTGGACAAGATAGATCTGGGTGCCCTCAACCAGCGTACCCGTCCCGACAAGAAGAAGCGTCCAACCAAGGGTGCCAAGGCAGAGAATCCCGCCCCTGTAGCGGCTCCGGTTTCCCAGCCCACAGCCCCGACTCCAGTCGCCCCTGCCCCTGCAACCGAACCTGCCAAGCCCGAACCTGCCAAGCCCGAACCCGAGTTCATACAGACCCAGTATCAAAAACTTGAGGGTCCCAAGGTGCTGGACAAGATTGACCTCAGCCAATTCAGCAAAGACGGAGCAGACACTCCAGGCAGCAAGCGCAAGCGTAAGCACACCAAGAAAGAGGCTGTCAGCGCTCAAGAGGTGAAGAAAATCGGTGCCGAAATGGCTAAAAAGGAGAACAAGGAGCGCGAAAAGGCCAAGAAAGAAAGCCAGAAAAATGCCGCCCAACAGCAGCAGGCCGCTGGGGGCAAGAAGAAAAAGAAGAAGGAGGAGAAGAAACCCGAAATTGACGACAACGAAATCGAGAAGCAGATTCGCGACACATTGGCTCGCCTTTCGCCTTTGGGAAAATCGAAGACCTCGAAGCACAACCGCGAGAAGCGGCAGAAGGTTCACGCCCAGATGGAGGAGGATATGCTGCGCGAGATGGAGGAGCAGAAGACCCTGCAGGTAACCGAGTTCGTTACTGCCAACGAGTTGGCTACCATGATGCAGGTACCCGTGAACAAGATTATTGCCACCTGCATGTCGGTCGGCATCTTTGTCAGTATCAACCAGCGCCTTGATGCCGAGACCATCAAGCTCATTGCCGATGAGTTCGGTTTCGAGATTAATTTTGCCTCCGAGGATGTGGTCAATACCATCAATAAGACTGAAGAGGAAGACCGTCCCGAGGACCTTATCACCCGTAACCCCATTGTTACCGTGATGGGTCATGTGGATCATGGTAAAACATCTTTGCTCGACTATATCCGCAATGCCAATGTCATTGCCGGAGAAGCGGGCGGCATCACCCAGCACATCGGTGCCTACGAGGTGCAGACCGCCGACGGCCGCAAGATTACTTTCCTCGACACTCCCGGTCACGAGGCTTTCACCGCCATGCGTGCCCGCGGTGCCAAGATGACCGACATCGCCATCATCGTCATTGCCGCCGACGACAAGATTATGCCGCAGACCATCGAGGCTATCAACCACGCCCAGTCGGCGGGTGTGCCCATCGTGTTTGCCATCAACAAGATAGACAAGCCCGGTGCCGACCCCGACCGCATCAAGACCGAGTTGGCCAACATGAACCTCTTGGTTGAGGAGTGGGGCGGCAAGTACCAGAGCCAGGACATCAGTGCCAAGAAGGGCATTGGGGTGGAAGACCTGCTTGAGAAGGTGATTCTGCAGGCCGACATCATGGAGCTGAAGGGCAACCCCAACAAGCGCGCCAAGGGTGTGGTCATCGAGAGTGCACTCGACAAGGGACGTGGTTATATAGCCAAGCTTCTGGTGCAGGAAGGCACCATGCGCAAAGGCGACCCCATCGTGGCCGGTGCTGTGGCCGGACGTGTCCGTGCCATGTACAACGAGCGCAACCAGGAGGTTGTCTCTGCCGGTCCCTCGCAGCCCGTGCTGCTCCTCGGTCTCACCGGAGCTTGCCAGGCTGGCGACACTTTCAATATCATGGAAAACGAGAAAGAGGCCAAGGACATCGCCGCCAAGCGCACCCAGTTGGCTCGCGAGCAGGGACTCCGCACACAGACCCACCTCACGCTGGAGGAAATCGGTCGCCGCCGCGCCCTCGGCAACTTCAAGGAACTCAATATCATTGTCAAAGGCGATGTGGACGGCTCGGTCGAGGCTCTCAGCGACTCTCTCATCAAACTGGGTACCGACGAGGTGCAGGTCAATGTCATCCACAAGGGTGTGGGCCAGATTTCGGAGAATGACGTTACGCTCGCCATGGCTTCCGACGCCATCATCATCGGTTTCCAGGTGCGTCCCTCGGTTGGTGCGCGCCGCATGGCCGAGACCGAGCATATCGACATCCGCCTCTACAGCATCATCTACGATGCCATCAACGAACTCAAGGATGCCATTGAGGGTATGCTCGCTCCCGAGACCCAGGAGAAGATTGTGGCCAATCTCGAAATTCGCGAGACATTCAAGATCAGCAAGGTGGGTACTATCGCCGGTTGTATGTGCCTCGACGGCAAGATACAGCGCACCCACAACATCCGCATCATCCGCGACGGCATTGTGGTCTACACCGGCAAACTGGCCTCCCTCAAGCGTTTCAAGGACGATGTCAAGGAGGTGGTCAGCGGCCAGGATTGTGGCTTGAACATCGAGAACTACAACGACATCAAGGTGGGCGACATTGTCGAGGCCTACGAGGTGATAGAGATAAAGAGAAAGCTTTAAGCTTTCATGCCTCCTTAGTTCAACGGATAGAATAGAGGTTTCCTAAACCTTTGATGAGGGTTCGATTCCCCCAGGAGGTACACGCAAAGAGAGCGGCCAATCGGTCGCTCTCTCTCTGCATTTGTTAGGGCGTCCTATCGGATAGTCCAACTGATGCCGGCAAGGGCATGGACTTGGTTGCTGGTGCCGACATCGCTCATGCCGAGTTTGGAGGAAGCTTGGACGGTGAGTTGCAGGTTGGGGTTGGCCTGGTAGCGCAGCTCGAAGTCGGCGCTGCGTTGGTACACAAGGTTGGTGTTGCCCACGCCGACACCGAGGAGTAGCCGGTCGGTGGCCAGCCAGCGGGCGAAGAGGGAGTAGCGGACGTAGTCGGAGAGGAAGTCGAAGGAGGTGGCCAGTGGATCGCCGCTGAAGCCGTCCCAGGAGAATCCCAGCGAGTAGTCGAGCAGCCACCGTTGTCCGAGGCGGTTGCGGAACTGGAACCCTATTTCGGGTCGCACGTAGGTATACCATGGGGCGTTGTTGTACAGCGGTATGGGTGCGGCGATGTGGGTAAAGAATGCCGTCTGCGGAAACCACCCGTGGCCGTCGGAGAGGAGCAGTTTGGCACCCACGGAGGGGGTTAGACCAAAGCCGTTCCTGTAGCGGTTGCTATTGTTCATTCCGTATTCACAGTCAAGGTCGACGGTAAGTTCGGCGCGGTTGCCGATGCCGAAGCGGAGGCCGTTGCCAAGGCCGAACCGATCGACCCGAATGGTTGGGTCGTGGGAGAAATTAATCTCGTAGTGGAGGTACTCAAGGTTGCTGTTCCACTGTATGTGGCCTTGTCCCAGCACGTTGGGTCCGGTGGTGGCGACGAGGGGATTCTCCTCTTGGGCGTGGGCGGTGACGGCACCGAGGAGGGAGAAGAGACCCATGAGCAGGGCGGCGGCAAGCAGGGGGCGGTTGTTTTTTTTCATAAGGGTTCAATGTTTTAACGGTTTACAGGAAGAATTGCAGTCCGGCGATGTAGATGTCCTCGCCCGAGACAACGTCCCGGTAGGTGGGCAGAAGGTTGACGAAGAGGCGCAGTCCGTGCAGCAGCCCCACGGCGGAGGTGCCGAGGGTGAGGCCCACCTCGAGTTTCCAGGGGTACATGCAGCTGCCGCCGGTGCCATCGTTCCAAAGGGTGCTGCTCGTGCGGGACAGGACCTCTTCGTTGATGTAGATGAGGCGGTTGATGGCGTAGGCGGGATGGATGTCGAAGTTGAGGTACAGCCTCCGGCCATAGCTGCGGAAGGGATACCATGTGGCCTGTAAGGGAAATCCGAGGTAGCCGTGGAAGGCATAGGCGCGCTGGTCGCCCACGACGGGGCCGGAGGGGAAGTCGATGCCCTCGCCGGATTCCACCACCTCCACGCGGTGGTATAGCGGCGACCACTGGAAGTCGTATTGCAGCCCGGCCGAGAATGTCCAGCGGGGCGAGTGCCGGTAGTGGACTGTCAGCGGCAGGTGTAGCGCGAAGCCGTACTTCGAGTAGTAGGGCGACATGTCGTTGCCGTTGGCGAAGAGGGTGGTGCTGGCGCTGAGTCCCAGGGTCAGGCTCACGTGGCGGGTGCCGGAGGTGTCGGCCTGGGCGCGACCGCCGAGGGCGAGGCCGAGGGCGGCCAGGAAAAGGATTGCTCGTTTCATGACTATGGTGGTGTTTGATTGTTTCTCTACAGGATGTTGAATGCCAGTACGGTGCCGTCCATGAGATCGGGTTCGGCGGGGCTGAACAGGGTGCTGAAGAAGCTGCGGCGGCGGGGTTCCGCCTCTTCCTGCGGCGGTACGGGCGTGGGGGCGTTTTCTACCTCGGTGCCGGCCAGGAGGGTGGGTTCGGGTTCGGTCGTGGCCGTGGAGTCTGCCACAGGTGCCTCGGCCGGGGGTTCGATGATGGGTGTTTCGGGCGCCTCCTCGGCCACATAGGGCATCTCTTCCGGCACAGCCGTCTCTCGCTGCACTTCTTGGGTCGGTGCTGGCTTGGCCTTGCGCACGGTCTTGGAGATGGGTTTGGCTGCCGAGGGTAGGGTGGGGGGGAACTCTTGCCGCACCCCAGTGGGCACGGGAACGGGTTCGGCCTCGGCCACCAGCGGATTGGCGGGCAGTTCGGTGGGCAGGTACCAGATGCGCACGGCGGTGACGATGAAGAAAAGCACACAGGCGGCTGCGGCCACGCGCAGGGCGTACCAGTGCCAGGGGCGGCGTTTCTCCTGGGCGGCCATCTGGTCAATCATCTCCGCGAGATCGGCCTGGCGGCGTTGGTCGCGGCCGGCATGCTCGACGTTGGCGAGCAGCTGCTTGAGATCCAGGGGGGTGTTATCTTGCTTTTTCATATTCGGTAATCATTTGTTTCAGTGATGAATAGGCACGCGAGAGGAGGGTGTAGACGTTTCCGTCGCTGATGTGCATGGCGGTGGCGATGGCTGCGGTGTCGAGGTCGTCAAAATGGCGCAGGCGGAGGGCCTGGGCCTGCCGTTCGGGGAGGCGGCCGATGAGGCTCATGGCCAGTTCCAGCCGAGGGTCTTCCTGCGGTGGTTCCTCCTGCAGGGTCATGCGTTCGTCCAGTTCTACCGTGGGGCGGCGTTTGCGTAGCAGGTCGATGCAGCGGCGTTTGACCAGTGTGATGCACCACGCCTCGCGGTTGACCACGCGGCGAAGCTTGTCCCTTTCGTTCCAGAGGGTTACGAAACAGTCCTGCACCACATCGGCGGCGTCATCCTCGTTGCCCAGCAGGTGTTCGGCCATGCGTTGCATGGCGGGCTGCAGGGGCAGGTAGTCGAGTTTGAATTGGTTTGCTTCGTCGCGTTTCATACCTTGTAGTCGGGCGAAGGGACGAAATCTTACACGGGGGATGATTTTTTTCCAGTAGCCGTGTTTGTTCTAGTTAAACTAGTTGCACTAGTTATACTAGTTAAAGTAGGGCTTTGATTGCCAGGTCGTAGCCTTGCAGGCCGAGGCCGCATACCATGCCGCGGCAGGCGGAGGTGATGAGCGAGTGGTGGCGGTAGTCCTCGCGGGCGAAAATGTTGGAGAGGTGCACCTCCACCTTGGGGGCGGGTACGGCCAGCAGGGCGTCGCGCAGGGCAACCGAGGTGTGGCTGTAGCCGCCGAGGTTCACGACGAGACCGTCGGCCTCGAAGCCCATGCGCTGGATATGGTCTATCAGTTCACCCTCGACGTTGCTCTGGTAGTAGGTGATTTGCACGTCGGGATGCGCGGCGCGCAGCTGATCGAGGCATTGCTCGAAGGTGGTCGAGCCGTAGACCTCCGGCTCGCGGCGGCCCGTGAGGTTGAGGTTGGGGCCGTTGATGATGGCAATCGTTTTCATAACGAAAATGTAACGTCGCGCGGGCGCGTTTATTGTGCATTATTTTCATTAGGGATGTGCAATAAAGTGGTGCCGACAGCGTTATGCGGGAGATTATGTACAAGGCAAAAATCCTGATTGTAGCGTGGTCGCTGCTTCCGCTGGCGGCGTGGGGCCAGGACGTGGACTTCGACCGGTACTTTACCGGCGGCACCCTGCGGCTCGACTGCCTGCGCGAGGGGTCTGCCCAGGGCGACACCGTGTGGGTGGAGCACTGGATTGATCGACGGTCGGATTGGTTCGGCTCGCGGACACAATTGATAGACCCGTTCGACAACGGCGACTACCGCGTTGAGATGCGCGACGCCGAAAGCGGACGGCTGCTCTACAGCCGCGGATACAGCAATCTCTTCCGCGAGTACAGGGACACGCCGGAGGGCAAGACCGCGGTGAAGCGGTTCGAGGAGGTCCTGCTGCTGCCCATGCCGCGCGGCATGGTGCGGATTGCCTTGCAGAAACGCGACAAGGAGATGCGGCTTTTCGACCAGGCGGTGGTGGCATTCAATCCGGGCGAGACCCCGCTCGCGGGGAATATAATACTCCGCGATGCTGACTTGTACGAGATTCACGGCGACCCCAGTGTCAAGCTCGACGTGGCTTTCGTTATGCAGGGTTTCGACGCCGACACGGCTTACTACAACAGCACCTGCCGCCGCATGGCACGGCTGCTCTTCGACAAGGAGCCGTTCCGCAGCCACCGCGACGATTTCAACCTCTACTTCATCCGCGGCGAGGCGGGCGTGGACTACAACGCCCTCGGCTCCGACCGCTACGCCATGACATTCAATCTCTTCCAACTGCACGATGTGCTGGGCGACACCCCCTGCGACCACATCGTCATCGTGCTCAACAACGAGAAGTACGGCGGCGGCGCCATCTACAATTTCTATTCCGTAACCTCGCTGCACAGCATGGCCGAGTATGTCCTCGTCCACGAGCTGGGGCACGGCATCGGCGGCTTGGCCGACGAGTATGTCGACGAAAACCTCTCCTACGCCGACCTCCACCTCCACGCCCACGAGCCACTGGAACCCAATATTACGAACCTCGTTGATTTCCAAGGCAAATGGCAGTCGATGCTCCCTGCCGAAACCCCTATCCCCACACCCGACCGGGCCGACGTGCCCAGGACGGAGTGCGGCCCGCTGGGCGTATACGAGGGAGCGGGCTACGCGGACAAGGGAGTCTACCGCCCCGTGATGCACTGCATGATGCGCGACTATGCACCTTTCTGCCCCGTCTGCTCGCGCCGTCTGGAAGAAATCATTAGCCTCTACACCCGATGAAACGCCTCCGTATATTGCTCTGTCTGCTGTCCGCCGTGGCCAGCCTGCATTTCTCCGCCTGCGACGACGATACCCTTTTGGTCGACGACACGTCGGTGGCGCTGGTCTTCTCGGCCGACACCCTCTCGTTCGACACCGTCTTCGCCACCGTCGGCACCGCCACCCGGCGCCTCACGGTCTTCAACCGCTCCGCCTCCGACCTGCGCCTCTCCGCCATCACTCTCGGCCAGGGGCGCGCCAGCCGCTTCCGCCTCAACGTGGACGGCGACACCTCGATGGTGGCCCGCAACGTGGAAATCGCCGCCGGCGACAGCATCTTCATCTTCGTGCAGGCGCGCATCAGCCCCAACGACACCCGCGAGCCCTTCCTGGTCGAGGACGACATCCGCCTGAGCAACGGCCAGCGCATCACCCTCAACGCCTGGGGACGCAACGCCGTCTACCACAGGCTTGCGCCGATGGACGGCACATGGTACGTCCCCATCGACTGCGACGGCTGGGACCATTCGCTGCCCCACATATTCCTCGACCCCGCCGCCGTTCTGGAAGGCAACACGCTGACCCTCACCGCAGGCGACGAACTCTACTTCGCCGACGGCGCGCTGCTGGTCATCGACTCCGCCGCCCGCCTCCTGGCCCGGGGCACCGCCGAGCGGCCCGTGCTGTTCACCTCGCTGCGGCAGGACGGCTGGTACCGCTTCCTCCCCGGCCAGTGGCAGACCCTCTGGTTCTACAACCACAGCACTGGCAACATCATCGACCACGCCGTGGTCGAGAACGCCGTCGGCGGCCTGCGATGCTACCCTGCCTCGAAACTCGAGGTCAGCAACACCGTGGTGCGCAACATGAGCGACTGCGGCATCATCGGACAGGGCGCCGACATCACCGGCCACAACCTGCTGGTCTACGACTGCTACGCCTCGCTCACCGTCCTGCTGGGCGGAAGTTACGACTTCAGCCACTGCACCTTCGCCAATTACTGGACTTACACGGCGCGCAAAATCGAGACCCTTGTCCTCTCCAACTGTATGAACACCCCCTCCGGCATCGTGGGCGGCGACTTGGTCAAGGCCGACTTCATCGACTGCATCGTCTGGGGTAACTACTACGGCGGAGAATTGCTGCCCTCCGCCATCGACGGCTACGCCTTCGACACCACCTTCACCAACACCATCCTCCGCGGCGGCCGCTGGAGCGAAGACCCCCTCTTCACCAACCCCCAGGAGGACGATTACACCCTGCAGGAGGGCAGCCCCGCACAAGGCATAGGATACCAATTCTAAATCATTATGTACGAATACTTTGAAGGCATGCTTGCCAACCTTGAACCCACACAGGCCGTCATCGACTGCGGCGGCGTGGGCTACCTGCTCGAAATCAGCCTCAACACCTACGAGGCGCTCCGCCGCGCCGAGGGCGACCGGGTGAAACTCTACGCCCACCACTCCGTGCGCGAGGATGCCCACCAGCTTTTCGGATTCCACGACCTCGCCGAGCGCGAGATGTTCCGCCTCCTCATCGGCGTGAACGGCGTGGGCAACCAGACCGCCCGCGTCATGCTCTCCAGCCTCACCGTCGACCAGCTCCGCAACGCCATCGCCACCAGCGACGCCAAACTCATACAGCGCACCAAGGGCATCGGAGCCAAGACCGCCCAGCGTATCGTCATCGAACTGGCCGACAAGGTCGGGAGTGTGAGTGTGGGGGCCGGAGGGCGGAGTTCCGGTGGCAACACCCGATCCCGTGACGAGGCCCTCGTGGCGCTCACCATGCTCGGCTACCCCAAGCCCGCCGTCGAGAAGCTCCTCCTCGGCACCGAGTGGATCGCCTCCGACGGCTCGCCCATGACCGTCGAGGACATCATCAAGGAGGGACTCCGCCGACTTTGAGTCGCTGTGAATCCATATGGATTCATATCGCACCAGAGTTTATGTATTCATTAAGAGAGTACCTAGAGAGTACCTGGAGAACCCCGCCCGGCCGCCCGGAAAAAAGTACCGTTTTTTTACAATCGCGCACAATATTACGTGCGCGATTGCGTTTCTTCTGGGTTAAAACCGCTACCATTGAAAGCGCGCCGTATACTCATAACGCTCCTCCTCCTCTGCCTGCCCGCCCTCGTGTGCGCCCAGGCCGACTCCGCCGACTTCACCCCGATGGGTTCAGGCTACACCCCGTCGGCCATCACCACCTCCGTGGAATACGACCCGGCCACCCGCTCCTACGTCCGCATCACCAAGGTGGGCGACCTGATCCTCTCGCGCGAGTACATGACCTTCCAGGAGTACCAGGACTGGCAGATGGACCAGCTCATGCAGCAATACTGGACAGGCAAGGCCGAGGGCGGCGCCCTCGGCGGGGAGGATGCCGGACTGCTCTCCAAGATCCCGGGTTTCGCCCAAATATCGCAGAAACTTGCCCAACTCAACGGCAAGCCTCCATTCACCATCGAACACTCGGGTACCGTCGAGCTGACTTTCCAGCTTGTCAACAACTACCGCAACGACCCCCAGGTCGATCCCTCCGAGCGCTCGTATACCTCGTTTGACTTCGACGAGAACATCCAGATAAACCTCAACGCCAAAATAGGCGACCTTATCGACTTCTCCATCAACCAGAACACCAATGCCATCTTCGACTTCGAGAATCAAAAGAAGATAAAGTACGAGGGCAAGGAGGATGATATACTGCAGCTGTTCGAGGCTGGCGACGTGGCCTTCCCCCTCAACTCCACCCTCATCCGCGGTAGCCAGCAGCTCTTCGGATTCCACTCCAAGCTCAAGTTCGGCAAGCTCTCCATCGACGCCGTCCTCAGCCAAAAGGAGACTTCCACCGAGAACCTCCAGGTTAAGGGCGGTGCCAGCAGCCACGAGTTCGCTATACGTGCCGACGAGTACGAGGAGAACCGCCACTATTTCATCGCCCAGTATTTCCGCGACAACTACAATCGTGCCCTGTCCACTCTCCCGGTGGTCAACTCAAACATAAGGATTCTCCGCATTGAAGTGTGGCGTACCAACGTCGGCGCCGCCGTAACCCAGAACCGAAACATCTTGGCGCTCACCGACCTTGGCGAGACCAACCCCTCCAATCCCCGTGTCCACGGCTACGGCAACCGATATCCGGCCAACACGGCCAACGACCTGCTGCAACTGGTGCTCCCCTCGTCCGTCCGTTCTGTCAATTCGGTTACGGCGCACATGCAGGGACTTGGATTGACAGGGGGCGTGGACTACGAGAAGGTGGAGAGTGCGCGCCTGCTGAATAGCAGCGAGTATACGTTCAATCAGCAGCTGGGGTTCATCACGCTGAACCAGCCTTTGTCCAACGATCAGGTGCTGGCGGTGGCGTTCCAGTACCAGATGGTCGGCGACACAACCGTCTACCAAGTCGGCGAGTTCACCACTGATGGAATTAACGATCCCAATACACTCATCGTCAAGTTGCTCAAATCCACCTCGGTGGATACCCGAAGCCCGCTGTGGAAACTGATGATGAAGAATGTCTATTTCCTGAAGAGTAGCCAGATCAGTCGCGACAATTTCCGCCTTAATGTCCTCTATGAGAGTCCCGACGGCGGTGTGGGGGTGGGATTCTTCACGGAGGGGCCGAAGCAGGGGGTTCCGCTGATAGAACTGTTTGGGTTGGACCGTATGGATGCCTCGCAGAGCTATTACTATGCCGACGGTGTCTTCGACTGGTTCGATTCGGCGGCCTTCAAGGGGGGGATTATTCAGGCGTCCACGGGACGCATTTTCTTCCCTTTCATCGAGCCATTCGGAAAGGATCTGCGCGAACTGCTTGGCGACCAGCAAGTAGCCAACCGCTACTGCTTCGATTCGCTCTACACGATGACTCAAGCCCTGGCGCGCCAATATGCCGACCGCAACCGATTTTACCTGGAAGGCTACTACACTTCGTCGGTGAGTGGGGAGATATCGCTTGGCTATAGTGTGGCGCAGGGATCGGTAACGGTAACTGCCGGCGGTATGCCACTGATCGAGAATGTGGACTATACAGTGGACTATACCATGGGCACCGTCCGCATCATCAACGAGAGCATTCTTTCATCGGGCACGCCTATCAGTGTCAGTAGCGAGAACAACGCCTTCAGTATGACAACCAAGCGTATGATGGGACTGCATCTTGACTATGAGTTCCAGCCCGACTTCCACCTTGGTGCCACCTGGATGAATCTCCATGAGAAGCCCCTTACCCAAAAGAACAATTTCGGCGATGAGCCGACTTCCAACACCATTTGGGGGATCGATGTGTCCTACAGTCACGATGTGCCGTTCATAACCAAGATGATGGATCTCCTGCCAGGCATCTCCACCAAGGCGCCATCGACACTGACACTGCAGGCGGAGTTTGCGCATTTTGTGCCAGGTATGTCGCGCACGGGATCCAGTGAAGGCAGCGTGTCCTATATTGATGACTTCGAGGGTGCGGAGAACAGTATTAGCCTCACCTCCGTCAATTCGTGGTACCTGGCCAGCACCCCGCAAGACTACCGTCAGGCCATGCCCCTCTTCCCGGAGACAGCCCCAAACAGCGGCTTGGCGTACGGATTCAACCGCGCCAAACTGGCTTGGTACCGCATCAGCAACGACTTCTACTATGATGGCAACCGTCCCCCAAACATCAGCAAGGATGACATCTCGAAACCATACGCCCGCCGTATCTACGAGCAGGAGGTGTTCCCCAATAAGGATCGTGTCGCCGGCCAGCTCACCAGTGTATATGAACTGAACCTCGCCTATTACCCAGAAGAGAAGGGCCCGTACAACTATGATGTGGCTCCCACAGCCTACAGTGCCGGTATCGGCGAATCGGGATTCCTCCTCAACCCCGCTTCTCGTTGGGGTGGCATCATGCGCAAACTGGATTACACCGACTTTGAGACTCAGAACATCGAGACCATTGAGTTTTGGCTCATGGATCCCTTCATCGAGAACCCCAACCACACCGGAGGCAAACTGTACATCAACCTGGGCGACGTGAGTGAGGACATACTTCGCGATGGCCGCAAGAGTTTTGAGAACGGGTTGCCCACATCGGCAGAGGTGGTGAATGTGGATACCACCATCTGGGGACGTGTGCCCACCACTCAACCTATCGTTAATGCTTTCGATAACGATGCCTCCTCCCGTATGTATCAAGATGTGGGTTACGACGGACTCGGTTCCACCCACGGCTTGCAGGACGAACAGTCGTTCTTCGCCGACTACCTTAACCGGATCGCCACCCGCCACGGTACTGCCTCACAAGCCTACCAGCAGGCCATCACCGACCCCTCGAGCGACGACTTCCGCTACTTCCTATCTTCATACTACGACGACAGGGACGTCAAGGTTACCGAACGCTACAAGAGCTACAACAACCCCGAAGGCAACTCGCCTACCGACCAAGACAACGACGAGGATTACATGACGTCCGCCTCCGCCTACCCCAACGTGGAGGATATCAACAAGGACAACACATTGAGTGAGGCAGAGAACTACTATCAATATGTCGTTGACTTGAGTCCCGAGCGCATGGTCATAGGCGAAAATCACATCGTCGATATACAAGAAGCCCATGACGTGCGACTCGCCAACGGCGAATACACCTCCTGCAAGTGGTACCAGTTCCGTATCCCAATCCGTGAACCCGACGCCAAGGTCGGAAACCTCAACGGATATCAATCCATACGCTTCATGCGAATGTTCCTCAACCAGTTTGAGGAACCTGTGATATTACGCTTCGCAACGCTCGACCTTGTTTATTCCACATGGCGCAAGTACACCGAGGAACTTCTGCAGCCGGGAGACTACCCCACGGGAACCACACAGAATGCCAGTTTCAATATTTCTACCGTCAATATAGAGGAAAACGGCTCCCGCCAACCGGTACCCTATGTTCTGCCTCCTGGCATCCAACGCGAGGAGTGGTATTCGTCAGGCAGCAACTCCACCAAACTCAACGAGCAGTCCATCCAACTGGATGTGGACGGTCTCTCCAGTGGAGATGCCCGAGCCATCTACCGATCCACAAGTTACGATCTTCGTCAGTATGGACACATGAAGATGTTCGTACACGCCGAGCAGAAGTATGCCGCCGACCAATTGAAAGATGACGACATGGTACTTTTTGTACGCTTAGGGAGTGACTATACGAGCAACTATTACGAGTATGAACTTCCCCTTAAATTCACCTCTTGGTATACGTCAGCAGATAACCCATATGCGATTTGGCCAGTAGAAAATAATGTGGATGTTGATCTGCAGAAGATGATTGAGATCAAGACCAATCGAAATAGCAGAATCAGAGCAGGGGAAAGGGGATATTCACCGTCGTTGCTCTATTCGGAGATAGTGGAAGGCAAGAAGTATACTGTATTGGGTTCTCCGAATTTGGGTAAGGTGAAGGTTATCATGATAGGTGTGCGTAATCCCAAGAAAGAGAGTTTGACGGATGGGAATAATATGTTGCCAAAATCAGCCATAATTTGGGTGAACGAATTACGATTGTCTGACTATATTAACAAAGGAGGATGGGCAGCGATGGCATTGGCTCGTACTAATTTGGCCGACGTTGGTAACTTGTCGCTCTATGGATCCTATACCACAGCGAGTTTCGGCAATTTGGAGGAACCCCTCATTAAGGAAGAATTGATGAATACGATTACGTTCCAGAGTACATTGGATTTGGAGTTGGGCAAGTTCTTGCCAGAAAAATGGGGTCTACATATTCCGCTGTACATGGACTACAACCGTGAGATAGGTAGCCCAGACTACAATCCGTATAATCCCGACGTGCTGTTGAGTGATGACTTGGCTACATATGTTAACTCAACAGAACGTGATAGTGTACGCCACATGACACAGCGTCGCAAGAGCAGCACAAACCTTACGTTGGCCAATGTGAAGAAGGAACGTACGGGAAAGGACGTGTTGAAGCCGCATTTCTATGATATAGAAAATTTCACTTTTTCCTATGCCTATAGTCGGGAACGTTTGAGTGATGATGAAATCGAGTCATTCAGTAAAGATCAGCACCGAGGTGGCTTTGCATATAATTATTCCCCCAAGGCAGAACCGGTGAAACCTTTCGACAAGGTGAAACTTTTTAAGCATAAGAATTGGCGTATACTGAAGGAGTTTAATTTCTTCTATATGCCGAAGAACTTGAGTTTTTCTACCGAGGTCTACCGTGACTTTGAAGAGACACTATTACGCAATAAAAGTGCTGCTTTGGTTATTGTCAAGCCAACCTACTTTAAACAGTTCATGTGGCAACGTACCTATGGACTTCAGTACGACCTGATGCGAACATTCCGCATACAGTATTCTGCCAATGCCGATGCTCGCATCGATGAGCCCATAGGTCGCATAGAGACGGCCTCGGCCAGTGACTCCATTTGGCACTCAATAGCCACAGGGGGAACCATGCAGAATTTCCAGCAGTCGATTACGGCCAGTTACGATTTGCCTGTCAACAAATTGCCCTATCTGGACTTTCTCCGCGCACCAGTCAGTTACCGTACCAACTATGCCTACCAGGGCACCACGCAGGCGTTGCAATCGATGGGTTCGATACTCCAGTCGTCCTCCACGCTACAACTATCGGCAACTGCCAATATGATGACGATGTACAACAGGTCGAAACTGCTCAAGGAAGTACTGTCGCCTACCCCGCCGCGTAAGCCAGCAGTACCAGCCCGTACTGCCCGGCAGCAGAATATAAGCAAGAAGGATTCGGTGGCGATGGCGGACAGTTTGCGACATGAGAAGGTGAAGGAAATCCTCAAGAGCGTCCGCAATACCGCCCTTCGCATTGCCACCAGTGTCCGCGATGTTTCTATCACGTACAACAACACCTTTGGCTCACGGCTACCAGGCTATATGGGTGAACCCATGTTTGTGGGTCTCGACAGCCGCAACCACTGGACTCCAGGGATGGGCTATATCCTTGGTTACGACATCGATGTGGTGGACGATCTGTTGCGATACGACTTGCTTTCGCGAGACACGCTCTTCAATACACCACACGAATTGACATCTAACAGCACCCTCTCGCTACAGGCCAATATGGAACCGCTGCGCGACTTCAAAATAGTGCTCAACGCCACCCGTAACTACACTTCCCGAGAGGAGTATTACTACAAGTACATGAGCGAGGTGGGAGGGGTAATGGGACCATTGTCGCCAATGATGATGGGCAACTATACGACGACAACATGGAGTTTCGCGACGGCATTCAGCGATGTGGACGATTTGTTCGCCCGATTCTTGGAGAACCGCACAACGGTGGCAGAGCGGTTGGCCGATGCCAATCCAGACCCATACAGCAGTCAAATGGTGCTCGACACGATGAATGGCCAGTACTATCCTGCAGGCTATAGTGCCAATTCGCAGACGGTACTGCTGACCGCCTTCCTTGCCACCTACCTCGGACATGACCCGGCGACCCAGTCGTTCTCTCCGTTCACCAAGTTCCCCTTGCCCAACTGGAGCATAAACTACAACGGTCTCAACAAGGTGCAGTTGCTCAAGAAGTGGTTCACCAGCATCACCCTCTCGCATCGCTACGCATCGACCTACACAATAGGCAACTTCTATACCGACGCGGCTATTGGGGCGTATGATGGATATGACTATGGTGGCGAGACTGTACTTAACAATATAGGCGATTATATCCCCCCTGTCAGTATGGAAGGTGTGCAGGTTACCGAGCAATTCAACCCCTTGATACGGGTGTCGGTCAATATGGTGAACAGCTTCCAGTTCAACTTGTCGGTGCGGAAGAACCGCACACTGCAGCTCTCGTTTTCCAACAACCAGTTGACCGAAACCACTAGCGACGGCATCACCTTCGGGGCGGGATACAGGTTCAAGAACGTTGAGTTCGACGTGAAATTCGCCGACCGTACGCATCACCTGAAGAGCGATGTCGTGGTGTCGCTCAACCTGACCTATACCGACAACATGACCAACATCCGCAAAATCAACCAGAACCTGAGCCAGATTTCCTCGGGTTCGTCGGTGTGGATGGCCGAACTCAATGGAGAGTACGCCCTCACGCAGAGCCTCACGGTGAAGGCGTTCTTCCAGACCAACATCAACACTCCCTACATATCCAACACGTACCCCAACTCCACCACCAAAGGGGGATTTTCCGTTAGATTCTCGTTTTAGACAGCAATGAAGAAAGATAGATTCAAAGATTTTGACAACGAGGTGCGCGACCTGGTGCTCGACTTTGAGAGAACGGTACTCAAAGGGGAGCGGCAGTTCTTCGACGTGGACGAGCTGGAAATCATTATCGACTACTATCTCGAGGTGAACGACCAGCAGCCGCTGGAGAAGGCCGTGCAATATGCCGAATACCTTTATCCGGGAAACACCGAGGTGCGCATCCGGCGCGCCCACCAGCTGATGTCCCATCAGCAGTATGAGTCGGCGGTGGCCATGCTGCAGAAGCTGCGCAGGGAGGAGCCGGACAATACCGATGTGGCCTACTCGCTCGGTGTGGCCTATGGTGCCATGAACCAACCGGAGAAGGCTATCTCCTACTACGAGGAGGCGCTGTCCGACGGATGGATGCCGGGGCGCATATACGGCAACATGGCGGAGGAGTATTACAAGATGGCCGACTACCCGCAGGCCATAGCCCACTACGAGGCGGCCCTGCACTACGATCCCACCGACGAGGTGTCGATATACAACTACTACGACACCTGTTCCATGGCCCGCCGCCTGGAGCAGGCGGCCACCACCTTGCTGGACATCACCCGGAAGGATCCCTATAACCGCTATGCCTGGTATGCGCTGGGGCTGACGCGGCGCGACATGGGGCTGTACGAGCAGGCGGCCGATGCGCTGCAGTATGCCGTGGCCATCGAGAAGTCGTTTGTGGATGCCTATGTGGCGCTCTCGCAAGTGCAGGACATGATGGGCGACACGGGGCTGGCCGTTACCACCATGTTGAGGGCGTTGGACTACACCGAGCACCGCGACCGCGTGTACCGCACGGTGGGCAACCTCTATGCCCGCGACGGGGTTTTCGAGACGGCTATCACCTATTTCCGCAAGGCCATCGACGAGAATGCCGCCGATGCCGAGGCGTATGCCGCCATGGGGATGTGCTATATGGAGCGGGGGGACATGCCGTCGGCGCTGGCGTCGGTGCGCAAGGCGCTCAACCTGGAGGCGGCGCTGGCCGAACGGAGGGGCGACGAGGGGAATGCGGAGGTCTATTTCGCAGCCGCCCTGGTACACGATGCGGCGGGGCATTTCGACAAGGCGTCGGAGTGCTTCGAGCGGATGCTGCTCGCACCCAACTGCAACGAGGGGCAGTGCCAAGGCTATACCCAGTTCCTCTATGGCCACGGGCAGTACGATATTTTGATAGAGTTTGGCGAGGAGTCGCTCGGACTCTACCCGCACGACCGCTTCTACAGCACTTATCTGGCGGCGGCCTACTTCTACACCAACCGCTACAACAAGGCGCGCAAGACGCTGCCCGACGTGGATGCCGGGTACCTGGGCGAGATATGCCCCGAAATCGTGGCGCACCACCTGCTGGGGCCGCTGGTGCCCCCTCCGGATATCTCTCCGGAGGAGCTGAAGGGGTGGTAGGCACCCCCTAGGTACTCTCTAGGTACTCTCTTAATGAATACATAAACTCTGAAGCGATATGACACGATATGGGACAGTTGATTAAAATTAGGAAAATTTAACACTATGAAAGCATACCGACTACTTATTCTGTTGCTGATGGCAACACTGTTGAATGTAAATGAATTGAATGCGCAGGAGCCTTCGGGTGTGGCCGAGGCGGTGCGTGGCGACACGGCCGGCGGCGGCTTTGTGGCCGACCTGCTGCACTGGTACGACGCGCACATGAACTACTGGGCCGTGGCGGGCCTGATGACGGTCGAGAGCTCGTTCATCCCTTTCCCGTCGGAGGTGGTCATTCCGCCGGCGGTCTACGTGGCCTGCAACCCCGAGAGCAAGGGCGGCATGCAGGTGTGGCTGGTGGTGGTGTTTGGCACTGTCGGCGCACTGCTGGGCGCGCTGATCAACTATTTCCTCTCGCTCTGGCTGGGCCGCCCCATCATCTACGCCTTCGCGCGGAGCAAGGTGGGTCGCATGCTGCAGCTGTCCGAGGAGAAGGTGCAACGCGCCGAGGCCTATTTCAACGACCACGGCAACGTCTCCACCCTGGTGGGGCGTTTCATTCCCGTGATACGGCAGCTGATCAGCATCCCGGCGGGCCTGTCGCGGATGAACCTCGGCGCGTTCTGCTTCTTCACCACGTTGGGCGCGCTGGCATGGAATGTCATCCTGGCGCTGTTCGGCTGGCTGGCCTACAAGGCGGCCGACCCGACGGTCATTGAGAAGTACAGCCGCCAGTTGAGCATCATCATCATCGTGGCATTCGTGGCGGTGGTGGCGTTCCTCGTGGTGCGGCACTTGGTCAAAAAACACAAGTCCGAATGAACCTCAACGATATACGTAGCCAGTTCCCGATACTGGGCGAGACGGTGCACGGCCGACCGCTGGTGTACCTCGACAATGCGGCCACCACGCAGAAGCCCCTGCGGGTCATCGAGGCCGTGGACGACTACTACCGCCGTTGCAACGCCAACATCCACCGTGGCGCGCATCACCTGGCCGCTGCTGCCACCGAGCGCTACGAGGCCGTGCGCCGACAGGTGCAATCGCTCATCAATGCCCGCCACAGCCACGAGATAGTCTTCACCCGCGGCACCACCGAGAGCATCAACCTGGTGGCCAACTCGCTAGGGAAACTCCGGTTCTCGGGCGACGGCGACGAGGTCATCGTCTCGGGCATGGAGCACCACTCCAACATCGTGCCCTGGCAGCTGGCCTGCGCCCGCCTGCGACCCATCCCTTTCAGCGACGAGGGGGTGCTGGATCTCGCCGAGTACGAGCGGCTTTTTAGCGTGAAGACCCGTCTGGTGGCGGTCAACCATGTGTCGAATACCCTCGGCACCGTCAATCCTGTCAAGCAAATCATCGACATTGCCCACGCCCACGGCGTGCCCGTGCTCATCGACGGCGCACAGGCCATCTCGCACCTGTCGGTCGACGTGCAGGCGTTGGACTGCGATTTCTACTGTTTCTCCGGCCACAAGATGTACGGCCCGATGGGTGTCGGCGTGATGTACGGCCGCGAGGAACTGCTCGATGAAATGCCGCCCTACCAGGGTGGGGGAGAGATGATTAGCGAGGTAACCTTCGAACGCACCACCTACAACCAGCTGCCCTTCAAGTTCGAGGCCGGCACCCCCTCGGTGGGCGACGTCATCGGCCTCGGCGAGGCCATCGCCTTCATGCAGGAGGTGGGCATCGGCACCATCGCCGGTCACGAGGACGACCTGCTGCGCTACGCCACCGCCGAGCTGCGGAAACTGCCAGGCGTCAGAATCTACGGCACCGCGCCGGAGAAAACCTCCGTCCTCTCGTTCCTCGTCGGCGAGGCGCACCCCTACGATGTCGGCACCCTCCTCGACCAGCTGGGCGTCGCCGTCCGCACCGGCCACCACTGCACCCAGCCCGTCATGGATCGCTACGGCATCCCCGGCACCGTCCGCGCCAGCTTCGCCGTCTACAACACCCGCGAGGAGGTGGATGCCTTCGTGGGAGCGCTGGAGAGGGTGATGCCACTTCTTGGGTGAATGATTGATTGTAGTTAAAGTAGTTATCGGTAGATAAAGTAGATAAAGACAATGGCATTATGACGAATACGTTTGAAGATGTCGTGGCCTGGCAAAAGGCAAGGGTGTTTATACGTCATGTATATTCAGTAACCAAACATTTTCCAGAGGACGAGAGGTTTGGCCTAATATCACAGTTTCGGCGGGCGGCAGTTTCGATTGGTGCCAACATTGCGGAAGGGTATAAGCGGATAGGCAAGGATGATAAGTTGCGGTTTTACAACTATTCCCAAGCAAGCCTTGAGGAATGCCGATGCTATATTTATTTGTCATTGGATCTAGAATATATTTCACAGGAGGAGGCATCCCGATTGGTTGTTGAAATAGAGGATACGAGCAGATTGCTGAATTCATATATGTCTGCAATAATACGTAAAAAACAATGGGATGATTAGTCTTTGTTGATAGAGGCAACCTGACAAGAATACATTTGTCTTTACCTACTTTATCTACTTTTACCTACCGATACCTACTATTAAACTAAAATACGAACAATGCTGACAACGTTACACATAGAAAACTACGCGCTTATCCGCGAGAGCGACATTGCATTTGGGCGAGGCTTCGTGGTCATCACCGGCGAGACCGGTGCGGGCAAGAGCATCCTGCTCGGCGCGCTGGGGCTGCTGCTTGGGCAGCGGGCCGATGCGGCGGTGTTGGCCGACAAGGGGAAGAAGTGTGTGGTCGAGGCCCGCTTCGACATCGAAGGGCTCGGCCTGCAACCCCTCTTCGACGAGGCCGACGTGGACTACGACGACACACTCATCCTGCGCCGGCCAAGAGCCGCGCCTTCGCCAACGACACACCCGTCCAGCTGCCCTTCCTCAAGCAGCTGGGTGCCAGGTTGATTGATATCCACTCGCAGCACCAGACCTTGACATTAGGCGACAGCCACTTCCGCCTTTCGCTGCTCGACACACTCTCGGGCGGTACCGAGCGCCAGCGCTACGAGGATGCCTACCGCACCTACTCGCACCTCAAGCGCGACCTGGAGGAGCTGACCGCCGCCGAGGCGCAGAACCGCAAAGAGCAGGACTACCTGCAGTTCCAGTTCGACGAACTCAACGAGGCGCGGCTGCAGCCCGACGAGCAGGCATCGCTGGAGCAGGAGTCGCAACTGCTGGCACATTCCGAGGCGGTACGCGAGGGCATAGCCACTGCCGCCGCTGCGGTGGACGACGAGACGGAGCAGTCCGTCCTCGCCCGCCTGCGGCAGGCCAAGTCGGCACTGGGCCACGTGGCACAGTACCATCCCCAGGCCGATGAGCTGCTGAAACGGCTGGAATCGAGCCTGATAGAGCTCGACGACATCAACTCCGAGCTGCAGTCGGCCGCCGATGGCATCACCTACAGCCCCGAGCGCCAGCAGGAGGTCGACGACCGCCTGGCGCTCCTCTACCGCCTGCAAAAGAAGCATGGCGTGGACTCCGTGGCATCACTCATCCAGTTGCGCGACGAGCTGGACCAACGCCTGCAGGGCATCTCCACCCTAGACGAGCGCATACAGACCCTCATGGAGGAGGTGGACAAGGCAT
>CACZLT010000008.1 GCA_902782185.1 uncultured Bacteroidota bacterium | reverse complement strand
CTTTCCGATGGCTTTCTTTTGGAATTCGGCGTCGCCGACGGCAAGTACCTCGTCCACGACGAGGATGTCGGGGTCGAGGTGGGCGGCGACGGCGAAGCCAAGGCGCACGCGCATGCCGCTGGAGTAGCGTTTGACGGGGGTGTCGATGTAGCGTTCGCAGCCGCTGAAGTCGATGATTTCGTCCAGCTTGCGAGCAATTTCAGCTTTGGTCATGCCGAGAATGGCGCCGTTGAGGTAGATATTCTCGCGGCCAGTCATTTCGGGATGCATGCCGGTGCCCACTTCGAGGAGAGATGCGATTCGACCTCGGGCGCGGATATCGCCGGTAGTGGGGGCGGTGATTCGGGACAGGAGCTTGAGCAGGGTGCTCTTGCCAGCCCCGTTTTTGCCGATAATGCCGACGACGTCGCCCTGTTCCACCTTGAAGTCAATGTCGCGCAGAGCCCAGACGAACTGGCTTTCGCCTTTGGTGCCGCGGTCGTTGGTTTCGCCAATGGTGAGGTAGGGGTCTTCTTTTTTCTGCACACTGGTAATCCACCAGCGCTTGACGTCTTCGCGGAAAGTGCCGGTGGAGACGAGGCCGAGGCGGTAGAGTTTGCTTACGTGGTTGAATTCTATTGCTGTTGCCATTCTGTAGGATTTGGATGGTCGATGTAAATGTTACATTTTATGCAGTATGCTGCGGGGTTTGGCAGCGTGGGCGGTGAGGCTGGCGAAGAAGAGTCGCCAAGCAGGGTCGTGTTGGTACACAAGCTGGTGTTTCCAGCGATTGGTGCGGTAGCGGCGCAGTTTCCAAAGTAGGCGGCGCAGGGTCTCTTCCTTGTGGTCGGCTAGGTTGCCGTAGAGGATGTCGTTCTCGATGCGGTGGACGAGGGTGCTGTCGGCATAGTGTGGCAGCGGGTTGTCGGTGCCGAAGCGGTGGTGGACAATGGTGTTGAGCGCTTCCGCAAATCCTTCCATGCCTGATTCTTTGATGCCTTTGCTCACTTTGTCCCAGTCGGCATCGGTGCGGTGTGCGGTGGAGAGGAGGTGCCAGTCGACAAGGTCGCGCAGGGTGATGCGGCTGGCGGCGAAGTGGCCAGCCATGTGGCGCAGCAGGAAGAGCAGTTCGAAGGTGGGCGAGGGGGCTTCCTCTTTCAAGAGAGTCTCGTGGCGGCGGTTACTGGGGGGGTAGTGGGTGTTGACGAAGTCGTAGTGGCTTTCGACGGTTACGCCGCGGAAGTCGTATTTGGAGTGGTGGTGGGCGTCGTTGCTGATGGCTACACCCAAGTGTTTTTCCGCCAGCGCGTCGGCTTCGTTGTGCCGGTGGTAGAAGTAGAGGTCGAGGTCGCTGAATTCGCGTAGCTCTGGTTGGGGGTAGAGTTGCGCCAATCTAGAGCCTTTCAGCACGAGGGTCTCAATGCCATGCTGGTGCATGAGGCTCTCAATTTCGTGCTGTACGTCCAACTGGTGGTGATACCACGAGGCGGCTTTCTCGCGCTCGGAGAGCCAGGGTATCAGTAGGCTGCGCGGAGGTTTCTGCTTTTCGGGCAGGCGCCCGACGGCTTCGCTGGCCAGTGCGGCCACGTGGTTCTGCTGCAAGAGGGCGAATAGGCGACGCCAGTCCATGTTGTCCGGCAATGCGGACTCGGTGCCGTCAAGGGAACTGCGCACCAAGGAGAATATGGCGTCGCGCTCGTCCATCAGACGGTGTCCATGAAGTTGCGCTGCTTTTGGTTGAAGACGATGATGCCGAAGAGCAGTAGTACCACCATCACGACAAAGCTATAGGCAAGCCAGTTCCAGCTGAATTCACCAGCACCGAGGAATCCGTATTTGAAGCTTTCGAAGATGCTGGTAACGGGATTGATTTGCATGATGAACTTAAGTCGGGTGTCGGTCACCGTACTCAATGGGTAGATGATAGGAGTGGCATACATCCAGAGGCTCGTAACGTAGTTGAGCAGCAGTCCGATGTCGCGATACTTGGTGCTGAAACTGGAGAAAAT
Source organism: uncultured Bacteroidota bacterium (assembly GCA_902782185.1). GTDB lineage: Bacteria > Bacteroidota > Bacteroidia > Bacteroidales > P3 > Colimorpha. The sequence continues at coordinate 56,283 of CACZLT010000008.1, read as the reverse complement.
GATGCCGAATCCGAGACCCAATCCAGCCAGCATCACCACGTGGAGGGGGAAGAGCAGGGCGTAATAGTTTATGTTAAGGTATTCTGCGCCGGGCAGGTGGCCAAATACGTAGATGCAATAGACGATGCCAAACAGTGCCATTTGGATGCCGAAAGTGAGCAGTCCCGACACCAGTCCCGAAATGGGTACGATGAGTCGTGGGAAGTAAACTTTTCCGAAAAGGTTTGTATTGCCGGTGAAAGTACTACGGGCTTTGCCTAGACAGCCGCTGAAGTAGCCCCAAAGGCTCACGCCGGCTAGGTAGAAGAGCGGTTGCGGAAGGCCGTCGGTAGAGATTTTTGCAATATTGCCGAAGACCACAGCATAGAGCAGCACAGTCATGGTGGGCTGTATGATGAACCAAAGGGGGCCGAGGACGGTCTGCTTGAAGGCTGTGGTGATGTCGCGGCGGATAAAAAGGCTGCACAAATCGCGATAGTCCCAGATTTCCTTGAGGTTCAGAGACCAAAGACTCTCTTTGGGTTTGATGACGGTGGTCCAGCCTTCGTTGTTGTTTTTAGCCATTGTGATTGATTAGTGTGATTGTTTGTGGTGAAAGATGATGTTTCCAACGATACCCCAGAAGTAGCGCCAGTCGGTGCGGAACGGGGCTTTGAGGTAGGCTTCCAGGTAGCGGCGTTCGCTTTCCTGCACCTCCTCGATGGTTTCGGGCGATTGGCGGTCGTAGTAGAACGGCGGCAGCAGCCCGGGTTTGGTTCTAGTGCGCAGAGCTTGCATCTCGGGGGTGTAGAGACTGAAATAGTGCTTGCTCAATGGGCGCACACCCACCAGCTTCATGTCGCCCCGCAGCATGTTCCACACCATCGGCAGCTCGTCGAGCCACACCTTGCGCAGGAACGTACCCCAGAAGTTCACGCGGTAGTCCTCTTTGAACTTGCCGCCCTTGTCCAGGTGCTGGTACTCGTAGACGTAGGACTGGATGTACTCCGAGTAGGTGTACATGGTGCGGAATTTGTGCACTTGTATCTCCTTGCCGTTCAGACCGATGCGGCGCAGGTGGATGATGGGTGAGCCAGTGGGAGGCGTGTCGTTCACCGGTGCCTTCACCTTGTGGGCCACCACGAAGAACTCGCCGTAGCGGAACTGCTCGTCGATGACCTCGAAGCCGGCGCGGTAGAGTCGGCCGAGTACTTCCACGCGAGGGAAGGTGCGGTTCTTGCCGTGGGTCAGCGTGTAGTAGAGCTTGTTGGTCAGCCGCAGTTTGGGGCACACGCGGTGCCACAGGTAGTGCGCGCCCACCATCACAGTGCGGATGCCCCAGGGGTATTTCTGCTCGAGCATCATCCGCTTGAGCGACGCGGTCATCGAGTGGCAGCAGATGTAGCTGCCCATTTCCAGGTGCTCGTTTGCGACATAGAGAAACTGGTTGAGGTTCTCTATCGTGTGCAGTGGACGGGTGATGTACAGCAACTTGGGGCTGCGGTCGCCGATGCGGTAGCCTAAAGCCTCGGGGGTGATGGTGGTCAGCGGGACAACGACGGTTGAAGGGTAGTTTGCCTGGTTGATGTTCAGCCATTTGAGCAACTCCTTCTGGTTCAAGTCGGCCGTTTCTGCGAGCAGCCGTTTCACCTCTTCGTCCCCGATGTCGTCAATGGAGAGTTTGGCTCCGTTGTCGGCACCGTTCTCGGTGTATGCCTCGTCTTGCTCTATCTCGTATTGCAGGTGGAATAGCGGGGTCTTCATCCCTCAGTCTATTTTCTTCAAGAAGTCGGGGTGGATGTAGGCCGTGGCCACAGCCACCACACCCGGAATGGCAACCACCAGGCGGCGGTCGCGCTTGATGCGCTTGATGTGTCCCTCGGCACCTTTGAAAGGCCCCTGGGTTACCACCACACGGTCGCCCATGTGGTATTCGGGGCGGTCGTCGCCCAGCAGGGTCAGTCCCTGCCGTCCGGCAGTAACCACAAAGCGGAACACTTCCATTTCTCTGTCGTCTATGGCCGCGGCGCGGCGCGAGCCGGGCTGGCGGTACACGTGTGCTTGGCCGTAGTGTTTGGCGGAGAACTCATTGATTTGTGTCTCGGAGCAGTGTACAAACAGCAGCGAGGGTATCACCTCGGTGGGTTCGAAATGTTCCCAACCAAGCTCCATGAGGTCTGCCAGCAGCGGTGCCCATCGGTTGAAAAGGACTTTGGCGGCATACCACCGGGTCTCGTTGCCCAGGGGTGTCGGAGTGTGGATTGCGGGGGTGTTCCCTGTAGTTTGTATCGTGTCCATTGGTCTTCATTTAGGTCAAAATCCCATCCTCCCCGTAACGGCGGTCGGAGTCTGGCAGGTTTTTCGGTCGGTTGGTTCCGATTTGCGGGCGCTCCTGTCCAGGAGTGTTGCCGTAACCCGTTGGTTCCCAATGTGAATATTGAGTATTCCAATGGGAATGTTAGGTGCAAAGGTACAACTTTTTTTTATAATAAGGAAAAAAATTCATGAGGGGAGGTGAGGGTGGGTAGGGAGTCCCTAGGTACTCTCTAGGTACTCTCTTAATGAATACATAAACTCTGGTGCGATATGGGACGATATGGGTTCATGGCGGAGCGATTGGGTGGGGGAGGGGGAGAGAAAACGCTGCAAGACAATATCTTGCAGCGTTTTCTTGGCGGAAAGGAGGGGATTCGAACCCCTGAAGCGCTGTTAACGCTTACTCGCTTTCCAGGCGGGCCTCTTCAACCACTCGAGCACCTTTCCGTGGATGATTTTTTCTTCAAAATCGGGTGCAAAGGTACTACTTTTTTTTCATATTGGCTGAAAAAAAAATCCATCCATTCGTTGTTTGTTGAAAGTCAGTTATTTGTGTTGCAGTTGGGAGGGTGTCGGTGCGTCCGTGTTGTATATTTTGATGCCCACGTGAAACATTTTTTGTATCTTTGCAGAAAAACGTCCAAGGCTATGGATTGTGTATTATATTAATTATCAAAAGTATATGTATAAAAAAGGTTGTTTTTTGGGGCTTTTTGCCATCCTGTTTTCCCTGCCTTCTGCCCAAGGGCAACAGAGCCGGTGCCGAATTGTCGAGGACAACTGCGAGCAGTTGAAAGTGGTTTTCAGCACCCAGGGGCTTTCTGTGGGGGAGACGAGGTTGGGTGGATTGGTTTTCAGCACTTTGTCGCCCGAAGGGATGATGCCTTCCGGCGAGGTGGGGCGACCGCAGTTGCCGCTGTTCTCGCAGTTGATTGAGGTGCCGCAATGTGAGGGTTTCGAAGTTGAGGTAACCGCTACCCGCTACGATACTGTCCAGTTTCCGTTGTTCGACGGAGTCCGTGCGTCCCGGCTGGCTCCGGTGCAGCCCTCGCGCAGCAAGTCGGACACCACGCGCCCGGTGCTGGCGATGGACGGCAAGACCTATGCTTCCAACGCTTTCTACGGCCTGCCGGTGGCGCTGGTGGAGTCCGTGGGCGTGGCCCGCGACCGTGGGCTGGCGCGCCTGCAGTTTGCGCCGGTGAGCTACAACCCTGTGAGCGGCCAGGTGGTGGTGTGCCGCGAGGCGACGGTAACGGTGCGCTACCGCAACGGCGACGCCTCGGCGTCGCGCCAGCGCTACGAGCGTTACCACACGCCCGCCTTCCAAGGTGCCGCGACGCTCAACAGCCTGTATGCCAGCTTCCAGAGTGGGGCATCCGTCCAAGTACCCGTCCGCTACCTCATCGTGGCCCACAGCATGTTCCGCGGGCAGCTGGACGGCTTTGTGCAGTGGAAGCGCCGCAAAGGTTTCCTGACCGACATTGTCTACACTGACGACCCTGCAGTGGGTTCGACCGGTACCTCCATCCAGGGCTACCTGCAGAACCAGTACGCCAACGCCACCCCGGACAACCCGGCACCCACCTACCTGCTGCTGGTGGGCGACCACGAACAGATACCGGCCTTCAGCACGACCATCTCCGGCAAGGATCACATCACTGACCTCTACTACACCACCTGGACCCCGGGCGACAACATACCCGACTGCCACTATGGCCGCTTCTCGGCACAGAACATCGGCCAGCTGACACCGCAGGTGCAGAAGACCTTGATGTACGAGCAGTACACCTTTGCCGACCCGTCGTTCCTCGACCGCGCCGTGATGGTGGCCGGTGTTGACGCCGGCAGCAGTGGCGACTTCGGCTACACCCACGCCGACCCTGCCATGGACTACGCCATCACCCACTATATCAACGGTGCCCACGGATTCAGTCAGGTGCGCTATTTCAAGAACAACACCTCCATTGTCCCCGTCGGAAGCAATGTTACCGTGGCGGGCAACGGTAGTTCCATGTCGTCCACCGTCCGCACGTACTACAACCAGGGTGCCGGATGGATTAACTACTCGGCCCACGGCAACGCCGACTGCTGGGGTACCCCCAACTTCACCACCACGCATGCCGCGTCCATGACCAACACGCAGAAATTTGGCGTGATGGTCGGCAACTGCTGTCTCACCAACAAGTTCGAGATCGCCACCTGTCTTGGCGAGGCGGTACTCCGCAAGGGCGGCTACTGCGGTGCCGTGGGATATATCGGCGGCAGCAACAGCACCTATTGGGACGAGGATTTTTATTGGGCAGTGGGAGTGCGCAACAACATCGGCCCCACCATGCCGATGAGTTACAACGCCGCCCAGCTGGGTATCTATGACCGCCTTTTCCACACCCACGGCGAACCCTACAGCAAGTGGGTCCTCACCCAGGGCGAGATGATGTTCCAGGGCAACATGGCAGTGCAGAGTTCCACTTCGAGCCGGAAACAGTACTACTGGGAGATTTACCACCTGATGGGGGATCCGTCGCTGATGCCCTACCTGACCCAGGCCGACACGATGGGGGTGTCTGTGCCGTCCACCATCGTTGCCGGCATCGCCTCGCTTCCCGTGGCGGCCGCGCCATATGCCTATGTGGCCTTGGTCGACACGTTGAACGACCAGCTGGTAGCCTCGGCCTTTGCTGACGGGAACGGCGACGCCACGCTGGCGCTCCCCGGCAACCTGGCGGTCGGGGGCTATCGGATTGCCGCCTCGGCCCAGCAGTACCGTATTGCCTTCGCTGACATTTCCTTGGTGCAGCCCGAAGGGCCTTTCCCCCTGGTCAGTTCCGTCACGTCGGCTCCCCTCAACGCTGGCGACACGGTGGCACTGACCCTTCATTTTGAAAATATCGGCACAGCCACCGCCTACAATGTCGTGGCTCACCTCTCCACCAGCAATCCGCATCTTGGGCTCTCGGCCGACACCGTCGTCCTTGACAGCCTGGCCGCCGGAGCCACCGCCGATCTCTCCGGGGCTGTCAGCGCATATGTGGCCGCCGACGCACCCGACAACACCACCGCCCGGCTGAACATCGCCGCCACATGGGCCGGTGGCACCCTTGTGAGCAACAGCCAGGCAATCCTGCAGCTCTATGCACCGGTGCTTACCGTCGCTTTCTCGCATCCCGAGATGAGCCTGCTGGCCGGCAGCGCCGCTACCCTCACGGCCACCCTGCGCAACGATGGCCATGTCCCGGCACAGGGGCTGCTCTCGCTCGCATCCCCCACCGCCCTTCTCACCGCCACCTCCTCCGCCACCGCTCCTTTCGCGCTGACGCCCAACAGTGAGACCTCGGTTACGCTGACACTGCAGGCCGACAGCCTGATTCCGCCGCATATCACCATTCCCCTGCATTGCCGCTACGCTTCCCTCGACAACGTCTTGCCGGTGTACATCGGACCGGGCTACTCCGAGACGTTCGAGGGGGGGGGCGTGAACCTCGCCGGCGTAACCAACAACGGCGCCCACCCCTGGATAGTGATCGACACGCTGGCCTACCAGGGTACCCACAGTATGCGGTCGGCCGCCGGGTTGGGCAACTATGATTCCTCCGTGGTACACCTCACCGTCAATGTAACCCATGCCGACAGCATGAGCTTCTACTACCGGGTATCGTCGGAACGGAACTACGACAAGTTCCATTTCCTCATCGACGGAGTGGAACAGTTTAACGTGTCGGGCGAAGAGGACTGGACACGGGCCTGCCACTACCTCAACGTCGGCACACACACGCTCACCTTCCGTTACCAGAAAGACGTCAGCATGGACAGGGGCAGCGATTGTGCATGGATTGACAATATTGTGCTGCCCCATCAGTCGCAAGTCGCCGTGTTCCGCAGCGACACCCTCTGTGCGGGCAGCGACTACGCCCCGTTCGGTACACCCGTCGACACCCGGGAACCCGGCATCGGGACGGCACAAGGCGTGATTGACGGCCAGCTGACCCTGGTCGACTACCTGGTGCTTGCCGTGTCGTCCGTTACAGACAGCATCGTCGCTTGCGACGCTTACCTGTGGAACGGACAGGAATACACCGCCGACGGCACGTACACACAAGTCCAGCCAAACGATAACGGCTGTTTCGACACCATGACCGTCGTGCTCACCCTGCATCATTCGGTGGCCGTTACCGTGGCCGATTCCGCCGAAGGGACGCATTATGAGTGGAACGGCCAAGTGTATACCTCTTCGGGCGAATACCAGCAGGTGCTGACCACCGCCGAGGGCTGCGACAGCATCGTAACCCTGGTGCTGACCCTCACCGACACCACCGCAGGCATCGCCGACTGCCGCGACCCCCTTTCGTCGCTCGCCGTGTTCCCCATCCCCACCACGGGTACCCTCTACCTGGCCGAGCCGGTCGACGAGGTGCGGGTCTACGATGCCACCGGCCGCCAGGTGGCCTGCTTCCGCAACACCCGCCAGCTGGACCTTGCCCGGCTGCCGCAGGGGAACTACCTGTTGCGCGTGGCTGTGGGTGGGAATGCCGTTAGCAGGCGCATTGTCAAGCAATAGTGAAACATAATAAGTTCAATAACAAAATCAATCAAAATGAAAAAATTAACAATTTGTATGATGGCTATAGGAATGCTAGCCGCCGTAGGTTGCAAGGGAAAGAATGCAACCGGTGAAAAATCGGAGATCCAACAGAAAGTGGACGAGTACGCCGAGTTCGAGCTGAAGTCGGATCTCATCGGCACCCTGTCCGCCAACGAGAAGGAACTGGTGAAAATTTTCATCGAGATTGGCGAGGTGATGGACGAAATTTACTGGGACCAGTATTTCGGCAACGAGAACCGCGCATCGCTCGACACGCTGACCGACCCCGCCCTGCGCGCTTTCGCGAACATCCAGTACGGCGCCTGGGACCGTCTGGACGACGAGAAACCCTTCCTACCCGGCTATGGCGAGCGTCCCCACGGAGCGAACTTCTACCCTGCCGACATGGCGGAAGAGGAGTTCGCCGCCCTTGACGACCCGCGTAAGGACGACCAGTACAGCCTCATCCGCCGCGATGCCGAGGGCAAGCTCTATGTCCTCCCCTACCACGAGGCCTACAAGGAGCAGCTGGCCAAGGTTGACGCCCTGCTGGAGAAGGCCATCGGCCTGGCTGAGAACGCCGGCCTCAAGAAGTACCTCGAGGCACGTCGCGAGGCTTTCAAGACCGACGACTATTTCGAGAGCGACATGGTGTGGATGGACATGAAGGACAGCAAGCTGGACTTCGTGGTCGGCCCCATTGAGAACTACGACGACGCCCTGCATGGCCTCAAGTGCTCGCATGAGGCTTTCGTGCTGGTCAAGGACGAACAGTGGAGCAACGACCTGAGCAAGTTCGCCGCCATGCTGCCCGAGATGCAGCGCCTGCTGCCCTGCGACGAGAAGTACAAGAAAGAGGTGCCCGGCACGGACTGCGACATCAACGTCTACGACGTGGTCTACTACGCCGGCGACTGCAATGCGGGGTCGAAGACCATCGCCATCAACCTGCCCAACGACGAGCGCGTACAGCTGGCCAAGGGCAGCCGCCGCCTGCAGTTGAAGAACGCCATGAAGGCCAAGTTCGACAACATTATGACCCCCATCGCCAAACTGATGGTGTGCGACGAGCAGGTTGACAAGGTTACCTTCAACGCCTTCTTTGGCAACACCTGCTACCACGAGGTGGCCCATGGCCTGGGCATCAAAAACACCGTTACCGGCCGCGGTCCCTGCCGCCAGGCCCTCGGTGCCCAGTACAGCGCCTGGGAGGAAGCCAAGGCCGACGTGTGCGGTCTCTTCCTCACCGAACAGCTCATCGAGCGCGGCGAAATCACCAACAGCACCATCGAGGAGAACTACATCACCTTCATTGCCGGCATCCTGCGCAGTGTGCGCTTCGGCGCCACCGAGGCCCACGGCCTGGCCAACGTGATGTGCTACAACTATTTCCAGGAGCACGGCGCTTTCAGCCGCAACGCCGAGGGCAAGTATGTCATCGACCTTGAGAAGGCCCGCCAGGCCGCCCGCGAGTGGGCCGCCATCATCATCGCCATGGAAGGCGAGGGTGACATGGCCGCCGCCAAGGCATACAGCGACCGCAACGGCAAGATCGGCACCGACCTCCAGAAAGATCTCGATGCCATCCGTGACGCCAACATCCCGCGCGATATCATATATAAGCAAGGTGCCAAAGTGTTGGGTATCTGAATCTTGATATGGAAGAATATCAGCAGCGGGGGCCGGAAACCTTGGTTTCCGGCCCCCGCTGTGCATTAGAAGAGTGGGTTAAAGGCGAATATTCTGCCGTGCGAGATCGATCATCTCGCTGTCGCAGCCTAGGATGGATGCGATACGCAGCGCCTCGTGGGGTACGTCGTCGCCGTTGTCTTCAGTGAGCGAATAGTCAATGAAGTGGTTGATGTTTTGTGGTGTAAGTGGTACGTCGGCCATATTCTCCACAAATCCTTTCACGCGCAGGCGACAGAACTCCCCGCCACCGAGGCCGCTGTAGTGGGTAGTGATGAGGGTGGTGGAATTCAATGCGTTGAGTATTTTGATGATGGACTGCACCAAAGCTTTGCCTTCGATAGGGTTGGTGGTGCGTGCGGGCTCGTCAATAAGTACCAGCAATTCTTTCTGACGGCAGGCGGCCAGGATGTCGCTGATTTTGAGTATTTCGGCGGCGTAGGAAGAGAGGCCGTTCATCTCGTCCTGCTCGTCGCCAATGGAGGTGATGACATCTTGGACCAGTCGTATAACAGCCATGCTTGCAGGTACATACATTCCGCATTGCGCCATGATTTGGGCGGTGCCCACACTTTTGAGCAGCACGGTCTTGCCGGCCATATTGGCACCGGTGATAAGGGTTATACCTGGGTGAAGTGTCACGTCGACAGGCTGGTAGCGCAGTTTTCGAGCCTCGTTGCGCTCTTTCAGACGTGGGTTGACAAGTGCCTTGTATTCAGTGTGTTCTCCTATTTCTGGACGGGTGAGTTCCCATTGGATGGACAATTCTGCTTTGGCCAGCAGAAAGTCGGCATAAGCCATTTGTTCCATGGTAGTTACAAGCGTTTCTGTCCAAGGGTGAAGACGGTCGGAGAGTTGTGTACAGATGCGGTTTTGGATGTCGCTTTGTTCGGCCAGCAGTTGGCTGATACGCCCTGGGTCGCCGTCGTGTTCCTGCAGAGTCTTCAATTCGCGCCGGAGAGGAGTCAGGCGGTCGTCATAACTATCATAGATATAGAAGTTTGCAATTCCCGTATGGTCGGGGTCGAGCAGGGAAAAAACTTCGAGGGTGTCGGGCAGTGGAAGTATTTCGGATAGCTTCAGGTCGGAAATCGTGCCGGAAGCTATCCGAGATAGGTGTGCAAGATTCTTGATTTCAAATAGTTCCACCTCGTTCAACGGGGTGTGGTTGGAGAGCGAGGCGAGGGTGCCCTGCAGGTCATGCAGTTGCATCAGGCAGTGGCGCAACTCGATGTAGGGTTTCTTGTATTTGAACTTCTTGACGACCTCTATGGCATGGTCGAGCCGGTTCCATTCCCTGGTCAGGGTGGCGGCATCGGGGCAGAATTCTGTGTTGAGCATGGTGCGTCGGCCAGCGGATGACATAAACTCCATGCTGTCAACAATGTACTGGAATCCGGCATCTTGTTTTATTAGGTCTTTGATTTTCATTGTTCAATCTTCATTACGTCGTACACAGGGGTTTGGAGGGCCTCGCCCAAGGCATCGCACGTGGTCTTGGAGTCAAGTAGAAAGCCCTGCGGCGAGGTGGGGTTGAGGGTTACGGCGATGAGGCGCGAGCGTTGCAGAACCATGAGGCGTCCGTCGCGGCGGGTGAACTCCACGTAGGCTTCCGGAGTGATGAAGAGTTTGGTGAAGTCCCTTACTATTAGCGTAATGCCATTGTCCTTGGTCGCCAGTATTCGCAGCAGGCGGTCGCTCACGGCGCCCGAGGCGAAAAGTGTTTTTCCGAAACGGAGAATGTCTTTCTCGGCACGGTCGATGAGGAATACCGAAGCGATACCGAGGTCATGGGGTTGCTGCTCGTTGTCCACAGACCATAGTCCTGATTCTATGGTTGTTAGTTTTTCTCGAAGGAGTGTTGGTACCTCGTCGAGGAGGATGAGTGAGTGAAGGAATTTGGTGCGAGAAACCAACTGTTTGATGTTGGCCGACACGGCGGCGCCGGTGGCCAGTATCATGGCTTCGGTAACGGTTGGGGAGGCGAGGCTGAGGCGCGAGAGGGCTCCGTCGACGATGGAGAGCTCGACACCCATGGAGTCAAGTTGTTTGATTTGTGTGTGCAGGATACCAGTGGTGGCGGCACCGGAAAGGAGTACCTTGCCACGCACCAGCACACGGGCGGTTACCAGGGGACCTAGGGCGGTGCGGCGCGAGTCAACATGCTCCAGGATGCTGACGGCCTGGCGCTTTTGGTAGTGTTGTTCGGATGTGATGAAATGGGTGCCTTCGTAGAGGGTTACTTCGGGTTTGGCGGTGGAGAATACACTGTCCACTTGTTCGCCGTCGACACCGATGGAGGTTACGCCCACATGGATTCCCATCTCGTTGAGCCTGCGCAAGATGTAGTTCAAGCACACCGTCTTGCCGGTGTTCTTCTCAAGCCCCACAATGGAGAGGTTTCGATAGTTTAGGATATTTTTGACAAAGGGCATAAATGATTTGCAAAGGTACAAAATAAAAACCACATGGCGGAAAGTTTTTTGAAAAGCGGAGCTGGATTGAGGCTTGCTGAGGATGTGGAATTGGCCTTTGGAGATGGAAATTTAGGCAAAAAATGCACGTGTAAGGTGGTGGTATTCATTGCGGTATTGCTGTCTTTGGGGCGGGTGGGCGATTTTATTTTTGGTCATGTGTAAAAAAAGGTGTATTTTTGCATTTCAAAAAAAATAGTAAATATAATAAATATTATGAAAAAACTTTTCCTGGCTCTAATGCTCTTCGTGTTTTCGCCGATGGCGATCATGGCACAGACTCCGAGCATGATGTCTATGGCGCAAGCCGAGTTGCAGAAACGTGGACTCAATGAGATGGAAGTCCGTGCCCGCCTCCTGCAAGAGGGTATTGATGTGGACAATATCCCCCCGACCGAGTATGCTAACTACCAAGCTCGTGTTACGAGCATTTTGAATCAGATGCAAGCCGAGAAGGCCGCGATGAATGCGACCATTGCGGAGGCCGCCCCGTCGGCTCCTGCCGGCAGTGGGGTGATTGCCGCCGCCGCCAGCGAGGCCGAGACGCCGAACGATTTCCCGCAGACCACCTTGGGTGAGGCCGCTGCCGAGCAGGCACTGGAAGAAGCGCTCAAGGAAAACCATGTGTCGCCCACCGAGGGCAACGACATCTACGGGCACTCCCTGTTCACGGGCAAGAGCCTTGATGTGTTCCGCACCACCGACGGTGCCCAGGCGCCCGATACCTATGTGCTGGGCGACGGCGACGAGGTGCACATCTCCATCTTCGGCTCGTCGCAGGCCGAGTTCCACCAGCGCGTGGGTGTCGATGGCAGCATCCAGCCTGCCGGTTCGAGCAAGATATTTGTCAAGGGCATGACTTTGGCGCAATGCCGCGACGCTGTCCGCAACAGGTTGAGCCAGCACTTCTCGTTCCGTCCGGATCAGATTGCCGTAACCATCACCACGGCGCGCACTTTGACGGTGAGCATTTATGGCGAGGTGGGTGTGCAGGGCGGTTTTACCTTGAGTGCCCTCAACACAGTGTTCAATGCGCTGGCTGCTGCTGGCGGTCCTACAAGGATTGGTTCGGTGCGTGACATCCAGCTTTCGCGTTCTGGACGGACTATCAAGTTGGATCTTTACAAATACATGACCAACCCCACCCAGGGTATGAACTACGACATCCAAAACGGCGATGTCATCTTCGTGCCGGTGGCGCAGAAGGTGGTGAAAATTGAGGGTGCCGTGAAACGTCCCATGCGCTATGAGATGATCAGCGGGGAGACGCTGCTGGATCTCATTAAGTATGCTGGCGGCTTGACCGACAACGTCTACCCTGACTATGTGCAGGTGGAGCGCTTTGGCGACGGAAGTAAGGTGTATCTCGAATACAACCTCAAGGAAGTCATGGCCGGCAAGACGAAAGTGGCTCTTGAACCTGGCGATGTGGTGCGCATTCGCAGCGGAAACGAACCGTTGGATCAGTATGTTGCCATCAGTGGCGATGTCTACTATGGTGGCCATTATGACCTGTCGAAGAACCGCAGTTTGAAGACCTTGCTTGACAATGCCAAGCCACGCTACACGGCTCGGTTGGAGTATGTGTATGTGGAACGCACCCGCCCGGACGAGACTGTGGAGGTGCTTTCCGTACCGTTCCCGGGCATTGGCAACAACCCCGACTTCACCCTCCAGCCGCGCGATGTGGTGCGTGTGCTTAACCAGGCTTCGTTCCGCGACGTGGCATCCATCTCGGTCAGCGGCCAGGTGCGCGCCCCGTTCACCCGCAACTTCAGCCTCAACGACCGCATGACGGTGGCTCAGGCCATCGAGTATGCCGACGGCCTCAAGCCCAGCGTGTTCCCGGTGGCCTACATCTTCCGCCGCGACCTCACCAACTCCGACAAGATGGAGTACATCCGCATCAATCTTGACACCGACGGCGAAACTTTGCTGCAGCCCGGCGACCGCCTGAATGTCTACGACAACGCCACCTACACCACCATTGGAGAAGTGCGTGTGAGCGGTGCCGTGAAGAATCCTTTCGGCACCACCTATGACCCCAGTCTCACCCTGCACGACCTATTCAGCATGGCTGGCGGATTTGAGGTGGGTGCCGCCTTCGATCGTGTCGAGGTGTTCCGCTTGGTGATTTCGGACAAGGAGGAGGTCAAGATGGATTTGATTACACTCCAGGTGGACGAGAACTACCATGTTGTCGGCCCGGCCTTCCAACTCCAACCATACGATCACATCGTGGTACGCATGACCCCCAACTTCAGCAAGGGACGCACTGTCGAGGTGAATGGCCGAGTACGTTATCCGGGTGTCTATGTGTTGGAGGACAACAAGAAGCAGCTGTGGGAAATCATTCAGATGGCCGGTGGACTGCTGGACGATGCCGACCCCTATGCCCGCCTGTTCCGCACCCAGGGCAGAAACCGTGGCAACATCGGGCTGGATTTGCGCAAGGTCAAGAAGCATAAGGGTAAGGTCAAGCATGACCCCATCCTGTTCGACGGCGATGTCATTAATATTGTCCGTCAGGAAAACACCGTGGTCATCCGCGAGACCGGTACCCGTATGGCCCAGTATGTGCCTGCAGAGTACGCTTCCACCCAGAAGACCATCATCTACCAGGGTGGCCACACGGCGGCGTGGTATGTCAAGCACTTTGCCGGCGGTTTTGTCAAGTATGCCGATCGCAATAGCGTTACCGTAACGATGCCCAACAACCAGTCGGATGGCACCAAGCGTTTCCTCTTCTTCCGTCGCACCCCCAAGGTGGAACCAGGTGCCGTTATCACCATCGCCATGGACAACGAAAGGAAACAGAAGGCCGAGAAACCCAAGGAGCAGGTCGACTGGGGACACGAACTCCGCAACACCCTCGCTGCCCTCACCTCGATTGTCTCCATCATCCTCATTGTCGACCGTCTTAAGTAAAGTTGAATCATGGAAAACCAGAATAGCAACAACGTTGCCATCTCCGAGCAGGAAGAGGGACTTGACATTATGGTACTTGTGCGCAGCCTGTGGGTCGGCCGCAAGACGGTGATTATCTGCACCTCCATCTTTTTCGTGCTGGGTCTGGTGGCCGCCCTCACCATGAAGCGCACCTATATGGTGAATACCGTCATGGTACCTCAATTGAACTCCAAGTCCAACTCCCCGTTGAGCAGCCTGGCCACGCTGGCCGGATTCGACATGGGCATGGTCACCGGTGGTTCCGAACTGTCGCCGCTTGTCTATCCGCACATTGTCAGCAGTGTTCCCTACCGCCTCGAGTTAATGCACACTCCGCTTCATTTTGAGAAGTGCGACACGATGATAAGCCTTTATAACTATGTTCGCGACGGTTATGCCAAGCCTTCGGTGTTTGACGTGGTGTTGAAGTACACCATTGGTCTGCCAGGTGTGATCATCAATTCCTTCCGCGGCAAGCAGCCCGAGGTGGTGTTGCCTGGTGGCGGATCCGGTGCGTCCAACACCCCCAAGCCTGTGGTGGTCAGCGTTGACGAACAGAAGATGATGGAGGTGATAAGCAAGATGGTGACGCTGAATGTCGACAAAAAGGAGGGCTACCTCACCCTTACCGTCATGGGCAGCGAACCCATCCAGACCGCCGAGCTGGCCATGAAGGCCCAGCAGCTGCTGCAGGATGAGATTACGCGTTTCCGTGTGGAGAAATCGGCCAGCGAACTGGAATATATTCAGGCGCGCTATGACGAAATCAAGCGGGAGGCTGACAGTTACCAAGTGATGATGGCCACTGCAACCGACCGTACACAAAATGTTGCCACCACCCGCGCACTGGTAGAGAAGGAGCGCATCCAGACCAAGTACAGCATCTCCAAGGCTGTCTTCACGGAAATGGCTAAACAGCTGGAGCAGGCCAAGATGCAGGTGAAGAAGGACACCCCCGTCTTCGCCGTTGTGCAGCCCGTGTCCGTCCCGATGAAACCCGCCAACAGCCGCGCCATGAAGCTCTTCATTTGGACATTCCTTGGTATCATGCTGGGATGCGGCATCGTGCTGGGCAAGGAATACTGGCCCAAGGTGAAGGAAAAATTCCAGAAACAGGACGAAGAATAACTGCTGTATAATAAAGAAGTACCTTGAAATAATGAAAGGAATAGTTCTCGCCGGTGGATCCGGCACCCGCCTCTACCCCATCACCAAGGGGGTCAGCAAGCAGCTCCTGCCCATCTACGACAAGCCGATGGTCTACTATCCTATCTCGGTTCTCATGCTGGCCGGCATCCGTGACATTCTGATTATCTCCACGCCGCACGACCTGCCGGGATTTCAACGCCTGCTGGGCGACGGCAGCGACTTCGGTGTCTGTTTCACCTACGCCGAGCAGCCTTCGCCTGACGGCCTCGCCCAGGCCTTTATCATCGGCGAGGAATTTATCGGCGACGACAGCGCCTGCCTTGTCTTGGGCGACAACATCTTCCACGGCAGCGGCCTCAGCCAGATGCTCCGCAAGGCGGTTTCCACCGCCGAGCAGGAGCAGAAGGCCACCGTCTTCGGCTACTGGGTTGCCGATCCCGAACGCTACGGCGTGGCCGAGTTCAACGAGACAGGCAAGGTACTCTCCATAGAGGAAAAGCCCAAGGATCCCAAGTCCAACTACGCCGTCGTCGGCCTCTACTTCTACCCCAACAAGGTAGTCCGTGTGGCCAAGAGCATCAAACCCTCCGCCCGTGGTGAGTTGGAAATCACCACCGTAAACCAGGAGTTCCTCAGGGACGGCGAGCTCAATGTGCAGCTCATGGGTCGCGGCTTCGCCTGGCTTGATACCGGCACCCACGACTCGCTCTCCGAAGCCTCCACCTTCATCGAGGTCATCGAGAAGCGTCAGGGTCTCAAGGTGGCTTGCCTTGAGAGCATCGGCTACGAGCAGGGATGGCTCACCGACGACGACATCCGCCGCATCGCCAAGCCCATGGAGAAGAACCAGTACGGACAGTACCTCCTCAAAATGATTGAGAAATAAGCCATGAACGTCATCAACACCGAGATAGAAGGGCTCAAGATCATCGAGCCGCGCCTCTTCGGCGACGACCGAGGCTACTTCTTCGAGAGCTTCAGCGCGCGCAACTTCGAGGAGTTGGTCTGCCCTGGCATCCGCTTTGTACAGGACAACGAGTCCAAGTCGCGCTACGGCGTGGTTCGCGGCCTGCATTTCCAGAAGCCGCCTTTCGCCCAGTCGAAACTTGTCCGTGTCATCCGCGGCGAGGTGCTCGACGTGGCCGTCGACATCCGCACCGGCTCGCCCACCTACGGACGCCATGTGGCCGTGCTCCTCACTGGCGACAACCACCGCCAGTTCTTCATCCCCAAGGGCTTCGCCCACGGATTTGCCGTCCTCTCCGAGGAGGCTCTTTTCCAGTACAAGTGCGACGAGTTCTACCATCCCGAAGCCGAAGGCGCCCTCGCCTGGGACGACCCGCAGTTGGGCATCGACTGGCACCTACCTGCCGCCGATGCCACCCTCTCCGAAAAAGACAGCCGCAACCCGCGCCTCGCTGATTTTACTTCACCATTCTGAAAAACATGAATATACTACTTACAGGGTCTAATGGCCAGCTCGGCACCCACTTCCGACTCCTGGCTCCGCAATCCGCCCACCAATGGCACTTCACCGACGTGGCCGAACTCGACATCACCTCGCGCGAGGCTGTCGATGCCTTTGTGGCCGGGCATGACATCCTGCTCATCGTCAACTGCGCTGCCTACACCAACGTGGACCGTGCCGAGAGCGAAGAGGACATCGCCATGAAAATCAACGCTGAAGCCGTGGGCAACCTGGCCCAGGCCATGAAGCGTGTGGACGGAACTCTCATCCACGTCTCCACCGACTATGTCTTCGGCGGCACGCTGAACAACACCCCCTGCCGCGAGGACCAGCCCTCGAACCCCACCGGTGCCTACGGCCGTACCAAGTTGTCTGGAGAGCAGGCCGCCGCCCAGTGCCGCAGCCTCGTCTTCCGCACCGCCTGGCTCTACAGTGAGTACGGCAAAAACTTCCTGCTGACCATGCTCAACCTCACCGCCACCAAGCCCTCGCTCAATGTCGTCTTCGACCAGGTGGGTACCCCCACCTATGCCGGCGACCTCGCGCGCGCGATATTCAATATTATAGAGGACGGCTCCTACCGCGACCACCCTGGCATCTACCACTACAGCAACGAGGGCGTCTGTTCCTGGTACGACTTCACCAAGGAAATAGCCCGCCAAAGCGGCCATACGCAGTGCGATATCCGCCCCTGCCATAGCGACGAGTTTCCCTCGCCCGTCAAACGACCGGCCTACTCCGTCCTCGACAAGACAAAATTCAAACAAACGTTCAACGCCACCGTTCCTTACTGGACTGACAGCCTGTCCCATTGTCTGGGTAACCTCCGCCAGGCTTAAAGATCCATATCGGTTCATATCGCTTCAGAGTTTATGTATTCATTAAGAGAGTATCTAGAGAGTACTTGGAGAACCCTATAAAGACAATGAAAAATTTCGCCCTCATAGGTGTTGGAGGCTACATCGCCCCGCGCCACCTCAAAGCCATCAAGGAGACGGGTAACAACCTCATCTCCGCCTACGACAAGAACGACTCGGTCGGTATCATGGACAGCTTTTTCCCCAAAGCCTCCTTCTTCACCGAGCACGAACTCTTTGACCGCCACAACAACCACGTCTGCTCCACCGGCACCCAGATTGACTACGTCTCCGTCTGCTCGCCCAACTATCTCCACGATGCCCACACCCGCTACGGCCTCCGACTCGGTGCCGACGTCATCTGCGAGAAGCCCGTGGTCCTTTCTCCCTGGAACATCGACGGCCTGGAGCGCATAGAGCAGGAGACCGGCCACAAGGCATTCACCATCTTCCAGCTCCGCCTCCACCCCTCTGTCATCGCCCTCAAAAAGAAAATCGAAGAAGGTGCCAGGGACAAGGTCTACGACGTGGATCTCACCTATATCACCTCGCGCGGCTATTGGTACTATGCCTCGTGGAAGGGCAACCTTCAGAAGAGTGGCGGTCTGGCCACCAACATCGGTGTTCACTTCTACGATATGCTCTCCTGGGTCTTCGGCCCAGTACAGAAGAGTGTGGTGCATGTGTCGACCCACGACCGCGTTGCCGGCTACCTTGAGATGCCGCAGGCTCGCGTGCGCTATTTCCTCAGCATCAACTCCGACACGTTGCCCGACGAGGCCCGTGCCGCCGGCAAGACCACCTTCCGCGCCATCACCGTCGACGGTGCCGAGTTTGAGTTCAGCCAGGGATTCACCGACCTGCATACCCGTTCCTACGAGGAGGTGCTCGCCGGTCGCGGCTTCCGCATTGCCGAGGCCAAGGAATGCATCCAGACCGTCTATGACATACGCCATGCCCAGCCCGTCGGCCTCGTCGGCGACTACCACCCCATGGCCAAACACCCACTAGTACCTCACCCTTTCGGATGGTAAAGCCCCCGTTCATACACGAAAGCGCCTACGTCGACGAAGGCGTTACCCTCGGCAACGGCACCAAGGTATGGCATTTCTGCCATGTCCAGCCGGGTGCCACGCTGGGCGACAACTGCTCGCTCGGCCAGAATGTCAACATCGGCCCCAACGTCAAGATAGGCAACGGTGTCCGCATACAGAACAACGTATCGGTGTATGAGGGTGTCGAGATAGAGGATAATGTCTTCTGCGGCCCCTCGTGCGTCTTCACCAACGTGGTTACGCCCCGCGCCCACTTCCCCGTCCATGGTGTCTATGCCAGGACATTGATCAAGGAGGGTGCCTCGCTGGGTGCCAATTGCACCGTGGTGTGCGGTCATACTGTGGGTCGCTCGGCCTTGATTGCCGCCGGCGCAGTGGTTACGAAAGATGTCGACGACTATGCCCTCATGGCAGGTGTGCCCGCCCGGCGCATAGGCTGGGTGTGTGAATGCGGCCAGAAACTCGACGACAGCCTCCGTTGTGCTTGTGGTCGGGAGTATGAATTAAAGGAGAACAAACTATATAAGAAATGATGCAGTTCCGCGATCTTCATCGTCAGTACGAGGCTCTCAAGCCCGCCATCGACAACGCCCTGCTTCAGGCAGTCGCCTCGAGTGCCTATATCATGGGACCCCAGGTGGCTGCGCTTGAGCATCAGTTGGCCGACTATGTGGGGGTGAAACACTGCATTTCCTGCGCCAACGGCACCGACGCCCTCTCCTTGGCCCTCATGGCTTGGGGACTGGGGCCTGGCGATGCTGTCTTCGTGCCCGACTTCACCTTTTTCGCCTCGGCCGAGGTCGTTGCCCATCAAGGCGCCACGCCTGTTTTCGTTGATGTGGACATGGTTACCTACAATATTTCCGTTGCCGACCTCGAAGCCAAGTTCGCCTCCCTTCCTTCGCATCTGAAGCCTCGTGCCATTGTCGCCGTAGATCTCTTCGGTCTCCCCGCCGATTTCCCGGCATTGCGTCAGTTCGCGCAGCAGCACGGCCTTCTCATCCTCGAGGATGCCGCCCAGGGTTTCGGTGGCAGCATTGGTAACCAGCGCGCCTGCTCTTTTGGCGACATCGCCACCACCTCATTTTTCCCCGCCAAGCCACTGGGCTGTTATGGCGACGGTGGCGCTGTGTTCACCGACAATGACGAGTGGGCCGACCTTATCCGCTCCTATCGTGTCCACGGCAAGGGAGCCGACAAGTATGACAACGTCCGTATCGGTCTCAACTCACGCCTCGACACCCTGCAGGCCGCCATCCTGCAAGTGAAGCTCAAGGCCTTTGAGGACTACGAACTCGATGCCGTCAACCACGTGGCTTCCCTCTACGATAGCCACTTGGCGGGCAAAATAACCACTCCGCAAATTCCCTCCGGCCATCTCTCTTCCTGGGCGCAATACACCGTGCAACTCCCCAACCGTGATGCTGTAAAACAAGTACTTCAGTCCGAGGGCATCCCCTCGGTGGTCTACTATCCCAAGCCTATGAGTGCCCAGACGGCCTTTGCCTCGGTCGCCGAACTCCAGTCTCCCTGCCCAAATGCCGCGAAACTCTCTTCCACCGTGCTTTCGCTGCCCATGCACCCCTATATGAACCCCGATGAGATAGTGTTTGTTGCACAGAAACTATTGGCTGCCATCTAGCGTTAGAAAATCATAATATATACTCCACCTATGTTCAAGAAGTTGTCCTTCTTTTTTGTCAGGAAATACCGCCATTCCACCGTCCCGCAGTGGTATGTCCTGCTCATGGACATTGGCCTTTTCGTCGTCGCTTTTGCTGTGATGGAGGCCTTCCGTATTGAAAGCATTGATTCCGTCCATGTGCGTGGGATGCTCGTCAAGTTCATCATCTCTCTGATGCTCACCGTCATTTTCTACTTCTTGCTAGGTTCCTACAAGAGCATCATCCGCCACGCCGGCATGACCGATGTTTACAAGATTTTCCTCACCGCCACTGGGCCGCTGGTTTGCTGGTGGCTGTTCAACATCGTAAACAACCAGTTCACCCCGCCCATTGTCCCTTCGGCCTACCTGCTTTCTTGCCGAGAGTCTCTCATGCTCTACGCCATCCTGGCCGTGTTTCTCACAGCCTCCAGACTTTTCCTGCAGCGCATCTACAATAGTTATTTTCGCCGCCGTCGCCCGGCATCCAACGTGGTCATATACGGTGCCGGTGCCGCAGGCGTCATCGCTTACAACGCCCTCAAGCAGGAACGCAACCTGGAGTACCGTATTGTCGCTTTCATCGACGATGACATGTCCAAGATCAACCAGGAACTCAATGGTATCCCGGTAGTCCGTGCCCGCACTGCCCTCAACCCCAAATTCATCCATCATAAGAAGGTCTCCCAGCTCATCATTGCCATCCCTTCCATCCGAGTGTCCCATAAGCAGGCCATCACCAACAAGGCTCTCGACCTCGGTCTCACCATCCGTGCCGTACCTCACGCCTCCACATGGCTTAACGGCACCTTCACCGTCAACCAGATGCAGGACATCAAGATTGAGGATCTGCTAGAGCGCGAGAGCATCCAGCTTGACAATGTGAACATTGTCCGCGAGGTGGCCGACAAGACCATCCTTGTTACCGGTGCTGCCGGCAGTATCGGCAGTGAGATTTGCCGCCAGTTGATGCGATACAAGCCCGCCAAGGTCGTCATGCTCGACCAAGCCGAGAGTCCTATGTACGACCTCCAGTTCGAACTCCGCAACACCCTTGCCGACCAGCTTGACCGCATGGAATTCGTTATTGCCAACGTCAAGGACAGACCTCGTATCGAGGAGGTCTTCCTGCAGTATCGTCCCCAACTGGTCTACCATGCCGCCGCCTACAAGCACGTCCCCTTCATGGAGGAGAATCCCTACGAGGCGGTCTACATCAATGTCTTCGGCACCCGCAACCTTGCCGACCTGTCCATCAAATATGGTGTCCAGAAATTTGTCATGGTCTCCACTGACAAGGCCGTCAATCCCACCAATGTCATGGGTGCCACCAAGCGCATGGCCGAGATATATATCCAGTCCCGATCCAACGACACCACCCATTTCATCACCACCCGCTTCGGCAATGTCCTCGGCTCCAACGGTTCAGTTATCCCCCTCTTCAAGAAGCAGCTCGCCGCCGGTGGCCCGCTTACCGTTACCCACAAGGACATCATCCGCTACTTCATGACCATCCCCGAGGCGTGCAACCTCGTCTTGGAGGCCAGCGCCATGGGCGAAGGCGGCGACATCTTTGTCTTCGACATGGGCAAGCCGGTCAAGATTTACGACATGGCTCGCAAGATGATACAACTTTCCGGCATGCAGGGAATTGAAATCAAGGAAATAGGTCTCCGCCCGGGCGAGAAACTCTACGAGGAACTCCTCGCCACCAAGGAGAACAATATCCCCACCTACCACCCCAAGATTATGCGCGCCCAGGTGCGCCGCTACCCTATTGAAGCCATCGACCGGGAATACGACGACCTTTGGAATGTCCTCGAAGGTATGGACGACATGCAGATTGTGGCCAAGATGAAAGCCATCGTCCCAGAGTTTCTTTCAAATAACTCAATATACTGTAAATTAGATAGTTGCCACACCCCATGCGCTCTGAATGAGTGAGTTTTTCCCATGAGGTTCCGATACATCTTTCGCTATTTTATCACTTGGGTACTCATTTTCTTTACCCAAAAGATAGTTTTCATGCTCTTCAACATGGGCTTGGCCGACGGTGCCCCGTTCTGGAGTTGCGTGGCTTCGCTCTGGCATGGTTTGCGGCTTGACATCACCACCGCCTGCTACCTATCCATCTTGCCCACACTGGCGGTTCTCGTCAGTTGTTTCTGCAGGAAATTCCCTTTGCGACGAGTGATGATACCCTACTACTGGCTTGTGGCAGTGGTTATATCCATTGCTTTCCTGGCCGACACCATCCTCTATTTCTTTTGGGGAGCCAAGCTTGATGCCAACGAACTGCTCTATGTCGCCAAGCCCAAGGACATGCTGGCCAGCCTTCCCGTCTGGCAGGCGGTGCTGGCTTTTGCCCTCATGGCCGTGGTGGCCTACCACTACTTCCGTCGCCAGCGCCATGCCACTCCTGCTTTACTCGAAGCCCCCCGCAGACCTGCTGCCGCGCTCTGGATATTGCCGCTGGCGGGCTTGATTTTCCTGGGGATGCGTGGGGGCGTGTCGCAATCCACTGCCAACCCATCCTACGCCTACTTCTCCCAGTACAAGTTCTGCAACCACGCCGCCCTGAATCCCACTTTCAACATCCTCCACTCCCTGTTCAAGGTGCAGGATCTCGAAAAGGAGTTCAACAACTTCTCCGATGAGGAGGTGCGAACCTTTTTGGGCGATGCCTACGAATTCGACCAGCGCCTGACCGACACGCTGTTTTCCATCACCCGGCCGAACATCTTGCTTCTCATCTGGGAGGGCGGCGGTGTGGCCATGGTGGGCAGCGACTCCGTCGCCCCATGCTTCCAGTCGCTGCGTCGCGAGGGACTCTATTTCTCCCGCTGTTATGCCAATAGTTTCCGCACCGACCGAGGCATCCTCTCCATCCTCAGCGGGTGGCCCGGCATGCCCACCCTCTCGCTCATCAAGCGCACCGACCTCTGCCGTAGCCTTCCGTCTATGGCTTCTTCGCTGCGCAGCGAGGGCTATGCCACCTACCTCACTTATGGCGGTGATATAGACTATGCCCACATGCGCCTCTATTTCACCGAGACAGGTTTCTCCTTTGTTCGCGGCAGCCACTATTTTCCTGCCAACCAGAACACCAGTGCCTGGGGGGTACACGACCAGTATGTGCTGGGTTCCGTCGTCATTCCCGACGAGCGTCCCTTCTTCTCCACCGTCCTCACCCTCAGCAGCCACGAGCCATGGGAGGTTCCCATGCAACGCCTCGCCGATCCTCGGATGAATTCGTTTGCCTACACCGATTCGTGCCTTGGGGCTTTTGTCGACCAACTGAAGGCTACGCCATTGTGGGACAGCCTCTTGGTGGTCATCCTGCCCGACCATGGCATCATCTATCCGGGAGTCCACTCCACAGCCGACCTCCGTGTCTCGCACATTCCCATGCTTTGGACAGGCGGTGCGTTGACCAAATATGGGGAGGTGGATAAGTTGATGAACCAAAGCGATTTGTCGGCTACTCTGCTGGCGCAGATGGGCATCCGAATGGATCAGTTCCGTTTTAGCCGCAATGTGTTCAGCCCTTCGTTCGATACAAGGCCCGCTTTCGCATTCCATGCCGACAAAAACGGGGTGACGCTCATTCAATCAGATGGTTCGTGGGTCTATGACTGCGTGAGCCGAACCCTACAGCCCGCTTCCGATTCGCAGCGGTGTTTTGTCGAGGCGGCCATGCAGGAACTCTATCGAGTCACTGCAGCTCTGCCGCGTACCACTAGGGAACAATGAGAGCCACCGTGCGTCGCAATGTCTGGCGTATCCCTGCACGATTGAAAAGGTCAATAATCAGTATATAGCGGCCTTGTCGCAGCCGCTGCCCGTTCTCGCCGTGTCCGTCCCACACCACCCTTCCGTGGCTTCCCAACAGGGCGTTATTCAGCAGTCGCCGCATGGGACGTCCGCTGTCGTTGTAGACCACGATGTTGGCATAGATGTCGTTGTCGTTCAAGGAGTAGGCAATCGTCAGCTCGTCCTCGTACTCGTCGCCGTCGGGCGACACCCGCTCGGACGAGCAGTCGAACTGCACTTCCTCCACCAGCCATTCCGTACTCTGCGAGTTGGGCTGGGTGGGTGTGCCGTAGCCAGCCGTGGATGCTGCTGAAAACCAGTTGGACGGTTCGTTGCAGGGAAGGTCTGGTCGTCGTCGCTCAAGGCTCACGCCCGCCTTGTTCCTCAACAGGCGGCTGTGCATCTCCGGCGTGTAGTCCAGCCGCTCCACCACATTTCCCTCGCTGTCGGCCAGCACCACCGTCCCGCCGTCGTTGGGATAGGTGGGGAGCCGGCACTCCACCACCCGGGCCGGTTGTGTCCCAGGATAGTTCGCCGCCACCGACGCCGCATCCTTCGTCAGCACCACAAGCCCTTTCGGCTCCACCACGAAAGAGGGCAGGGGATAGCGCGTACCGAGCGAGTCGCCTATCCAGCGGATAATCATGTATTCAGACAGGTCGATGGCCGTTGCCGTCGGATTGTACAGCTCCACGTACTCCGCCTCGCCGCTCCGCGGCTGGTAGAGCAACTCGTTCAGCAGCAGCCTACCTTGCCCCTGTGCCGCCGTGGCTGCCGCCACCATCCCGGCCAGCATCATGCTCCGAATCCAAATCATACCTCCATAACGCAATCCCGGACAAAATATTTCCCAGACGGCTGGTTTCCGTGTAATATTCTGTTATGCAGCTTGTTGTGTCGTTCATTGCATTTTTCTCCCTGTGGTGTGGAAAAAAAATGCTATCTTTGCACCTTAATTGAGAATAATTGCACTTGATATGAAACCCATCGTCAGCATCATCATGGGCAGCACCTCCGACCTGCCGGTCATGGAGAAAGCCTGCCAGTTTTTCGAGGAGATGGAGATACCGTTCGAGGTCAACGCCCTCTCCGCCCACCGCACACCCGCAGAGGTCTCTGACTTCGCCCGCAACGCCCAGGGGCGCGGCATCCGTGTCATCATTGCCGGTGCCGGCATGGCCGCCGCACTGCCCGGCGTCATCGCCGCTGAGACCCCGCTGCCTGTCATCGGGGTGCCCATCAAGGGCTCCACGCTCGAGGGTCTGGACGCCACCTTGGCCATCCTGCAGATGCCTCCGGGCATTCCCGTGGCCACCGTGGCCATCAATGGCGCGCAGAACGCAGCCATCCTTGCCATGCAGATGCTCGCCCTCGCCGACGATACCCTCATGCAGAAACTCACCGCCTACAAGCAGGGTCTCAAGAAGAAAATCGTCAAGGCCAACGAGGAACTCGCCGGCCTGAACTATAAGTACAAAGTATGATTACCATAGGAATCACTGGCACCCTTGGTGCCGGCAAGGGTACCATTGTCGACTATCTTGTTAAGAACAAGGGATTTGTGCACTACAGCGTCCGCGCATTTCTCACCGAGGAAATCAAGCGTCGCGGCCTTGAGGTGAACCGCGACACGATGACGCTCGTCGGCAACGACCTGCGGGCGCAGCACTCGCCCTCGTGGATTGTGGAGCAGCTCTACGAGCAGGCCGCCGCCTCGGGCTGCAACTGCATCATCGAGAGCGTGCGTACCCCCGGCGAGGTACAGGCCCTGCGCGGCAAGCCGAGTTTCTACCTCTTCGCCGTCGACGCCGATGCGAAGGTACGTTACGACCGTGCCGTGCTGCGCGGCAGCGAGACCGACCACATCGATTACGAGACCTTCCTCGCCAACGAGCAGCGCGAGATGGACAACGAAGATCCCAATAAGCAGAACCTCCGTTACTGCATCGACCAGGCCGACTACCGATTCGACAACGGCGGCACTATCGACGACCTGCACCACCAGGTGGAGGCGGTGCTGCAGCAGATTACATACCGCCGCCCCTCGTGGGACGAATACTTCATGGAGCTGGCCAACACCGCCTCCAAGCGCGCCACCTGCGACCGCGGCCGCAGCGGCTGTGTGATAGTGAAGGACAAGCAGCTGTTGGTTACCGGCTATGTGGGTTCGCCCGCCGGCCTGCCGCATTGCGATGAGGTGGGGCATCTCTTTCGCCAGAGTATCAATGCCAACGGCAAGATTACGACCCACTGTGTGCGTACTGTCCACGCCGAGCAGAACGCCATCTGCCAGGCCGCACGCCGTGGCATCGCCCTCGACGGCGCCACCCTTTACTGCCGCATGACCCCCTGCCGCACCTGCGCCATGCTCATCATCAACTGCGGCATCAAGCGCGTGGTCTGCGAGCGCAAGTACCACGCCGGTGCCGAAAGCGAGGAACTTTTCCGCCAGGCCGGCATCCAGCTCGAATTCTTCCACGACGAGGTGCAGCAATATGAAAACCAATAATACCATGAAACTAGCCGAAGCACTCAGTGTCCGCAAGGACCTTATGAAGCGCATTGCGCAGCTGCAGGGCCGCATCGCCAACAATGTCAAGGTGCAGGAGGGCGACGAACCCCTGGAGAACCCGTCCGACCTGATGAAGGAACTCGATGCCTGCCTCAAGCAACTGGAAGACCTCATCTTCCGCATCAACGCCACCAATGTGCAGACCCTCAACGCCAAGGGCATCACCCTCACCCAGCTGATGGCGCAGCGCGATGTGCTGACGATGCGCGTCAATGCCCTGCGCGCGGTCTTCAACTCGGCCTCGGAGAGCCAGAACCGCTACTCGCAGTCGGAGATAAAGATGGTTACCGTGGTGGATGTGAAGAAGCTGGGCAAGCAGGTGGACGACCTCTCGGCCAAACTGCGTGTGCTCGACATGGAGATACAGGCGCTCAACTTCGCCACCGATTTGATCTGACCCCCCGTCGCGGACAGGGCGAACCGGAACCCGAAGAGCGTGGCTCTTTGCCTATTGTCGGCGGCCCGGAGTTGGCCGCACCGTTCCCCCGGAAGGGGTTGAGCCTCACGGCGCAAACTCAGCACATAGGCACACCGCACGGAACACGTCGCAAGTTGCACTACCGCCGGTTGACTGTCCGCCCCCTGCGGGGGTCTGATGGAAAAAAGGAGGACGCCCCACCGAGGTGGGACGCCCGTTCCTGTCCATTAATGAAAAGTTTACTTCCAGATTTCCTCGTCGCTGGGCACTTGCATGCGGGTCTGCAGGGGGGCGACGCGGGTGATGTTGAGCAGGTGCTTGAAGGTGAAGTTCTCGCTGATGGAGTTGTTCCCCCACGAGCCGCAGCCCAGGGTGTTGGTTACGGGCAAGCCGTTCTGGATGCTGCCGCCGGCGGTGGTGGCGCAGGGGGCGTTCACGATGAGGCGAGAGACGGAGAGCTCCGATCCGGCCTTGATGATGTTGGCCTGGGAGTTGGAGTGCAGGCCGGCGGTGTGGCCGTTGCCCTCGTGGTTGAGGTTGGTCTGGGCTATCTCGATGGCCTGGTCGAAGTACTGGTAGGGGAACATGGCCAGCACGGGACACATCTTCTCCTTGCTGATGGGGTCGTCGGTGCCGAACTTGCCGTTGCTTTCCAGCACGAGGGCCTTGGTGTCTTCGGGTACGCTGATGCCGGCCTTGGCGGCAATCTTGAGGGCCGACTGGCCCACGATGTCGCGCGCTGTGTGTCCGTCCTCGAACAGAGCGGCGAGCACTTTCTCGCGCTCGTCGGCGCTGCAGACGTGGGCGTGGTGCTGGCGGAAGGCGGCGATGACCTCCTCGCGCGCCTCCTGCGGGTAGATGCAGGCCTGCTCGCCGGAGCAGATGATGCCGTTGTCGAATGAGCGGCCGGTTACTATCTTGCCCACCGCCAGGGCGTAGTCGATGTTGCGGTCGAGGATGACCTGCACGTTGCCGGCGCCCACGCCGTAGCTGGGCTTGCCGCTGCTGTAGGCACTCTTCACCATCGGCATGCCGCCGGTGGCCACCGTTACGTCGCAGAGGGCCATCAGCGTCTGCGTCTTCTCGAGCGAGGGTTCCTCGACAATCTGCACCATGCCCTCCGGCAGGTCGACGGCCTTCAGCGCCTCCACGATGTAGTGCACCGCCTTGGCCGAGCATCGCTTGGCCTTGGGGTGGGGGGCTATGATGATGGCGTTGCGGCTCTTCAGCGCGAAGGCGATTTTCGACATCGGGGTTACGATGGGGTTGGTCATCGGCGTAACGCCCGCCACCACACCGATGGGCTTGGCTATCTCGATGAGGCCGGTGCGCTCGTCGATGCCCAGGATGCCGATGGACTTCTTCCCTTTGAGGTCCCACCAAACGCCTTTCGACTTGTTGCGGTTCTTGGCCACCTTGTCCTCATAGACGCCCATGCCGGTCTCCTCGACCGCCATCCGGGCCAGCTCCTCGGCGTGTTCGTAGATGGTGTGGGTGGTGATTTTCACGGCCTGGTCGACATCGTCCTGGTCGAAACGGTTCATGTACACGGCCTGCGCGGCACGCGCCTTGGCAATCATTTCTTCTATCTCTTTCATGGTTGATTTTAATTTGTTGATTTTATGCAATTTGTATGTGTTCTGAGGGCGAAGTGTCCCATAACGGTTCATATCGCACCAGAGTTTATGTATGTATTAAGAGAGTACCTAGAGAGTACCTAGAGAGTACCTGGAAGGTACCCGGAGGGTGTCAGTACAGTTTGCGGTATATGTCGACGATTTCCTCGCGGTCCATCGGCACATAGTTGTTGCCCAGCAGTCGCTGCTGCCGCTCAAGCACGCTGTCGGCGAACCCTTCGCACTCCTCCTCCCGCATGCCGTACTCGCGCAGCGGGCGCTTCTGCACCATCGAGGAGAGCACCTTGTCCAGCGCAGGGTAGAGTACCCCTGGCTCCTCGTCGCAGCCAAGCAGGCTGGCATACAGGGCGTTCAGCGAGCGAATGTCGCCCTTAGGGTTGCGCTTGGCGTAGAAATCAAGGATGGTGGTGAAGAACTGGTAGTTGCTCTCGCCGTGCGCCACGTGATAGTTGCCGCCGAGTGGGTACGAGAGGGCGTGTACGGCCGCGCAGCCTGCGTTGCCGAAAGCGATACCCGCGTAGGTGCTGGCGCGCAGCATGGCCTCCAGATGCCCCAGGCGATGGTCGGGACCCTCCTTGGCGATGCCCACGAAGATGGGCAGTATGAGCCGGAGGCGAGAGGTAGCTCTCGGTGGCGTGGATCAGGGCGTCGATGGCGCTGAAGGCGTAGGGTTTGAAGGGCAGGGTGGTGAGCAGTTCGGGCACCAGCACCGCGTCGTCGGCCAGGATGGCGTTGTCGGCCAGCCCAAGCTTGGTGTGCTTCTGCTTCAGCTCGGCGATGCTGATGTTGGTTACCTCGCTGCCGGTGCCGCAGGTGGTGGGCACGATGACCAGCCCCTTGCGCTTGACGATGGGGATCTTGCGCTCGAAGGCATCGGTTACGTTCTCCAGGCAGCCCAGGGCGAAGAGCTTGGCGATGTCGATTACCGTGCCGCCGCCGACGGCCACCACGCGCTGGTAGTCCGTTCCGCGCAGGTCGTCCATCATGCGCTGTATCATTTCATCGCTCGGCTCGCCCAGGCCGTACTGCTCCTGCATCACGAACTGGCAGGGCAGGTTCAGCCCACGGATGTAGGGTTCGTGGATGAAGGACTGGGTGATGACCAGGTCGCCCTTGCCGAGTTGGAACGCCTCGGCGAACCGGGCGAAGGTGTCGAATTGGTGTATGTTGCTTTTTACGGTGAACATGGTTGTCAGATGTTTTTGTAGGTTCTTTCGTAATCTTCGCGCAGTTGTTGGCGGAAGTCGGGGTGCGCTATGGCTATCAGAGCCTCGGCGCGTTTGGGGAGTGACAGACCCCGCAGGTGGGCGATGCCGTATTCGGTAACGACGTAGTCCACGTCGTTGCGCGAGGTGGTTACCGCTGTGCCGGGCTTCAGCGCGGCCACGATGCGGCTCACGGTGCCCTTGGCTGCCGTCGTGCCGCTGAACTGCTTGGCGCCCATGCTCTCGCTGGCCACCTGGCCCATGAGGTCCACCTCGATGCACGAGTTGATGGCCACCATGTTGTCGTTCTTGGCTATGACGGTGGGGTCGTTCACGTAGTCCACGCCGAAAAGTGCCACGTCGGGGTTGTGGTCCACGAAGTCGTACAGCCGGCGGGTGCCCATGAGGAAGGTGGCCACCAGCTTGCCCTTGTGCAGGGTTTTCCTGCTGCCGTTGATGACGCCGCGCTCCACGAGGTCGACCACCCCGTCCGAGAACATCTCGGTGTGGATGCCCAGGTCGTGCTTGTCGCCCAGCTGGGCCAGCACCGCGTCGGGGATGGCACCGATGCCGAGTTGGAGAGTGTCGCCGTCGTTGATGAGCGAGGCGCAGTGGCGGCCGATGGCCATCTCGACGTCGCCTATCTTGGCGGGCTGAAGTTCCGGCAGCGGGGTGTTGACGGGCACGATGTGGTTCAGTTCGCTGACGTGTACCAGGGTGCCACCGGCGGTGTAGGGCATCTGGTCGTTCATCTCGGCGATCACCACGCGCGCCTTCTTGATGGCGGCGGTGCTGTAGTCGCACGAGAGGCCGACCGAGCAGTAGCCGAAGGCGTCGGGTTCGGTAACGGTAACGATGGCCACGTCGCAGGCTATCTCCTTGCCCAGCATTCCCGGTATGTCCTTGAAGTAGGCCGGGAAGAACTCCCCGCGGCCACTCCAGACGTGTTGTCTGGAGTTGGCCCCTAGGAAGTTGGTAAGATGACAAAAGTTTTCGCTGCATTCGGGCGCGAAGCACTCGCCGTCGCCCAGCGTGAGCATGTGGTAGATGCTCACGTCGCGGTAGTCGGCGTGGTGCTCGGCCAGGGTTTTCACCATCGTGCGCGGCACTCCGGCGCACTCCGACATGACGACGGTGTCGCCGTCATGGATGCTCTTGATGGCCTTCTCGGCCGTGGTGAGCCGTTTTTTGTATTCGGTTCTCCAGTCCATTGTTGCTAGTCGATGTGGGCAATGTTCTTGGCCAGTTTCTTCTTGCTCTCGAGGTCGCCTTGGCGGGCAATCATCACGCGCTGGGCCTGGGGCGAGCCGGCACCGTGCATGCTCTCGGTGCGGTAGCCCACGGCGGCGGTGCCGAGCGTGAGGTTCTCAATCAGGCGCAGGATGCGCATGCGGTCCTCGGTGCTGACACCGTCAACGCCCTTGAGGTACTTGTCCACGTAGTGGCCGATCTCCTCGCTGCGCAAGTCGGCCTCGCTGGGCATGGTAACCATCAGGCCACCGGCGATGTCCTCGGCCAGGCGCGCAATCTCGTAGGGCAGGCGGGTTACGTTCTGTTTGCAGACGTTGGCCAGCAGCAGGTCGATCTGGTAGTTGCCGGCGGCCATCTTGCATCCCTCGCACGAGCAGGCGATGCCGCAGCTGTAGAGGGTCTCGTTGAGGTGCATCATTTCGATGAGCTTATCCTTGATGTGGCTGGCCTTGGGTACGCCGTTGTAGTCGGCGGCCAGTGCGGCGGCGCCGATGAGCACGTCGCCCACGCCCACCTTGCAGCCGCCGTAGCTCTGGCGGTGGTAGCCTGCGAAACGCTCCACCATCATGCCTGCGAAGTCGTATTCGCGGCACATGAAGACGCGCTCGTTGGGGATGAAGACATCGTCGAAGATGACCAGTGCCTCGTGTCCGCCGAACTCGCTGTTGCCGAGGTCCATGTCGTGGTATTTCTCCAGCTTGCGGGTGTCGCAGCTCTGGCGGCCGTAGATCATGGTGATGCCGGGGGCGTCGCTTGCGATGGCGAAGCTGACGGCGTAGTCCCTGTCCTCCTCCTTCATGGCCACGGTGGGCATGATGAGGTGTTCGTGGCTGTTGACGGCACCCGTCTGGTGGGCCTTGGCGCCGCGCACCACGATGCCGTCCTCGCGCACCTCCACGATGTGCAGGTACATATCGGGGTCTTTCTGCTGGCTCGGCCCCTGCGAACGGTCGCCTTTCGGGTCGGTCATCGCGCCGTCGATGGTCAGGTCATTGTTCTGTACATATTTCAGATACTCGGTGAAGCGGCGGTGGTATTCCGTGCCGTGCTTCTGGTCAATCTCGTAGGTGGTGCTGAAGATGGCGTTGAAGGCATCCATGCCCACGCAGCGCTGGAAGCAGGCGGCGGTCTTCTGGCCGCAGAGGCGCTGCATCTTTACTTTATTAATAAGGTCCTCGGTGCTCTGGTGCAGGTGGCAGAAACGGTTGATGCGCTTGCCGGTGAGATTG
Organism: uncultured Bacteroidota bacterium; assembly: GCA_902782185.1. Taxonomy (GTDB): domain Bacteria; phylum Bacteroidota; class Bacteroidia; order Bacteroidales; family P3; genus Colimorpha. Next base: position 23,980 of record CACZLT010000008.1, on the reverse strand, counting down.
CTGGTGGCGGTCATGATGTCCTGGTACTCGGGCTGCTCGGCCAGCCAGTAGGTCATGGCCACCGAGTTCAGCGACGGGCGGATCATGGGGTGGTCGACGGGATTGTCGATTTTCTCGCCCATGTACCAGACGTTCATCTTCATCTTGCGAAGGCTTTCAATGTATTGTTCTCTTGTCATCATAATATTTGTTTTTTTTGTTCTATGTTTTTATTGATTTGACGGCGCAAAAGTACGAAATAAAAATAATGTGCAAAATAAATTTTATTGAAAATTTACCAAAATACTGATATTCAGTTAGAAAAAAATTAAAAATTAGGAAATTATTGTGCAAAAAAGATGACTTTTACACAAGTTTGAGTAAAAAAAACATTCTTTTTTCGTCAAAAAGTAGATTCAATATTATAGTCTTTTCAGCAGTGGCGATCGTGCCATGTCGGTGGGGTTGGTGCCGGGGACACCTTCGGGGATGCCCGTCCCCAGCATCTTGAAATGTTCCACCCAGTAGGCGGGCAGATTGCCCTCCTTGTCTCGCCAGTTCATGGGGTGCGCTTCGAACAAGGGCTTCCCGTCGCTGTCGCGATAGCACTCGGCGATAAGTTCAGAGCAATACATCTTGCCGTTCTCCGGCAGGAACTCGTTGTCGTAGGCCAGCCCGACAAGGTTCATGGCCCGCGTCACCACCGCTGCGGTATCGAATGGGATGGACAGGCGGTACACGTCGGGATAGGGCTTCTCGCTGCTCTCCGGACGCCGCAGGAAAGGCCGCCGAGAGACGCCATGGCGCTGTGTGGCGTCGAGAATCCACACCGTGTCGCCCACCTCGGCCACCATCGCCACATGGGTGTACTGTCCTGTGCTGGCACTCACGGCTGCCCCCATCCCCCCGGTATCCACATAGAACAGCAAATCGCCCGGCTGTAGCCGCATCTCCTGGGCCTGCAGCCCCCCTGCAGCCAACAGCAGGATGGCAACGAGCGCCTTTTTGAGCATGGCGATTCGGCTGTTCCGGCAACCGGATTCTTTGGCCGACCGGCTTTGGCGGCGGCCGTCGGCTGCAGGGAAGGGTGTGCCGTTGTCGGAATGGCGGGAGTATGGAGTGTTGGCACCTGTCATGCAAATATAACGCTTGCGGGCGAGTTGTAGTATGAATGGACGAAAATACTTCTGCGCCGATACCCAATGGGACGATATGGTCTCATATCGCGTCAGAGTTTATGTATTCATTAAGAGAGTATCTAGGGAACCCCTAGGGAGTACCCTGCCAACTCCGTGCCATTTCGGAAAGAAACAAAAAAAATTTTGTCGGATTGAGAAAAAGTTGTATCTTTGCACCTGTATACGCACTGCATATAAGTGCGACAAGTGGATTATAAATAATTGATAGATAAAAACATAAGATAATGACACTCCAAGAGTTCCAAAGCGAATTGCGCCTCGGTATCCCCGACCCACTGCCCGCACCCCAACCCTACGACCCCTCCGTCAACCACGCCCCCAAGCGCAAGGACATACTCTCCCCGGCGGAAAAACGTCTCGCCCTCCGCAACGCCCTCCGCTACTTTCCCTCCAAGCACCACGCCGTGCTGGCCAAGGAGTTTGCCGACGAATTGCAGCAGTACGGCCGCATCTACATGTACCGCCTGCGCCCCACCTACAAGATGTATGCCCGCCCCATCGAGGACTACCCCGCCCGCAGCCGCCAGGCCGCGGCCATCATGCTCATGATACAGAACAACCTTGACCCCGCCGTGGCCCAGCACCCCCACGAACTCATCACCTACGGCGGCAACGGCGCCGTCTTCCAGAACTGGGCCCAGTACCGACTGGCCATGCAGTACCTCAGCGAGATGACCGACGAGCAGACCCTTGTCATGTACAGCGGCCACCCCATGGGTCTCTATCCCAGCCACAAGGACGCCCCGCGCGTGGTCGTTACCAACGGCATGATGATACCCAACTACTCGAAACCCGACGACTGGGAGCGCTACAACGCCCTCGGTGTAACCCAATACGGCCAGATGACCGCCGGCTCCTACATGTACATCGGCCCCCAGGGCATCGTGCACGGCACCACCATCACGGTTCTCAACGCCGCCCGCAAGCTGGGCGGCGGCACGGCAGGCAAGCTGTTCATCACCGCCGGCCTCGGCGGCATGAGCGGCGCCCAGCCCAAGGCTGGCGACATCGCCGGCGTGGTCTCCATCACCGCCGAAATCAACCCCGCCGCCACGCAGAAGCGCTACGAGCAGGGATGGGTCGACGAGGTGAGCGACAACCTCGACGAACTCTTCAAGGCTGTCAATCATGCTCGCGAGCAAAAACTGGCCAAGAGTTTCGCCTATCAGGGCAACGTGGTCGACCTTTGGGAATACTGCGCCGACAAAGGCATCCAGGTCGACCTCGGATCCGACCAGACCTCGCTACACAACCCCTGGGCCGGTGGCTACTATCCTGTCGGCGTCAGTTTCGAGGAGGCCAAGACGATGATGGCCGAGCAGCCCGAACTCTTCCGCGAGAAAGTCCAGGAGAGCCTCCGCCGCCACGTGGCAGCTGTCAACAAGTTGAGTGCTCGCGGCATGTACTTTTTCGACTACGGCAACGCCTTCCTCCTCGAGAGCAGCCGCGCTGGTGCCGACATCATGGCCGAGGACGGCATCAACTTCCGCTATCCCTCCTACGTGCAGGACATCATGGGCCCGATGTGCTTCGACTACGGCTTCGGCCCCTTCCGCTGGGTCTGTACCAGCGGCAAACCCGAGGATCTCGACAAGAGCGACCGCATCGCCATGGAGGTCCTCGCCGAAATCGCCGCCACCTCGCCTGCCGAGATTCAGCAGCAGATGCACGACAATATACAATGGATCAAGGGTGCCAAGGAGAACCACCTCGTCGTCGGTTCGCAGGCCCGCATCCTCTATGCCGACTGCGAGGGTCGCACCAAGATAGCCGCCCGCTTCAACGAGGCCATCCGCAAAGGTGAAATCTCCGCACCCATTGTGCTGGGTCGCGACCACCACGACGTGAGCGGCACCGACAGCCCCTTCCGCGAGACCAGCAATATCTATGACGGTAGCAGCCGCACGGCCGACATGGCCATCCACAACGTCATCGGCGACTCGTTCCGAGGCGCCACGTGGGTCTCTATTCATAACGGCGGCGGTGTGGGCTGGGGCGAAGTCATCAACGGCGGTTTCGGCATGGTGCTCGACGGTTCGCAGGAGTGCGACCGCCGCCTCCGCATGATGCTCCACTGGGATGTCAACAACGGCATCTCCCGCCGCAGCTGGGCCCGCAACGAGGGAGCCATGTTCGCCATCAAGCGCGCCATGGACATCTGCCCCGAATTGAAAGTAACCATGCCCAACCTCGTCGATGACACGCTCCTCGACGGACTGTTCAAATCAGAATAAATCATTTTATAAAAATCAATAAATAACTAGAGCCGACGAACCCGATGGTTGATAACTGGGTACAAAAACAACAATGAAAAAAACCGTATTAGTTCTGATGGCCGCCATGCTGGGTACCGCCGCCTTCGCGCAGTTCCAGATGGCCCCCAAGGTGGACAAAATGGACAACTTCCGCGGCTTGAATGCCAAGGCTGGCTACATTCTGCACTGGGAGCAGATTGCCGCCCCCTTCACCGCCAACGACCTGCGCACGGGCGAGAGCATCAGCCTGCAGTCGTACCTCAATGCGGGCAAGTTTGTCGTTATCGACTACTCCGCTACATGGTGCGGCCCTTGCTGGAACCTCCACCAGTCCGGCCTGCTGGAGCAGCTCAACGCCCTGAACGACTTCCAGGTCATCTGGGTTGAGTCCGAGTCGACCAACAGCACCGACCAAATCTACGGTACCTCCACCGACAACACCCGTGCCGGTTACACCTGCGGAAATTGGGTTGACCCCCACGGCGACGGCACCCCCGTACCCTTCCCCATGATTGACGACGACGCCCAGGGTACATGCAACGCTACCTGCGCCAACCTCAACGACAACTACGTACCCCTGCTCATCCTCATCGCCCCTAACGGTCAGGCCTGCAACCTGCGCGGCTTCTTCAGCCCGCAGTACGTCAGTGAGTCCATCCAACTCATCCAGTACATTGCCACCACCTATCCCCAGGCGGGTCAGGCTCCCCAGTCCGCCATCGAAGGTGCCGAGGATGCTCCCTCTGGCGCCGCCACCACCTTCACCGCCCTCTACAACTCGATTGATCCCGTAACCTCCGTCTCCTGGAGTGCTCCTGGTGCCACCCCCGCCACCGGCAGCGGCAACACCTTCACCTGCACCTTCAACGCCGACGGCGACTACGAGGTGAGCGTCATCGTAACCAACGCCAATGGTTCGGACACCGCCGTCCACAACATCAATATCTACACCATGCCCGAAGGTCTCCTCTCCTACACCTATGGCAAGGAGGGCGACAGCCCCATCGGTACCGGCCAGAACGGCCGCGTCTACTGGGCCGTGGCTTTCCCGCCCTCGATGCTCGGCAATATGCCCGATGTGGCCTCGGTTGACTGCTGGGTAGCTGCCGACTATGCCGGCTCCTACACCATGAAGGTCTACTCCGGCTCCGCCACTGCTCCCACCACCATGCTTGCCGAGAAGAACGTCAATGTTACCGCTGCTATGGCCAACGACAATGTGCGGTTCGACCTGGCCAATCCCGCTCCTGTCGACCAGAGCAAGACCCTCTGGATTGTGATGGAGGCCACTGCCACCTATCCTGCCATTGGCTGCGACTTCACTGGCGACCCCAACAGCGACTGGATTTCCCTCAATGGTACCGAATGGCGTCACGCCGCCGACTACGGCATCGATGTCAGCTGGGTTATCACCGCCTACTCCTCGGCCCTAGGCATCGACAACGTGCTGACCAACGCCGAAGTGGCCATCTTCCCCAACCCCGCCACCGACCGCGTGAACGTCAAGGCCGACGGCCTCCAGTATGTTGAGGTCATCGACCTCGAAGGCCGTGTGCTTATCACCAACCGCACTTCCAACACCGTTGACATCAGTGCTCTCAGCGCCGGCATCTACATGTTCCGTGTGGTTACCAACAACGGTGTCTCCACCAAGAAGGTTGTCAAGAAATAACCGCTTCCAGGAAAACACTGTAAATCTGGCAAGCCTCTGCTCCTATGCAGGGGCTTGCTTCCTAAAAAGCTATTTTACCTATGGGAAAGAACGTTCCTTTCAAGAAAAACATGATTCAAGGCGGTGCCATCGTTCTGGCCGCCCTCGTTCTGGGTGTCTGTATGATATGCACCGTCCGCACACTGAAGTCCTACGACGACACCGTCAAGGTGCGCGGCCTTTGCGAGAAGGAAGTGCCTGCCGACCGAGTGGTGTGGCGCATCAGCTACAACGAGAAATCCAACTCGTTGGCCGACCTGCGCGGCACCCTCCGCCAGAACAACGATGCAATAGTGAAGTTGCTGCGCGAGGCCGGTTTTACCGAAGAGGAAGTCAAGGTGGGTACCGCCAGTTATGATGATCGCTACACTTGGGCCAACAACACCTCGCAAATCACCTTCCGCTACCAGGCCAACCAAACCGTAACGGTCTTCACCCGCAACCTCGACTTGGTGCGCAAGTTGCAGCAGACCCTCGAGACTGACCTGGTGAACCAGAACATCTTGGCTAGCAGCTATGCTGACTATCAGTATTTGGGTCTTAACGACATCAAGCCCGCCATGATAGCCGAGAGCCTCGAGAATGCCCGCACCGCCGCAGACGAGTTCGCCAAGAACAGCCACTCCCGCATCGGCAAGATGCGCACAGCCTCGCAGGGCTACTTTGAGGTGGAGGACCTCGACGAGAACACCCCGCAAGTCAAGAAAGTCCGCGTGGTAACCACCGTCGAGTACTACCTCAAATAACATAGACATCATTCGTTTATGCAATTTTTCACCCCCGCTGTAATATTTCGGCGGGGGTGTTCGTATATTGTATGTAACGCGCCACAAGAACGCCCCGAATGACCGTCAGCGAATATAACCACAGTGTACGCACCTACGGCGATGACCTCTATCGGTTCGCCCTGCGCTACAGCAACCTCTCGGCCGCCGCCGAGGATGCGGTGCAGGATACCTATCTCGCCCTGTGGGAACATCGTACGGAAGTGAAGGCTGAAGGCGTCAAAGGTTACCTGCTGCGGCTGCTCTACCGCCGCCTGGTGGATCTGCACCGCCACGACACGGTGGTGCTCCATGCCACCCCGGTTCCCGACGACGAGCCCCTGCATCCGCACGACGCCTTCGAACTCCGCGATGCCTTGGCGCATGCCCTGGCCCAGCTGCCCGAACAGCAGCGTGCCTTGGTGCTGCTGCGCGACCTGGAGGGCTACGACTACGCCACCCTGGCCGCCGCCACAGGTCTCAGCGAGCAGCAGGTTGGGGTCTACCTTTTCCGTGCGCGCAAAACATTAAAGAAACTATTGGAGGATTTCAGATGATTACGATGGAAAACTATGAAGGCTGGCTGATGCGCTATGCCGACGATGCCCTCACCGCCGCCGAGCGGCGGCAGGTGGAGGCTTTCCTTGCCGACCACCCCGGGCTGCGCGAGGAGATGGAGGCTGTGGCCTCGGTGAAGGTCGCCCCGGTGGTAGCCGTCATGCCCGGCAAGGAGCGGCTCCTGCGCCGCGACGGGGCTGTGATGTGGCACCGTGTGGCCGCCGCCGTGGCTCTGCTTGCTGTGGTCGGTACCGCCATGCTGCTGCTCAACCGGCCGGAGGAACAACCCCAGTTGGCGATGGCCAGTCCCCAGGTTCCCACCGCAGTCCAGCCCCAACCCGCCATGCCCACTGCCCAGCATGTATCCCGCCCCGCCACTCCGCACCCCGCCCCGCGCACCCGGCGCGTGGCTGCCGACACAGAAACCCTGCTCGTGGCCGAGGTGGAGATAGAATCTATAGAGTCTATAGAAATTATAGAACCTATAGAATCTATTGAGTCTATAAAATCTATAGAATCTACAGAATCCCCCGTACCCCGTGCCACCGTTACCCTCGGCCTGGTGGTCGAGGATGCGCGCCTGGCCGTCAATCCTTGGCTCGAAGTCCTAGCATACAACCATTAATATTATGATACGTCCTATGAATCGCGTCACCGCGCCGCTCCTTGCGGCCTGGCTCCTCCTCGGAGCCCACACCTTACTCGCGGCCCAGCAACAACTGCCCATCGCCCTGCGCCAAGATCTCGGTGCACCTGTCGGCAGCATCAAGGTGCTTGGCTTGCACGATGTCTCTGTTATAGCCGACACGGCCGACTACATCCAAGTGGTAACCCTCGGCACTGCCGACCAGGTCGATTCGCTACGCCGCCCATTGGAGAGCATGAAACTTGGCAACGGTGCCCTCACAGTCCCGGCCGACTTCCCCTACGAAAACGGCATCAACATCCACACATCTGCCCGCCGCCTGCATGTTGAGGCCAAGGACGACAGCCAGGTGTGGCTTCTCGGTGGCGACACGCTGCACTACGAGTTCCTTTGGCTCGACGCTTCGGGCCACGGCATCATCCAGTCACCCCGAGCCGTGGTGGCCGACCAGGCTGTGGTGCAGGCCGATGACTTCGCCACCCTGCGCTACCGTAGTATCGACAGCCGCGACCTCACCCAAAAGATACGCGGCGAAAGCCGCGTACATCAAATGGGTGTCGCTGATCAGGAGGAGGCTTTCGAATTCCACTTTGCGCTTCGCAATCACCGCTACTTCGGTGGCTATTCCTATGGTGTCAGCGGTTGGTCGCAGGCAGCCTTTGGTGGCATGGAGGTTCCCATGGGCGACTATACCATGAACGCGTCTGCCCTCGGCATGAGTGATGTGCGGTTCGGCTGGAACTTCGTTCGTCTGCGCCATTGGGACTTTGGTATCGGCATCGGTGTAACAGCCGAGGGCTATCGGTTCCCCCGCCTGATGGGTATCACCACCGACGAGGGTACAGGTCTCTCGCATTTCGGCCCCGTCGATGAACCCGACTACTACCGCCAATATCCCGCTTATGTCGGTCAGCAGCGCCTGTGGCGCAGCCACCTTAGCAGTGCGTCGGTACATGTACCCCTCCGCGTAGAGTGGCACCGTCGCCTGGACTACCGAGGCTTGCGCCTGAGCACCGAGTTGCGCCCAGGCATCGCCTTTTCGGGCAAACATACCGTGATGAACAAAACATGCACATGGGTTTCGGGAGAAGAGGCTGATGGCGGGCGTCAGGACTTGCTGATGGATACCGTCGGCGACATCTACAACCGCTTCCGATGCGACCTGCGCTTCGATATTGCCTGGAGCCATGTCTCCCTCTTTGTACAAGGCTCGCTCACTCCCATCTTCCGCACCGCCCGCAAGGACGACCTCCCCGTCTTCGACACTCGTGTTTACCCTCTCTCCGTGGGACTCAGTTTCTGTTATTAATGTAATATAGGAGGAAAATAGCAATGAAAAAGACATTTCTGATTGCCACAAGTATATGGGTTCTCAATGTTCAATGTTCAATGTTCAATTCCCTTTATGCCCAGGGATTCGACTGGGGGCGCATTAGCATCAATGTCAATGGCTCGATGCAGCCTTTCGTCATGATGCAGGGTTCGGGCCTCCTTGGCCAGCACCCCGACCGCTCGGTCAGCCTGGGTGTCAGCTACCGCCTATGGCAACACTGCGAGGCGGGGCTCTATGCCTACTACATGGGTGCCCAGGTGTGGTCTGGTGGCAGCTTTGTACAGCAGCCCACCAGTTATTCGCACCACTGGATATATGTGCAGGATGAATCTGCGTTTGGTTGGGGTGCGTTGGTGCAGCTTCACCTCGTCCCTTACCGCTACCGTCGTGATATAGGGGGAGATATGGTGCTTCGCCTTGGTATGGATATCACCGGGATGGAAGCCGACGCTCTCTGGGCCGGTTTGGGTTATTTCTACGACCTTTCGCGCCACGTGTCCCTCTCCGCCGGCAGCGACTTCGGCAGTTTTCGCTACAGTCGCATGAACAGTTCGCTCATGGGCGGTTCAATGTGGGGTACTCGTGTAATAGTTGGGGTGCAGGTTCGATTGTAACTCATTGTCCCATAGTGCAAAGCGACATATATTTTTGTATGTCGCTTTTTCTTTGTAATTTTGCACCGCGAATTTGGACATTCACAGGGGTACTTGCACACCCCCTTTAACAAAACAAGACAAATGAAACCCAACAACCCGAAAGTGAGCGTGCTCTTCATGCTTTTCGCCACGCTCTTCACCGTCTGCCTCATCGCGGCCAACCTCTTTGCCGAAAAGCAGTTCCACATCGGAGTGGTCAGTTTCACAGGCGCCCTGCTTGTCTTCCCGGTCAGCTACATCATCAACGACGTGGTCTCCGAAGTCTACGGCCTTCGCCGCGCCAGGCTCTTGATTTGGAGTGCCTTCGGGTTCAACCTGCTGTTCGTCCTGCTGGGCGCGCTGGTGGATGTCATCCCCGGCGACGGCGGGGCGATGGACGAGGCGTTCCACCGCGTCTTCGGCCTCGCGCCGCGTATCGTGCTGGCCTCGCTGGCGGCTTTCCTCGTGGGGTCGTTCATCAACGCCCACGTAATGGTCAGCATGCACCGCCACGACGGCAGCCGCCGCTTCGTGCTGCGCGCCATAATGAGTACCTTGGCTGGAGAAGTCTGCGACTCGCTCATTTTCTTCCCCGTCGCCCTCGGCGGCATCGTCCCCTGGAGTGCCATGCCGATGTTCGTCCTCTGGCAGGTGCTGCTCAAGACGGCCTACGAGATTCTCATCCTCCCGCTCACCATCCGCGTCGTGCGCTGGGTGCGCCGTCGCGAGGGCGAGAACCCCGGCGACACCCATATCCACCACAGCAATTATTGATAACCCCATGACACGCGAACAAGACCACCTGCAGGCCCTCGGCCGCAGGAGCGACATCCCCGCCACCTACGCCCCCGAGGTGCTCGAAGCCTTCGAGAACCGCCATCCCGGACGCGACTACTGGGTGCAGCTCAACTGCCCCGAGTTCACCTCCCTCTGCCCCATCACCGGGCAGCCCGACTTTGCGGAAATCCGCATCATGTACATCCCCGACCGCCGCATGGTGGAGAGCAAGAGCCTCAAGCTCTACCTCTTCTCCTTCCGCAACCACGGCGACTTCCACGAGGACTGCGTGAACATCATCCTGGACGACCTCGTCAAGCTCATGGATCCGCGCTACATCGAGGTCGTCGGCCTCTTCGTCCCGCGCGGCGGCATCAGCATCCACCCCTACGCCAACTACGGACGCCCCGGCACCAAGTACGAGCAGTTGGCCGAACAGCGTCTGGCTGGGTACAAACTCACTCGCTGAATGCAATCACCTGCATCCGCTGGCTAGGCGACTTTACCACCTTCAATCCATACTCCCTTTCGAGATAGGCAAGACATGAATCAATCGACTCAATACCATTCAGCTCATTAGGGTTGATGTCCAGCGGGATGCCCAGATTCATCCCCGTTTCGCTGACCACAGGGAGGCGCTTACACTGCAAATGGAAAAGTATGTCGCGCAACGTAAAATAGGAATCCATGTCCACCTTTGTATTCAGACGGTCGAAATCGTCTATGTACAAGGTCCACAGTGGCTCGTAGGTGGTGTCTGCCTTCACAAGCCCCTCGCGCTCCATACCCCGGAGAACCTGGATGTAGTCGGGCTTCCCTCCGGTGCGGTCCACCATCCGCAGTTGGTAGTTCATCCGCAGACGGAACTCCCCTGTGTGGTAGAGTGTCCGCCTCTCTTCCAGCGGCACCGAATCGGCATGCCCTTGCCAAGTAACAAGGCTGTTGGCAATTGAGACCAGAGGCCCTCGGAACCAGGTGGTGTCGCCACTCTCTTCCAAGCCCAACATGTCTCTCTTCGTATAGGGCGTTACCTCCACCGAGTAGCGTTCGGTTTCAAAACTGTGATTGTCGAAACATGCCCACACGACCCACATAACAACTACTATAAAACTGTTGTTGAGGGCATGCAGCAGCACCGCCCAGAGGAAGTTATGATTGATAACAAGGTAGGCCGCCACAAGGGCAAGTCCAGCGCTTGCCAAGAATGTAAACACATCCGGCCATACGAAGGCGGAATAATTTACCATGTGGCAGAGTGAGAAACACACTGACGTTGCCAGCAGCATAAACACTGTTCGCTGCTTGTTCTCCCGGAAAAGGAAGATGCCGCACGCCATGACCAGCAGCACGGCCGCCGCCAGCCACCAGGAGTGGCTAATCCCCCAGATGAGAAATGCCGCCAGCAGGGCTCCCACCGTGTATGTAACACGCAGGTCTATCTTGTGGCCATAGCGTGGCCCGATGGCCCATAGGCGAAAGGCGATTTCCTCCATCAGCGGGTGCAGCAGCCCTGTCGTCAACAATACCAAGCCCAGTCCTAAAGACAAGGTATCTCCCTTCGTATGGTCATAGCCTGTTTCGTCAAAGAAAAATCCTGCAAGATCTAATGCCATCAGCGCCAAGCCCAGCCAAAGCGCCCAACGATATGATCTATGTTTGTTTCTCATGTCTGTACTGTATGTGTTCAAATTAATGGCAGCCTACCTTGTTGTCATCTATCAGCAGGTTGTTTCATAGGACTTACATTTTGCCTTCTCTTTCGGATCTTGCGACGGTGTTCCGCAGAGCAAGGTATTTCCAATTATCTGTGATAGGCAGCCATCTCTCTCACAGGCGATCTTGGCTTGTTGGAGAAGTCGCGCACATCCAAACAACGCATCGGCAAGTTTTTGAAGCTCCTCACCGACTCTCTCACCGAACTTGATGATCTTATCCAAAATGGGGCCGGATGCCTTCATCCCGCAGGGATTGTTCGAGGCACACATCATGAGGACTTCCATTACATCATATTCCTCAGGGATATTGACAGTTACAACAAAGTTGTCTCCCCGATGGCTGGTCGCTGTAAAAGTGGTGGTTCCGTTGGAGGATGAGACTTCAGAGATGATGACATGGGAGCCAGCACCGTCGCCAAATGTCATCAGGTAGGTACCGTCGCCATTGTCATACATCTCGCACCCGGCATCGCCGTCAGCCATCATGACAATGTCCATGTCGAAGACAAACTCACCGTTTTCCACGACTCGCCATTGCCACAAAGACTCCTCTTCGTTGAGCAACCGATAGTAGCTGGAATTGTGTTTTTGCGGATCAACAATCTCAAAGGAGTAAGTCCCGTCTTTCGTGGAACAGGCGTTGTCTGTGGCAGCGCCTTCATAAGGAGTGCCTGCGTTCTTTTCGCAAGAAGAAAACACGAGTCCTGCAAGGACAAAGGAAATGACTGAAAAATGTTTTATGTTCATTTATATACAATTTTTAAATTTATATTACAATTAAAAAAAAAACTGTCCCGTGCTGTGCGGACAGAAGTGGGACGGCTTCTCCTGTCTTTTTTCAATTGCCCGCACAATAAAGTCGGTTCCCGCGCGTTATAACTCACGCGTGAAAACCTCTTTACGCCTCGGGTGCCGGCCGGCAGGGATGAGTGTATAGTTTTCTGATCCCATAGCACTCACTCCCTGCATCGGCACCCTCATTTTTTCCCGTCCCGCCGCGGCGGCGCACCTCCCTTGGCGGGACTATTCAGATGTTGCTCTTCATGGTTCTGTCGTGAGGCTTCCTGTTGTTCCCGTTTTCACGGTGGCAGGCGGAGCCCCGCTAACCTGCCGTTTTCAATGTGGTAATTCTTTGGAATTTCCGGGTGCAAAATTACGAAAAAAATTATACCGCCAAGAAAAATTTTCATTTTTTAGCGAAATTTATGTGTGTGGGTGATAATCAGCAAGTTATATAACCATTTTTTTTATGCACCACCTCGCCACCCATATAACTCTTAACTCATGGTTCTTACTTCATAGCTCATAGTTCTTAACTCATAAGTCCCTGTGGGACGATATCGTCTCATATCGCGCCAGAGTTTATGTATTCATTAAGAGAGTACCTAGGGAGTACCTAGGGAACCCCTAGCGAACCTGCCGTATCTTGCCGTCGCCCTCGCGGCGATACTCGGCAAAGTGCCCCCGCACCTTCTCCAGAAAGGGACTCAAGGCGTGGAGCGACCGCCCGAAACACTCGTCGGTGGTGATACACAGCCGCTTGCGAGCCCGCGACAAGGCTACGAACATCCGCCGCGCATCCTCCTGTATCTGCTTCTCGGTCCAGCTGCGTTGCCCGGGATAGTTGCCGTCGATGCCGCGGTACACTATCACCGTCTCGAATTCCAGTCCCTTGGCTTTGTGGACGGTGGATACGATGTACCGCTCCGCAAGCGAAGCGCCGCACAAGTCGGCCTCCTTCAGTGTGCAGAGGTCTGTCGTGTAGCGTTCCAGTTGGCCGCGCAGGGTGGGGTAGAGCTCCTCGCGCACAAGTTCCTCGCGCAGGTAGCGCACCAGGTGCGACCACTTTTCCACTGGCTCGATGCGTCCGTCGGCCAGCCAGCGGCTGTAGGCAGCCTCCATCGCCTCCACGATGCCCCGTTGCCCCTGTGCCTCGCGGTACACCTCGCCGTACCGCTCGCGAAACCGCTCCGCCTGCCGCCGGTGGTCGGCCAGGAACAGCCGCTGTTCGGCGGCGGTGGGCAGGGCGTTGGTGTGGCAAAAGTCGAGCAACTGCTTGGTGGCCAGTATGTCGTCGTCGGCTCGGTGGCTGTTGTCGCCCTCCAGGTGCAGCACCTCCAGCAGGTGCCCCAGCTTGTAGTTGCGCAGGCGCGGCCGCACGAGGCGTATGTATTTCAGCGTGTCGAAGTGGACGGGGCACACCTCTCCCAGAGTGATTTCCGGGCAGTTGCGCCGCAGGTTGGCCTCCAGTATGCGGTAGTCGTACTCCACATTGTGCCCCACCAGCACCTTGCCCTTGCAGTATTCCATGAACCTCCGCAGCCCCTCGGCGCGCGGATGCCGCTTCCCGCCGCGGTACACCTCCAGCATCGGGTTGGGCTTCCCGCCCACGGTCGCGGGCAGTTCCTTGTCGGTCTCCAGCAGGATGTTGAACGGTTTCCCTATGGTTTTTCCTTTCCTCACACGGATGGCGGCTATCTGTATGATGTCGTCCTCGGCGGTGTCGAGGCCGGTGGTCTCGGTGTCGAAGATGACAAGTTCCTCCTCCTCGTATGCCTTGACGAACGCTTGCAGGTAGGAACTGTCGGGATATTTCAGGAAGTCGCTCGGCACCAGTGCCACGCGCCGCAGGTCGCGCATGAGGTTTCGTGCCGCGGTGTAGGTCGGTGCCACCCCCAGCCCCCACAGGAGTCGCGCCCAGGCGATGAACACGCTCTCGTCGCACACCACGGTCAGGTGTGCCAATAGCAGTCGCACAGCAGGCAGCGAGAACAGGTCGGTGCCCGAAATCTTGAAATGACCGGTCCCCATACCTTTCATCACCTCGCTTATCTCGTCCGCCTCGCGGTTGGTGCTCACCAGTATGGCTACCCGCCCCTTGGGGTCCAGCTCGCCGTACCGCCGTGCGAACCGCGCCGTGTAGTAGCTTTCCAACTGGGCGTCCACCACGTTCAGCAGGCACAGGTCCTCGGGTGCGTGTGGCGGGTCGCACTCAGTGCTTGGCAGCATCTCCCGGGCGATGCCCAGGTTGCGCACCGCGAAATCGTTCTGCAGGTCCAGCAGGTACTTGGGCGAGCGGTAGTTGGTGTGCAGGTGGTGTATGTTTCCCGCGCAGCGCTTCTTCAGCGCCTCGAGGGTCTCCAGCTTGGCGCCTATGAATGAAAATATGGCCTGTTGCTCGTCGCCCAGGTACACCACAGTCGCATCCTCCGCCGCCAGCAGGTCGATCAGTGCGAACTGCAGCGCGTTGAGGTCTTGCACCTCGTCCACTTCTATCCAGCGGTACTTCCGCGCACTCGCCGTGCCTTTGAGGTACTGGTAGGCGGCAATCAGCAAATCGTCGTAGTCCAGCAGGTCGTTCTCCTCCTTGTATCGCTCGTACGCCTTGGCCAGCAGCATCATGTTCGCCGCCGGCAGTTCGTGCAGGGTGCTGTAGCGCAGCGTCAAGCCCTCGATGTCGGTATAGATGGCCGCCAGGCTCTCCTCGTTGAACGGCCGCCCCAGCACGTCGCACAGTCGCCCCAGTGCCGCTGCGCGGAACAGTTCGTCGTGCAGCACAAGGTCGCCTCGCATACCCAGCACCATCTGCTGCAACCCGTGCTGGAAACGTACCAGTTCCGTGGTTCGGCTCGTTGTCTTCAGTCGTTTGCACAGCTCCTCTTGGATGATGTTCTCCACGTCCCCCTCGTCGATGATGGCACTGTTTTGGCTCACAACCCCTTGGTTGAACAGCAACTGCGAGCAGAAACGATGTATATTGCCTACGTAGAGGTCGTCCGGCACCGGATGGCCGGTGCGGTCGGCGATGCGCTGTGCCATCCCTTTGGCCGCACGATTGGTGAAAGTGAGACACAGCATATCGCCGTACTCCACTCCGTGGGCGTGTGCAAACACCACGCGCTCGGTTAGTATGTCCGTCTTGCCGCACCCTGGTGGTGCCAGAACCACATGCCGTCCGCCACCGATTTCGATGGCTTCGCGTTGCCACTGGTCGAACTTCCGCTCCATAATCATCCAAGATTAATGCACCTATACAACGCCCTCGATACATTAAATATTGCTTTCCTCTATTTTTTCTTTTATTTTAACGTTTTCGATACAATAATTCTGTGGATTTTGTGTTTTTGAGCCAGATAATACAATATATAATATATGAAAAGAATCACCCTATCCCTGTTGTCTGTGGCGTTCTGTTTTGTGGCAGTGGCGCAGAGGCAAGACCTCAAGGTGGAGACCTTCCACCTCTCTAACGGTCTGAAAGTCATTATGTGCGAGAGTCATGACCAGCCGAAGATTTATGGCTCGGTAGTTGTCCACGCTGGCGCGAAGAATGAAGATCCTGCCGCTACTGGTGTGGCTCACTACTTCGAGCATATCATGTTCAAGGGTACCGACCGCATCGGTACCACCGACTGGGAGAAGGAGAAGCCCTACCTTGACAGCATCAGCGACCTGTACGACCAGATACAGGCCACGCAGGATGCCGAGCGCCGCCACCAGTTGCAGCGGGAGGTGAACCGTCTGAACATCGAGGCCTCAAAGTACGCCATCCCCAACGAGACCGACGCCATCCTGCAGCAGATGGGCTGCACGGGTCTCAATGCTGGCACCAGTTACGACTATACCGTCTACTACAACACCTTGCCCAGCAACCAGTTGGAGAACTGGATGGAAGTCTATGCCGAGCGTTTCCGCAACCCCGTCTACCGCCTTTTCCAGGGCGAGCTGGAGGCTGTCTATGAGGAGCGCAACATCCATGCCAACGAGCAGATGTATGCGTTTGGCCGCAACCTCCTCACCGAGAGCTTTGGCGAACACCCCTACAGCCGGGACGTTATCGGCTTGGACGAGCACTTGAAGAACCCCCAGCCATCGGCCATGAAGCGCTTCTACGACAAGTACTATGTGGCTTCGAACATGACCCTCATCCTGGTGGGTGACTTCAACACTGCCGAGGCCAAGAAGATGGCGGAGAAATATTTCAGCATCTGGCCCAAGGGCGAGTCGGTTAAGGAACCTGTTTACCAGCTTCCCAAGTTCGAGAGCCGGGTGGTGAAAAATGTGAAACAGACCCCTATCAAGGTGGGTCTCATTGTCATGCCCGGTGTGAAGAATAACGAGCCGGACCAATTGCCCCTCAACGTAATGAGCAGCATTATCAGCGGCGGCAATGGCCGACTGGACGAGCTGACCACCGAGGGCAAGCTGATGGGTGCGATGCTCCAGTCTTTCTCGTTACGGGATGCCGGTGCCAATATCATCCTTTATGCCCCCAAGCTGCTGGGTCAGAAGCATGAAGCCGCCGAAGAGTTGATTTGGGCGGCCATCGACAGCGTGAAGGAAGGCCGTTTTAGCGATAAGCTTTTGGAAAGCATCAAGATGAACCGTGTCATCGGCCGTAAGCGGATGCTCGAAAATTACAGAGGTATAGCAAGTCTGCTTCAGAGTCTTGAACTCGAAGGCTCCAGTTATGAGGAGTGGCTCAAGGACAACGAGCGCTTGATGAACATCACCCGGGAGGATGTCATGGCCGTGGCTCGTAAGTATTATGACCGCAACCGCTGCACCATTATCCGCTCCTCAATGGGCTTCCCAAAGAAAGGCGAGACCATCAAGCCCGACTGGGATCACCTGGAGGTGCAGAATCAGGGCGAGAAAACGGCCTTTGCCAAGCACATCGCCGAGCGCAAGGTGGATGAAATCAAGCCGCAGGTACTCAACTACAAGGAGATTGTGCAGACAGTCCCTGTGAGCAAGAACTGCAATCTATACGCTTCGAAAAATCCCAAGAATGACCTCTTCAGTCTCGACATCTACTATCACTATGGTTTGTTTGACAACCACAATATCGAGCAGGCGATGGATTACTTTTCCTCCATCGGTGCGGGCGACATGACCCCGGAACAGTACAATATCGAAATGGACTGCCTCGGCGGCACGTTCTATCTCTATTCGGGCAGGGACTATAGTTACTTTTGCCTATCCGGCCCCGAGGAAAACATGGAGAAGATTCTTGAACTGGCCATGTTTAAGATGAAGAACCCGCGCCACGACCCGCAACAACTGAAGAACCTCGTGGAGAACCTCAAAGCCTCGAAAAAGTCCGCCAAGAACGATGCGGGTACCTGGAGCTCGGCTCTCGAGGAATATGTGATGTACGGCGACAGCTCGAACTATCTCAACCATGCAACCATCAAGGAAATCAAGAAGATGAAGGGTGAAGACCTGGTGGCCATGATAGACAATCTTTTCGCCCGCGACGGCTATGTTACCTATGTGGGCAACAACGACCCGAAGCGTGTGGCCGAGTTGTTGCGCAAGCACAACCTGGTGCGCGAGGAGGTTACGGTGATGCCGAAGCGTGTCCGCAAGCCACGCGCCTTCACCGAGGGGGCCGTCTTCTATGCCACCAACAAGAAGTTCCTCAAGAGCGACGTCAATTTCTACATGCCCCATGGCAACTTCGACTACAAGGAAGACCGTGCCGCCTGTTCCATGTTCAACGAATATATGGGTGGAAGCATGTCGGGTATCTTTTTCCAGGAAATCCGCGAGATGCGCTCGCTGGCCTATAGCACCTACGGTGGCTTCACCTACGACCTCTTCAACCGCACGCCGAGCTATTACTATGGCTTTGTCGGCACCCAGTGCGACAAGACCAACGACGCCGTCGAGGCCATGCGCGACTTGATGGTTAACTTCCCCGACCGCGAGAGCAAGTTCTCCAGTGCCAAAGACTTCCTCATCGCCGCACGTAACTCTTCCTACTACACTTTCCGCCAATTCCCAGACATAGTCCGCTACAGCCTTGAGGAATGGAAAATCGACTACGACCAGGGTCCTGAAATCACCAAGGAGATTGCCAACCTCACCTACGACGACCTCAAGGCTTTCCACAAGAAGTACATAGAAGGCTGCCCGATGGTGATCGTTATCAGTGGCAATGCCAAGAAATTCGATCTCAAGTCCCTGGGCAGGTACGGCAAGGTGCAGGAGGTTAAATACAAGGACATGATTAAATTCTAGATGACTGGCGGCAGGTAGCCGTCGCTATGGCGCCCTCGTCTCGGGGGCGCATTCTTTTTCAGCAGGGTAGGGGATGGCCGTTGAGGCAGGCGGAGACCATCTCGTCCTGCCGGTAGACCAGTTTGAGGGAAAAGAAGGGTGTGCTTTTGTCCAGTAGGAGGCGGAGGAATATCTTGTCGCCCTCCCATAGGTTCAGATTCATCAGTTCTTTCTTGTTGATCCACGCCAGTGTGCCCTCGTCGTCGATGCTCATGTCGGGGTCTCCCTGCCAGCGGTCGGCGGTGAAGAGGTGCATGTACTCGTTGGGCCAGGTGTCGGAGACGAAGGTTACGATGCCGCGGTACTGCCATCGCTCCACGGTCAGCCCCGTCTCTTCCTTCACCTCGCGCAGCATGCACTCGTCGGGGCTCTCGTCGGTCTCGCACTTGCCGCCCACGCCGATCCACTTCCCGTGGCTGGCGTCGTTCTGTTTCTTCACGCGGTGCAGCATCAGGTAGCGCTCGCCGTCGTCCAGGTAGCAGAGGGTGGTCTGTTGCATGGGAGTTATGTGTTTTGAGTTATGATCTGATGGGTATACATCAAAATTAAGAGTTAAGAGTTGGGTGTTCCCTAAACTCTTAACTCTTAATTCTTAACTCTTAATTGAGTTTTAGTCCTCGGCGTTGATGATGGCTTTGTGCACAGCATTCCAGCCGGCGGCGGTGATACCCCAGTTGTTGGTGGAGTTCTTGTTGCCGGTAACGCGAACCTTTCTTCTCTTCACTTTTTTGTTAGCATTGATACCCATGGTGTATACTTTTTAATTGTTTATATCCTTGATTGTCAGTGTGTAGTTTGCTTTACGCTCACTACAAACGTCTTGCAAAGATACAACCTTTTTCCAAACTGGACAAATTTTTTTCATTTTCAGAACCGTCCCGAGGCTCCTCCACCGCCAAAACTGCCTCCGCCGAAGCCGCCGAAGCCTCCGCCACCGAAGCCGCCTCCCATGCCACCGCTGCCCCACATGCCGGGGAATCCGCCCATGTAGATGCCGCCCCCTCCACCGCGCCGGTTGTTGTTGTCCCAGTGGTTGTTCTTGAACTGGTCGGGGTGTTTCTTGGCGTAGCGGCGTATGAGGATGATGGCCACGGCCATGATGACGGCCATGATAAGCATGCCGCGCAGGGCATTGCGCTGCTCGTCTTGGCGGTACTGGGCGTAGCTGTACTCGCCGCGCACCACGGGCTCGATCACCTCCAGCGCCGCCGTGAGGGCGTGGTAGTAGTCGCCACTGCCTAGCGACGGAATCATCTGTTCGTCAATGATATGCTTGCAGAAGATGTCGGGCAGCGCGCCTTCGAGGCCGTAGCCCGTGGCGATGGCCACGGCGCCCCAGTTCTCCTCCTCGGTCTTGCTCTTGATGAGGATGACCAGGCCGTTGTCGAACTCGTCGCGCCCCACGCCCCACCGCTCGCCGATGCGTTGTGCCACGGCGTTCTCGTCGTCGCCGTGGAGGGTGGGGGTGATGACGATGGCTATCTGGTTCGAGGTGGAGTCGTTGAGGGTTACGAGGCGCTGCTCCAGCGTGTTGCGCTGCTCGGCGGTGAGTACGCCGGAGTAGTCGTTCACCAAGCGGCTCGACTTCTCGGGTGTCCATTCCGCCTGCCCCATAGCCAAAAGGCCACAGAGCAGCATGGCCAACACTATGGTAAACCTCCTCATTTCCCGTACTTCTTAGTTCTTACTTCTTACCTCTTAGTTCGTAGTTCTTACTTCTTAGTTTAAAAATTGAACTCCACCTGCACAGGCTCCGCAGCCTCGGCGGGGGCGGTGAAGTAGCCTTTCTTGTCGAAGCCCAGGATGCCAGCCAGGAGGCTGGTGGGGAAGCGGCGCAGCTTGGTGTTGTATTTCTGCACGGCCTCGTTGAATTTGCCGCGTTCCACGGCGATGCGGTTCTCGGTACCCTCGAGCTGGGTCTGCAGGTCGCGGAAGCCGGCGGTGGCCGTCAGCTCGGGGTACTCGCTGAGGGTCGAGGGGTCCACTGCGGTGTTCTCCACGCCGGCGCGGGCGTTGGTTACCTCGGTCAGCACGCTCTTCTCGTAGTTGGCGGCACCCTGTACGGTGTTCACCAGCTGCGGTATGAGGTCCATGCGGCGTTTGTAGGCGTTCTCCACCTGGCTCCAGGCCTTGCTGACGTTCTCTTCCTCGGTGACGAGCTTGTTGTTCACGCCGATGCCCCACAGCACGATGGCTGCCAGCACGGCGACGATTCCGATAATGGTTCCTTTTTTCATACTTGACTATTTTAGCTTTTCATGATATTTAAAATTGCTCTATGTATTAATAGAATTTTGTTTTCAGTTCGGAGCTTTTGGTCATTTCCATTTTTGCATCCCCAATATATTTATATTGTGTATCTCCAAGGTATAGATGTATTAATTTTTCTCCAATCTCGTCCGGAAGTCGCATCTCCCAATAATTAGCAAATTTTTGATCGGCGCTAGTCCAATCCCATAACACAACACCTAAAAAATCATCATTTCCATTAGCTGACTCATGGTAAATAAACCCATCAACATCCGCAGGATGATCCCATCTGTAATTGTCTTTATCATAAACAAGTTTATAATCTTCAGGAATAATAAATATTTTATCGATATCATTTTTAGAATTTTCAGTATGACACAATACTAATAAATGGTTTTTATTGTCATATCCTTTAAATTTATCCCACACTATAAAGTCTTCAGTTTCTAGTGCAGTTTTAACCATCCTTATATCTTTTTGAGTAATCTGGGGTTTTTTCGGGTTTTGTGCAACCTCGAGCGCGTTGGGAGCTTCTATCTGCGGTAATTGTGAATACATAGTTACACTGTTTTTCTCGCTCAACTGCGCCAGCGCCTCATGTGGCGTCGCATTAACAGGACTCATCGCCAACAATACCACTACCGGTATTGCCTTCGCCGCAATCGCAGACACAACTGCCTTGACATGATTGGTTTTTAAAAGTGGTAACTGCTTTATTATTAGATGAATATCCATATTTTAACCTTTTTGTTGATGCTGCAAATATACGAATTTCTGCGGATATAATCCGCAAAATATTATGATTTTTTGTGGACTACAACCGCAGAAATTAGTTTTTTTTGTATTTTTGCAGCCGCGATTTTACTTTTTGCCCGGTGGGGCGTATAACGGATAAACGCACGATGGGAACTAACAGCGACATAGCACTCATGCGGCAGCTCGCCGGCGGGTCGGAGGAGGCCTTGCGGCACATCATCGACCGCCACCGCGAGCCCCTCTTCCGCCTCGCCTACGGCCTCCTGGGCGACCGCCCGGCGGCCGAGGATGTCGTGCAGGACACTTTCATCCGCCTGTGGCGCAAGGCGCGTCGCTACGACCCGCGCTACAGCCTCTCCACCTGGCTCTACCGCATCGCCTGCAACCGCTGCTACGACGAGCTCCGCCGTCGCCGCCGCCATCGCGAGGCGGTGGTGCAAGCGTTTGAAAGCATGACAGATGCCGACTTCTTGGAAGCCGAGGAGTTGCTCGCCCTGCTGCGCCAGGCCACCGCCCAGCTGCCGCCCAAGCAGCGCATGGTCTACCAGCTGCGCGAGGTGGAGGGTCTCTCCGCCGAGGAGGCAGCCTTGGCCACCGGCATGACCCCCGACCAGCTCAAGGCCAACCTCTATGTCGCCCGCAACGCCGTCCGTGAAAAACTCAAGAAATATGGAATATAACAATCTGATAACAAGGGTGCAGAAAGCATCTGTCGACGCTCCCGACACCGATGCCATCCTCGGTGGAATGCGTCGTACCCTGCACCGTCGCCACCGTCAACGGCAAGTCGCAGTATCCCTGGCTATTGTCCTTGCCGTAGGCACCTCGGTCGCCACGATGCAGCCCCGCCATGACAGGGCCGTTACCCTGGCCGAGCGGGTGAGCCTCCGCATCGACACCCCGCCATCCCCGGAACCCGCCCCCATTGCGGGCTATCGCAATTCGTTGTATAACCATCAAATAATATATACATTGTTATGAAACGCAACCTCTTTTTCCTTGCCGCTGCGGCACTGTTTTCCGCCTGTGCTTCCCATTATGTGGTTACCGACCGGGTGGACCGCCACCTCAATGGCACCCGCACCCTCCTCACGGCTGACACCAGCTCTTCGACTTCCGCAGCGAACGCGACACCATGCGCTATGCCTACAGCCAGGCCATGAAGCGCGGCGGCTGGACTGTAGAGCACGACAGCCTGCCACGCATGTTTCGCCCACAAGTAACTGTAAACAAACAATTTCGCTGGTTCACCACGCGCTACAGTTACACAGCCGTCTTCCCGGCCCTCGACAGCCTGCCGGTGCCTATTTCGCAGTATCTCACCGACGATGAGCAACGCCTCCTCTTCCAGCCCCTCGACTTGCCCTCCGACTGGAACGGCGCCGACATGTATGCACTGCTGGACAAGCTGAATACCAATCGCAGCAAGCCCTGCTGAACCGATACCACGACACGCTGCTGACCCTCGTCTTGGCCAGCCTGCCGGGCGAATTCAAGTCGATTGGCAATGTGGCCACCTCATTTCCCGAACTGGCGTTCATCAACAAAATCAACGCCGTGGGCTTCGATGCACTTCGATGGTCGTGTGAGCATTGGAGCCTGGATACGCGTGTCATCTGGAGTGTCGAGATGCCTGGCGGTGGCACCACCGAGCACATGGTCAGCACCGAGCGCCTGATTATGGGCGACTATACAATAGAAGAAACAAGCCGCACCATTAACTGGTGGGCTTGTGTGCTGACGTTGTTGCTTCTGGCAGTCGTCGTGTGGATTGTCCTTCGCGGTGCTGACCGCGTCTTCCCCGCTGCGTTTCGGGCAAGAAAGTAAAACTTTCTTGCCGCTCAACCTTCGCGGTGCTCCTTGCGGAGCAGGTCGTTTACGGTCTTGACGGGGTTGAATGTGGCCACGGGCACCTCGACGAAGAGGGTGATCCAGTGGGCCATGGCGCCGTTCCAGAGGCCGGGAAGTTCCTGGGACTTAAGTGTCTGCGCCCCCTTGCTCTTCTTGCTGATGAAGCCCGTCTTGGGGTCGACGAACTGTCGCAGGTCGAAGTAGCGGCCGCGATAGTTCTTGGTGCTGCACACCAGGTCGACGGGGTTGAAGTGGGTCGAGGCCTGGAAGATTTCCTCCTGCTGCGGCTCCTTGTGGTTCACCTGGGCCGATTCGACGATTTGGAGGCTCCTGTTTCCCAGGGTATCAATGGTGTAGAAGGGGCCGCCACCGGGCTCGCCCAGGTTTTTCACCATGCCGCAGAGGCGAATGGGGCGGTTGAGCAGCCGGTGCAGCGTCTTGGCATCGCAACCCGCTGGTACCATGATGTTAAGCTCGTTTTTGGCA
>CACZLT010000007.1 GCA_902782185.1 uncultured Bacteroidota bacterium | reverse complement strand
CAACCGCAGACCCAGAAAACTTTTGAACTTTTTCTCCCCGAAACATATTTTCTTCTTATCTTTGCACAACGGTGTTGCATTATGATGTTGAGTCTACAGGAATAAAATTTTTGACATCCTTTCGTTCAATTTAAAAATATTACGTATATTTGCACCCGATAACCAACCCGCATACCAACATATAAAAACAATATACATTATGACAATCAAAGACCTAGAGCCCAAAGAATTATGGAGTAATTTCCATGCTCTCACACAATGTCCTCGTCCCTCAAAACATGAGGAAAAAGTGCATGAATACATCGTTGGCTGGGCCAAAAAGAACAAAATTGACTGCCGCGTGGATAAGGTGGGCAACATTATTTTGAGCAAACCTGCCACGAAAGGCATGGAGAAACTGCATCCCGTGGTACTGCAGGCCCACATGGACATGGTTCCCCAAGCTCGAGCCGGCAAGAAATTCGACTTCCAAAAAGACCCCATCAAAACTAAAATCGTGGGTGCATGGGTTTATGCCGAAGACACCACCCTCGGTGCCGACAATGGTTTAGGTGTGGCAGCCATCATGGCAGTATTCGCTTCGAAGACGGTGAAACATGGCCCTCTGGAGGCCCTCATCACCACCGACGAGGAAACCGGCATGACTGGCGCTTTCGGCCTGAAAAAAGGCGAACTGAAGGCCGACTACCTTATCAACCTCGACTCGGAAACCGAAGGCGAGCTTTATGTGGGCTGCGCCGGAGGCATTGATGCATCGATGACCATTCCCTACAAGACCGAGAAAGCCCCCAAGGGTATGGTGGCCTACAAGCTGACCCTCGGAGGTCTCAAGGGTGGACACAGCGGAATGGAAATCAACACCGGCCGTGCCAATGTCAACAAATTACTCTTCCGGCATCTCCGCTGGGTTGCCGAGTGCGGAGTGCGTATCATCTCGGTCAACGGCGGCAACATGCGCAATGCCATCCCGCGCGACGGTGAGGCTGTTATTGCCTTCCCCAAAGAACACACCGAGTGTATCCTCCAGGAGTTCGAGAAAGTTTCTGGATGGATCAAAAGTGAGTTGTCTGGAGTCGAGCCCGACTTCTTCAGCAAGTGCGAGAAAGTGCGCATGACCACCAACGTCATGACCGCCAAGGACACGCAGAAAATCATCAACATGATGATGGTGGCTCCGAATGGTGTCATCCGCATGAGCCGCGACATGGAGGGACTCGTCGAGACCTCGCTCAACCTCGCCATTGTCAAGACCGACGGCAAGCAATTCACCATGCACGCCCTGCTGCGCTCCAGTGTCGACACAGCCAAAGAGGCCCTGGCAGAGCGCCTGGTATGCTTGGCTGAACTCTGCGGCGGCAAATGCAAGCTCAGCGGTGCCTACCCTGGCTGGAAACCCAACATGAAAAGCGAACTGCTCAAGACCATGAAGGCCACCTACAAAAAACTCTACAAAAAGGAACCCGCTGTCATGGCCATCCATGCCGGACTGGAGTGCGGCCTGCTTGGTGGCACCTACCCCCATATGGAAATGATATCGTTCGGCCCCACCATCGAGAGTCCTCACAGCCCCGATGAGCGCACCAATATCCCCAGCAGCAAAAAATTCTACGACTACCTGCTGGCCACGCTGGCAGCCATCCCTGTGAAAAAATAGACGAACACTAGTTTTCATAGATGAAGAAGGGCCTGTTCCATTCGGAACTGCCCTTTCTTTTTGTGGTGAGACATGGCTATCCACATGGGGTGTCCATTTCATTCTCACGCCTTTACATATAAACCAAAGGAAGTATATCGAACACATCAAAAGCATAGAGGAAGAGCATCAACAACTTGCAAAAACAGATAGAGAGGGTACCGACAACCATTCGCACCAATTTGAACCCCAAGTTGGAGCACTCTATGTGTCTAAAAAACAATCTTGACAATTATTTTGAAGATGCTCCGATTGAGGTCAAACAACACCTGTTAAGTTCGATTTTCCCCGAAAGAGTGGAATTCGATGGCATTTCATTTCGAACCACAAAATACAACTCTGTTCTTGACCTAATCTATATTGAGACCAAGCAGTTACGGGGAATAAAAAAGGACAAGCCAACTGACTTGTCCTACTCGGTAGCGGGGGAAGGATTCGAACCAACGACCTCCGGGTTATGAGCCCGACGAGCTACCACTGCTCTACCCCGCACTCTCTGATTATTGAAATCGGGTGCAAAAGTACGAAGAATTTTGCACCCGACCAAATTTTTCGTTAAAATAATTTACTAACGCTTGATTACACGTTGGTTATAAACACCTCTATCCGTCTTAACCTGCACGTTATATGCTCCATTCGGTAGTGCAGAAAGGGAAATTTTGGCCGTTCCGCCCATGATATTTGGATAATCCTCGCGCTGCACAGTTCGTCCCAGAGCATCGATGACAAGGATGGTTCCCGTATGCACCGGAACGGAGATGTTAATTTCGCCTGTAGTGGGGTTGGGCCAGAGCGTTAGGGTTGCATCGTCATGGACATCGTTTATGGAAACGGTAGTATCCTGCCAAAGGGCATAGTAGCGGCGGTTGGTGTTGAGCATCACATGGGTGCCGGGCTGGACGGTGTCGTGCTGTCCATTGGCGCGACGGCACCAGCCTATAAAGCGGCAGTTCTCCTTCTGGAACGGACTGTCGGGCAGGATCACACCGGTGGCGGGACAATAGTTAATGAGGAGTCTTTCCCCATCAGCACCGTTGGGTTCCATGATAATACATTTCTGCTGGATGATGTCAAGGTGATAGTTGAAGATGGTGTCAAGGTGATAAAGATGGGTGTCTATGCCTGCCACTTCAGATACACTAAGCGTATAGTCTCGGAATATTACAGTGCGGGAATCGTTACAGATGGAGTCCGCATAGTCGACTCTGACGAACTGTTCCTCCTGTCCAGGTCTGATGCCCCGGATGATGTCCTGGTTTTGATTGAAAGAATAGGTGGCGTTGCCTCCTGCGCCACCGCTACCTGGGGCCAGGTTGTTGAGGGCGTAGAATCCATCACCATAACCGCCCCATCCCCAGTTGAAGTGGTAGCGGCCGTCAAGGTCGGAACCATCAAGGACAAAAGCATGACCACCGGTAGAGTCAGAGCCGGTGTAGTAGATTGGCTGGCCTACAGCGAGTTCCTCGTCGAGGAGAGCTGACCAAGCCGAGTCTGTATAGTAATAGCGGTAGGCTGCGGAGAGACTCTCATCGTACTTGAAGTATTGCGGCAGTGCCGTAAGAAGTTTGTGGGAGTAGGCACCGCTTCCGCCCTCGGACGAGAGCCCATACATCATGTCGACGGCCACACCGCAATGGAACGAGATGAGAGCCACGGCATCTTGGTTGATTGTGAATGAACTCATGTTGAGGCTATTGGGCATAAGATTCCAGTGATAGGTGGTATTGGCGAAGTCGGCAGAGATGGTGCCGAGTGAGAAGCCGTAATGCCACATGGAATAGTGCTCGTAACTGTGAGAACCTTGCCCAAAAGTGGGATAGTTCCAGTACTTCATGATTTGAGCAATGGCGGTAGCCACACAGCCCACCACCGCACGGCCGCCATGCACTGTATCGTAAGGGCAGAGTTTGTTGTATGGGTCACTTTGGTTCCAACGGGTATGCATCAGTGCAGGCACACTGGTGTAGGTCAGCGGCGTGGGAGATTTCATCCCTCTCAGAAAGGTACTCCACTCGTTGGTCACGACGGCAGTCGGGACATAGTGAGTCTCAACAGCCTCCGCAATCTGTGCCTCGTATCCACGGAGCCAGTAGGCCAAACTGGGATGCAACAGCTCGGGGAACGGAGCATCGAAGGCGTAGGCGAGGACAGGTTGCACACAATCGTCGGCAGCGAGGATGACGAACCCGTCGGCATCAGTGTTTTCGAGGATGTACAGGTGGCTGTAGCCGGCGAGGGTGTTCAGCGTGAGTGTCGAAACAGGCTTAACATCCTGGGGGCGATAGGTGTTCCAGAAATTCACACCCACCTTGATAGCATCAGCAGGGCTGACGGGTGCGGCCATGAGAGAGAGGCCAAAGGCAGTCGCCACCAGGGACAGAAAAGTCTTTTTCATTGCGAAAATGGATTATATATTTTACTTATTAAGTACCTATTTTTTATAATTGCTTGTACCCTCATTGAGCCAAACGATGAATTTCTGCACGTCGCGGTCATACTTGTAGTTCTCGCGAGTGAGTACATTCCCATCGGGGTCGATAACCACATAGTAGGGCTGGGCATTCATGTTGTAGACAGTCTTTTCGAGGTTGAGGTTGCGACGCCCCAGGGTCTTGAGGGTGCGCCCCTTGTCGTCGGTAACCCACTCGGACTCGGGCAGTTCGATGGTGTTCTCGTCGCAGTAGAGCGACACCATAATGTAGTTCTCGTTGAGGATACGCTTCACTTCGGGATCAGTCCACACATAGTGTTCCATCTCGCGGCAGTTGGCGCAAGTCTTGCCGGTGAAGTCGACAAAGACAGGCTTGCCCTGCTGGCGAGCATAAGCCTTGGCCTCCTCGAGATCAAAGAATGCTTCGAAGCCCAGCGGTACGTGCAACTTGTCGGCATACTTGCGGTCGGCAGGAAGCTTGCCCAACTGCAGGGTCTGTCCACCTGCGGCGGGGGTACTCTCATGGATGAGGCGTTCAATGTCGAACTCCTGGCTCGACTGGGGCGGAAGAAAGCCGCTGAGGCTCTTTAGCGGGGCACCCCACAGGCCAGGTATCATCCACACCACAAACGCCAGGTCGGCGATGGCCAAGAAAAGTCGCAATGTGCCGATTTCCTTCACCTCGTCGTCACCCTTGAAACGGAGTTTGCCGAGCAGGTAGAAGCCCAGCATGCCGAAAATGACAATCCAAAGGGCCAAATAAATGTCACGCGGAAGGAGTCCCCAATTACAGTAGAGGTCGGCCATCTGGAGAAATTTCAGACCGAAAGCCAGTTCAAGGAAGGCAAACGACACCTTGACGGTGTTGAGCCACGAACCGCTCTTCATGTTCTTCAGCGCCTGCGGGAACATGGCCAGCAGGGTGAACGGCAAGGCAAAGCCGATGCCAAAGCCCAGCATGGTTACGAGGGAGACCCAGCGATCGGTGCTCGAGGTGGTGAGACCCACCAGGGCTGCACCGAGAATGGGGCCGGTGCAGCTGAAAGAGACTAGCACGGTGGTAAGCGCGATGAAGAAAGGAGCGAGAAATCCGCCCTTATCGGCCTGCTCGTCGCTGGCGTTGACCCATTTCTCGGGCATCTTGATTTCAAAGAGACCGAAGAAACTCAATGCGAAGGTGAAGAAGATGACGAAGAAAATAAGATTGGGAATCCAGTGAGTGCCGAGGGTGTAGAGCGACTCGGGGCCGAGAATCAAGGCCAACACAGCGCCCAGCACTGCGAAGATGAACACGATGCTGAACCCGAAGAACCAGGCCTGGCGGCGGTTCTTGCGCTTGTTGTCGCTGCCATGCATGAAGAAATTGACCGTCATCGGTATCATGGGGAACACGCAGGGGGTGAACATGGTGAGAATGCCACCACCTAAGGCGATAAGGAATATCCACAGCAGGCTCTGACGCTTCTCTTCCTCGGGAGCCGCAGTCTCCTCGACAGGAAGCGCAGTCTCGGATGCCTCTGTTGCCTCCACGGAATCTATGGTTTCTATGGCATCCATACCCTCCTCCTCTACAACCACCTCTTCCACGACCTGCTCGGCACCCTTCACCTTGAAGGCAAAGTCGCGATCCTCGGGGGCTATGCAGCTGCCGTCGTTGCAAAGTTGGTAGTTGAGGACGCCCTTGACTGTGAAGTCTTTTTCTGACAAACGTTTAATCTTCTGGCGGAAGACTACGGTGCCGCTGAACGACTTGACCACACACTGGAAGATGTCATCCATCTCCTCGTGGGGCTTGGGTTCCAGAACCTTTCCTTCGCGCTGGTAATCAGCACTCTCGACGAATTCAAAGTTGATGGGCAGGGGGCCGTTGGGGTCGGTGTATTGGGAATACAGGTGCCAGCCGGCATCAAGTTTGGCGGTGAAGACCAGCTCGGCTGTGTTGGGGGATGTTTCCTTGACAGAGTAAGACCATTTGACAGGGTCAAGTTGCTGGGCAGATAGGCTGAAGAAAGCCATGAGCACTGCTGTCAGCGCCAGGAGTTTTTTCATGGATTGAGACTGTTTTATTTCAGATTGAACTTGATTTTCTTTACTGTGCGGCCAGTGCTGATAATCACGCGGTACATGCCTTTAGGCATATTCGCGATGCTGATTTTCTGTCCTGCACGGTACTCGGGCACCGTCTTGATGGTGGTGCCGGCATTGTTCACGAACTCAACCGATGCCTTGGGGCTGTCCATGGTGATAGTGATGTAGCCCTCGGCCAACGAGGGATTGATGCGCACACGCTCCTCCTTGGGCTGCTGATCGACGGTCTGCGAGGGAGTCTGCTGATGTGCGGGACGTGTCTGTGCGGGTTTCGACGGAGGTGTGGCGGGGGTATTGTCGGCCACGGCGGGAGCCTCGCCCACAGTGGGCAGGTCGTTCACCGGCGGCTTGGCGGGTTCGCGACCCGGCAGCACAAATCCGCTGAGCTTGGCCAACCCCTTCTGGTCATTGCCGAACCACACATCGCCCTTGCCGTCGATAGCCACCTTGTAGATGTTGCCGGCGGGCAACTGGCTGTTGCGTGAGGTGAACACGGCCCAGTCGTCCTGGCCGTCGAACACGGCGGCACCCTCATTGGTGCCAATCCACAGCAAACCCTCGGAATCGATGACGATGTCATTCACTTGGTCGCCAGGCAGGGGGCTGTTGTAGGAGTTCCACACCTTCCAAGTCTCGCCGTCGTAGCGCACCAGACCCTTGAGGGTTCCGAACCACTTGACGTTCTTTTTGTCAATGGCCACGGCGGGGACTATGTTGTCGGGAAGGCCGGAGTTCTCGGTGGTGTGGCTCAACCAGCGCGCACCGTTATAGACACTGATGCCGGCATTGGTGGTAATCCAAATGCGGTTGGCGCGATCCACCTCGAGGTCGAGGATGAAGTCGCTCAACAGGCCACAGTCGTCGGGGGTGTACTTCTCCCACTCGTCGCCATCGTAGCTGATGAGGCCGCCGAGGGTAACACCGATCCACATCACGCCGTCATGGTCGACCACCATCTCCTTGACGAACTTCATCTTGAGGCGGCGGGTAACGTCGTCGTGTTCAGTCCAGTTGGTTCCGTCGAACTCCACCACGCCGAAGTCGTCGGTACCCACCCAAAGGGTTCCTTTTTTGTCGACCATCAAGCAGTTGATAGACTGGTTCTTGAGTTTCTCGTTGAACATGGCGTAGTCCATCCAGCCGGAGCCTTTCAAGCGGCAGAGGCCGTTGAAGGTGCCCACCCAGGCGCCACCTCCATCGGTGGCGAGAGCCGAAATGTTATTGCCGCAGATGTCGGACGTGCGGGTGTCGTACACCTTCCAGGTGCCCTTTTGGGCGTTGAGTCCAAGCGAGGCCAGGAGAATCGTGGCTGCAAAAAGTGTCTTTCTCATGTTTTATGTTTTTCCTTTTTAGCTGCCGGGAAAAGGATATTGTTCAATATCAGCCGGTAGCCGGGTGAATTGGGATATAGTGACAGGTCGGTGGGAGGGTCGCCCACATAGTGGCGGTAGTCCTCCGGGTCGTGCCCTCCGAGGAAGGTCCAAGTACCCTTCCCGTACTCGCCATGCAGGTAGCGCACCTCGTTCAATTCCTTGTTCTCGGCCAGGATGACGCAGCCTGTCTTCACCGTCTCGCGGCGGAAAGCCGTGGTCTGCCCCATGAAGCCCCGCACCACGCGGGTGTGATTCTGGGTGAGCATGGTGGGAATCCAGTCCCACTTGGCCGAGAAGTCGAAGAGCACGAAAAAGTCGTTCTTCTCGTTGACCAGGCGTTGGCGAACCCGGTCGTCAATGTCGATAGTCGAGATTTCGTATTCCTGTGGGTTAGTACTTATGCGGAAGTTCTTGAATGCAAAGCATTTGTTGTAGTCCAGCAACTGTTGGGCATTGGGTTGCATGGGGTCGCCGTCGAACATCACGTCGCAGATGTCCACCCCCTCGGCAGCCAGGGCCACGTCGTAGCTGTCGGGTGCCGAACACATGGCGAAGAGGAAGCCCCCGCCCATGACAAAGTCGCGGATACGCTGGGCGACAGCCAGTTTAAGTTGGCTCACCTTACTGAATCCCAGTCGGTTGGCCGTAGCCTCCTGAAAGCGCACGTCCTCAATGTACCACTGCTGCGAGCGGTGGGCACCCCAAAACTTGCCGTACTGGCCAGTGAAGTCCTCGTGGTGCAGGTGAAGCCAGTCGTAGGTGGGCAGCACTCCCGCCATCACCTCGTCGTCGTAGATGACATCGTAAGGTATCTCGGCATAGGTCAGCACCAAGGTAACCGCATCGTCCCACGGCAACTTGTTCTTGGGCGAATAGACTGCCACCTTGGGAGCCTTGTGGAGTTTGACGGCATCCATATTGACAGCGGGATCGGCGATGTGGCTGAGGATGGCGTTGCTCTGCCCGTCGGCGATGACCTCGCAACTCACGCCCCGCAAGCGGCACTCACGCTCAATGCCGTCGGCATACTTGGTCATGAAGGCTCCGCCACGGTAGTTGAGCAGCCAGGTAACCTCGGCTTCGCGCTGCAAGGCCCAGAACGCCACCCCGTAAGCCTTGAGGTGGTTCTTTTGTGCCTCGTCCATCGGCACCACTATATAGGACGCGTGCGCTCGCGCGGAGAAAAAAAGAAAGAACAGTGCCAGCAGCGCAAGTCTTCCCCGCGCCCGTGCCGAGCCTGCTATGAACCTTTCCCTTTTCAATTTTCGATTTCCATTTTCCAATGTTCGTGCGGACAGGGGGACTCGAACCCCCACTCCTCGCGGAACCAGATCCTAAGTCTGGCGCGGCTACCGATTACGCCATGTCCGCAGTCTTGTGGCTACAGGGTTCCGCCCAGGGCAGCGGCGGCCACCCCAAGGCCCACTATCAGCACCGCCACGATGGCCAGCAGTGCCAATCCGCCAAACACGATGCCCACAATGGAGGTTACCTTGCCCGCACGGAGCATCCCGTCTCCAGTGTACATACGAGGATTGCGCTCAAGCTCGGCCAATCCCTTGTTGCTGAATACCAATCCGATAATGCCCAGCACCAAAGTGATTCCCACGCCACTGAATACCAGCGACGAAATACCCAGCACAAGCGACGCCACTGCGTAAGGCGCGGTACGCTTCGGCTCCTGACTTTCTCTATATTGCTGATTTTCTTCCATTTGCAAATATTGCCGTTTTATTGTTCAGATTGCAAAGATACAACATTTTTTTACAATCCTCAAAAATAATTCTCCAACGGCTGTAAAATGGCACCAACTGACGGCGACACCCCCCATGTTATCCACCTGTATAATTTTGAAAATCTGTCGTTTGTATTTTTTTTACATATAAACTGTATTTGTATCAAGAAAAATATGTAAATTTGCACCTGCATATCACAAAAATCCGCACACCCATGAAGTACCACGAGCAAGAAGAGAAACTGTTCAAGCGCTGGAGCACCCGCGCCCGCAAACTGCGCGACGCCGACATGATCACCAAGGACGGCCTGCTGTACCGCGGCGAGGTGTGGTTCGACGGCTACAACCAGGTCTGCCGCCCCGCCGACGAGGAGCAACTGTGGGACGACGCCGGCATGCGCCTGCTGGTTCTCACCAAGGAACTCGACGAGGACGACGGCTGGGACATCCGCGGCGAGAGCGGCCGCGTGCCCACACCCCACCTCACCAACCGCACCGCGCAGCGATTCTTCCCCAACCTCGAACTCTGGGCCTACGGTCTCCTCACCATCCCCGACCGCAAGGTCATCCCATTCAGCCGCGCCGACAACCCCACGCGCCTGCAAGGCTTTTACGAGAACGCACCCATCGCCCGCGTCAACTGCAAGAAGCAGCCCGACATGAAAGCCGCCAGCAACGCCGTGATGCAGAAATACATGGAGGGCTACGCCGACCTGCTGGCCGAACAGATCGCCATGTACCGGGCCGACATCGTCCTCTGCCTCGGCGGTCAGGGCACCATGGTCAACTTCGTGCAGAAACACGTCTACAAAGACCTTGAGCAGGTGAACGCCCACTGCTGGTATTCGGCCAAGGACAACGTGCTGGTGGTCAAGCAGTACCATCCCAACTACACCGTCTACAGCCGCAAGGAAATGTACTCCGGCCTCATGCGCGACTACCAGGCCTTCCTCAAAGCCACACCCCAGTTCCCCACCGCCCGCTAACACCCATTCCGTTTATGACAAAGAAAACCATGCTATTATTGGCCGGCGCACTCGCGCTGGCAGGATGCAACCGTGTGCAGTACAACGCGGAAGACCTCTCGGTCGACCAGGTGATGTCCCACGAATGGATTTCGTTCCACGTGGACAAGTACCGGATTGAAAGCAAGACAGTCGAGCCTACCGAGGTCGGCTACGACATCGTGATTCACAACATCAACGACTCGGTGCAGGAGATAGCCTCCTTCAACAACGACGGCGACTGCATCCTGATTACCCCGCAATGGGCCAAATACGTCAACACGCCGACCTACGACGTGGCTTTCTACCGAAACCTGCCCGACGGCAAGCTGGAAAGCCAGTGGTACGACGACATGGTTTGCATGGTACTTCAGTACGGCATCAATTACTTCCCCATGTACTACCCAGCCTACAACGAGTGGTGCTTCGTAAACATGCCCGAAAAATCGTCGCGCTATAAGCTAATGGACGACGGGAAGACCGTCCGCGTCAAGGCCACCTGCACCCAAAAGCACTGCTACGCAGACCACTGCGAGCTGGTGGACGACCCGATAACGCTCTACTACGACACCGAACGGCAAATGTTCGTCGCCGGCCAGCACAAGGCGAAATGGCCGAACAACTGGGGTTTCCGCTACGAAATCCGCGACATTCGCTTCGACAGCCGCCAGTCCCTGCTCGACTCCGTCTTCGACCTCGAATCCCCCCGCTACGCAGACTACGAACGCTCCGGTGGCGAGCGGTTCATCCCCAATCGCTACGGCTCCCGCAACACCGAGATGACCGACACCGTCCTCGACTTCCCACTGGTCCACCTCCGTACCGGCGACACTATCACCCTGCGGCAGTTGAAAGGCACCACCCTGATTCGCCCAGCCAATCTCTATATGCGCCACTCGGACTACTACCTAGCCCCCGACGCCTACGCCCCGCAAGTGCAGAACCTCATCATGCTGTTCACCGAAAGCAGTAACGTGGGGCTGATGCGCGGAATAGCGGACTCGCTCGGTCTCGCCGACAACCTCTACTACGCCAAGGGCATCACCATGGCGCTCGACCTTTTGTGGCACGACGTCATCCTCATCGATCCCGACCACAAAACTCTGGCTGCCAAGCCCTACGACAAGCACTTGCCTACCTGGATCAAGGAGACACTGCAACCGGAATAAGCCCCGCTGCACGCCATCTGTCCCATAGCGCACCATATCGCACCAGAGTTTATGTATTCATTAAGAGAGTATCTAGAGAGTACCTAGAGAATCCCTGCCCCACCCCGACCCATCAGCGCATATCGCACCGCAGCCGGCGGTTGATCCACACCGCGTAGGGCACCGCCAGCAGGAACGTCAGCGCGTCGGCCACCGCCTGCGCCATCTGCACCCCACCCATGCCGTACCGCAGCGGAAGCAGAACCAACGCCGGCAGGAAGAACAGCCCGTTGCGGCACACACTCAACAACGTGGCAGGTACCGTCATCCTTATGTTTTGGAACAGCATACCCGTGGCGGTGAACAGCCCCGCCAGCGGGAACGCCGCGCACTGCCACCGCAAGGTGGCTGCCCCTATCTCTATCAGCACCGGGTCCTCGGCCCTGAACAAAGCCACTATCTGCGGCGCAAAAATCATCCCCAACGCGGAGATAAACAGCAGAAAAGCCGTGGCCACCCAAGTGGCAAACAGCCACGACTCGCGCACCCGCCCATATAGCCTCGCCCCATAGTTGAATCCGCAAACAGGCTGGAAACCCTGGCAAAACCCCAGCACCACACTGAAAGAGAACATCATGATGCGTGTAACAACGGCAAAGGCTGCCACCGCCGACGCCTCGTACCCCGGCGGCGCATACGAGGCAGCGCTGTAGTTAAGCAACACTGCTGCGGCACAATTGAACACCTGCCTGAACAACGACGGAAGCCCACCCCGCAGTATCTCGTAATACACCCTGGGTGTCGGTCTGAAGTCAGCCACCCTGATATGTACGCTCTGCGGCCTGAACGTCCCATAAAGCAGCAGCCCCCACGAGCAAAGTTGGCTGATAGCTGTGGCCAGCGATGCACCGCTCACCCCCATATCCAGTCCAAAGATGAAGATGGGGTCAAGCACAATGTTGAGGATGGAGCCGCTGACAATGCCAACCATGCCGAACTGGGCATTGCCCTGCAGACGGAGCTGGTTGTTGAGCGTGAGTGCCGACATCATGAACGGGGTGGCCAGGACGATGTAGCGCAGGTAGTCGTTGGCATAGGGTACCACATCCGCCGGGGCTCCGAGCAGTGTGCTGAGGCCGCCGAGATTGAACAGGCATACCACCGCAGCCGCAATGCCAAGCAGAAAAGGCGTGAAGAAACCTACGGAGGCCACCACAGAGGCCGACGAGAGATCCTTGGCACCCAAGGCCCGGGATATGTAGTTGCCGCTGCCGTGCCCGAAGAAGAAACCCAGTGCCTGTATGAAGGTCATATAGGCAAACGAGATGCCTATGCCCGCTGTCCCCTCGGTGGAGAGGCGACCGATGAATGCCGCATCCACCACATTGTAGAGCGCCGTGGTAACCATGGCGATGATGGTTGGCACCGCCATGCGACACACCAGTCCTTTCACCGGCTGTGTCGTCATCTCCCTGTATCTCTCGTCGAGCGTCAACGGCGGATAATCTGGGTGTTGCCTTGCGAGTTGAGCAGGGTCGCCTCCACGGTGTGGGTACGTCCCTGTCGCTCATAGTCCACCTCGATGC
This sequence comes from uncultured Bacteroidota bacterium, assembly GCA_902782185.1. Classification (GTDB taxonomy): domain Bacteria; phylum Bacteroidota; class Bacteroidia; order Bacteroidales; family P3; genus Colimorpha. The sequence goes on along the minus strand of CACZLT010000007.1, from coordinate 42,081 downwards.
GGTCGCCGGGGTTGAAGCGACCCAGCTCCTCCATCATCTCGGCAAAAGTATTGACTTCCACCCCTGCCACGCGAAGGATGATGTCTCCCTGACGTATACCTGCCCGCTCGGCAGCACAATCGTGCGTAACCTTGGCCACATAGAGACCCTTGGTGGTACGGGCGCCCGACTGTTTGGCCAACTTGGCATCGACCTCGGTTACATGCAACCCCAGGTAGCCGCGCTGCACATAGCCGTAGCGTTGCAGGTCAGCAGCCACTTTCACGGCCAGATTAGCAGGTATGGCAAACGAGTAGCCCGTGTAGTATCCGTTGCCCGAGGCGATGGCGGTAACAACGCCTATCAACTCGGCCCGCGAATTGACCAAGGCGCCTCCGCTATTGCCAGAATTGACGGCGGCATCGGTCTGTATGAAGGACTCCAGGGGAGTTTCCTGCCCACGGGGATTCTCTATGATATTCACATTGCGAGCCTTGGCACTGATGATTCCTGAAGTTACCGTGGAAGTGAGGTTAAACGGGTTCCCAATGGCCAGCACCGGCTCGCCTATGCGCGCCTTGTCGCTGTCCCCGAAGGGGATGTAGGTCAGTCCTTCCGCCTCCACCTTGATCACGGCCAGGTCGGTGGCGGGGTCGTTGCCCACCAGGGTCGCCGGCAACTCGCGACGGTCGTTGAACGTTACGTATATGCGCTCGGCATCCTGTACCACATGGTTGTTGGTGAGGATGTAGCCGTCAGTAGTGATAATCACACCGGACCCGTAGGCATTGTACACCTGGCGGCGTGCCCCTTGCGGGATGAGGAGGCCGAAGAAAGACTGGTAGAGGGGGGTGATTTGGGTCATCTCGGTCCTGATGTGCACCACACCGTCGATGGTGGCGGCGGCCACATCGGTGAAGTCGGTAAGTGTAAGTCGACTGTCGTGGGCGGGCTTGGTTGCGGGTGCCTCTGCCTTCGACTGGCGAGGGGTTTCGCCGTGCTGTGCGTGGCAGGATTGCGTGGCTAGGACGGCAAGCATCATCAACGAAAGAAAGATTGTTTTCATATACTTCAGGTTTTTTGTTGTTTCATATTTCACAATCATCGGGCGGCCCTGCCAGGGCCACAGCCATGTCGTCGGGACAGAACCATTGGCTGGCGAAGCGGCAAAGTCGATCGGGGGTGATGGACTGCAAGGCGTCTGCGAAGGTGGCCTTCATGCAATCTATCTCGCCTGCCTCCACGATGTCGCCATAGCGATCCGCGCGCTCAAACACCCCGTCCAGCGCCCTCATGGTATCGCCGGCCAGCACATTTCTGACCCGCTCCAGCTCTTCCTGCGGCACCGGTTCGTTCCCCATGCGGGCCAATTCCGCCATCACCTCCTTGACCGCATCGGCGGCGGTGCCTGCCGCCACATCGGCCTGCACGAAGAAAATGCGTTTCCCGCGATAGGACTGCACATGGGCCGAGATTCCGTAGGTGTAACCCTTGTCCTCGCGGAGGTTGCTCATCAGGCGCGAGCCGAAGTAGCCTCCCATGATGGAGGCGACCATCGTGGGCATCGCCCATGCGTCGGGGTAGCATTCGCGGCTCTGTCCGGGAATCACCCGCCCTATGCGCAACGTGGTCTGCTGCGCCTCTGCCAAAGGGTGGCTCCGGCGGCGCGTCGGTGTGGTGAGGATGGAGGGCACAGTCTCTTCCGAAGCCGGGGGAAGCAAGGGCGAGAAGCACCTGGAAACGGTGTCCCGCAGCCGCTCGTCCACATTGCCTGCCACCACCACCTGCCCCCTGCATCCACCCATCAGGTGGGTGTGGTACTCGCGCAACGCCTGCACGGTAAGTTCCTCCAAGTCTTGCACCGAAGCAGTGCGACCCAGCGGATGAAAGGGGCCGAAGAGCATCTCGTACCATACCCTGCGGGTCTGGGCCGACGTGAGCTGCCGACGAGTGAGCAATTCCTGTTGCTTGGCTCCTCGCCAAACCTCGAAGTCCTCTTCCTGCAACGCCGGGGACTTCACCATGTCGGCCATCACCCCAACCAACTCCTCGGCGTTTCGGCGGTGCATGTAGAGTGTGATGGTACTGGTGAACAAGGCGGTACTGGCATCCACCACCGCGCCGCGTTCATCCAGATAGCGCGATAAGATTCGCGCGTCCATCGCCGTGGTGGCCACCGTGGACAACTTGGTGCAAGCAGCGGCACACAGCATCTGGGGTTGATGCAGGTATCCGGCATCGCGGACAAAGTCTATCTTCACCAAATCCGTACTCTCTGTTGGGAACAGCAACAGCGGCGCACCCCCGTCAAGGCTGTGGCGTTGCGGGGTGAGCAATTCTGCCACGTTTGGATATTCGATATTCATCTAAAAACACACTGTTAGTTTAATGTTCAGCTGACGTGCCGTCAGGTAGTTCGGCACCCGATGGGGCTGTCCTTCGTAGTCCGACACCCAAAGGTACGACACCACATTGCGGAAGTTGAACAGGTTGAACACCTCGATACTCAAGTTCACATCGTCAACCAGTCGGGCCAGGCGGCCGTTCTTCATCTTCTCGAACTGCAGCAGACGGATGGTGTTTCCCCAGTCCACGCGGTAGTAGCTCGGCATCCGCAACTGCCATGAGGAATAGTCCCCGAACGGCACGTTCAGCGGCGCGCCTGTGGCATACACCAGGTTCAGGCTCATGTCCCACCAGGGTACATTCGGCACATGGTCTTGCAGGAACACTTTCAGACTCACCCGCTGGTCGGTCGGTCGACTCATCCAGCCAGCCTCGTCGCCCAGTATATTCTCCCGCGCCCGACCCACACTCAAACTCGCCCACGACTCCAGTCCCTCCACCAGCTCCACGTTCAGCCTCACACTCGCCCCCACCACATATCCCACGGCCTCTTCATCCGGCATGTAGCGCAGCCGCAGGTTCTCCACCCGGTAGGGGATGATGTCGGTCAGATATTTGTAGTATACGTCGGCTGTCAGCGTCGAGCGGTGTCCCCACATGGCGAACCTCCAATCCACTCCGCCCGTAACTTGCAACGACTTCTGCGACGGCAAACCTTCCACCAACCCTCCACCTGCGTTTCTGTACTCGCGGTAGAAAGGGGGCTGGTGGTACCATCCCGCCGCCAGGCGGAACTGAAGGTCGCGCCCCCAGTAGGGCTTGTAGACCACGCTGCCGCGGGGCGAGAGCAGCCACTGCGTTCCTCCCGTGAGAGTTCCACCATAGACCTGCCCCCTCACACCCAGCATCGCCTTGATTTCCGACATGAGATCGCTGTGCCATGTCATTTCACGCATGGCAAACGTCGTAACACGCCACGTCTCTATCGCATTGTCCGAACTGGCAAACTGTTGCAGTATAGGGCTTGCGGGCAGGGTGTCGGCCACCAGCCAAGGCGTGGCTGGCAGGGCATAACCCGCCGAGTCCACCAGCCGCCATTCCCGCACATGGTCGCTCACCCGCTCCAACTGCACCTTCACGCCCATTTCCCAGCCTCCCAGCCGTGCGTAGCGCCGCGCCCGGAGGTCTAGCGACCCTATCTCCGTCAGCAGGCGGTTGCGCGCATGCTCCAGAAAAGTCCCCACCCCACGGTCGAACATCGCGGTGTCGCCCACCGACTCGCCTTGCGCCAGCTCGTACAGCCAGTACTGGCTCTGCACGTCGTAGCGCTCGCTTTCACGTATGCGCTGCACCGAGAGCGAACTCCACAGGCGCCAATCGCCATTGGGGTGCCAGTTCGCGCCCAGCGACCCGAGCAACGTGCCGTACCTGTCCTCCTCCCTTCCGTCGAAGTATATCCGCAGCGCCATCGGATTGAAGAAACTGCCGAAGGTCGTTGTCTGGCTTTCAGGCTCAAGGCCGTACACATTTTTTGTCGCAATGGCCAGCCCCTTCAACTCCAACTCCTCGCTCACCGCATAGCTCACCGATGCCTGCAGGTCGGTGTAGGCCGTCGTGTAGCTTCCTTTGGTGTCCAGACTGCCAAGAATGTAGCTGTTGCTGTGGCGGCGCACACCCAGCGCATAGCCCCAACGCTCCCCCACTCTACCCCATACCGTACCCGCCGCGCCCAGCAGGCTTCCACTCACTTTCCCGCCGAAACTTCCCGGCTCACGGTAACGGATGTCCAGCACCGACGACAGTTTGTCGCCATAGGTCGCATCGAACCCTCCTGGCGAAAAAAGTATTTCCTCCACCATGTCCCCATTGATAATCGACATACCCTCCTGTTGCCCGCTTCGGATCAGCATCGGGCGGAACACCTCCACTCCGTTCACGTACACCAGATTTTCGTCGAACGAGCCGCCACGCACCGAGTACTGCGACGACAACTCGTTGCCACTCTGCACATCGGGCAACATCTTCACCAGTGCCTCCACCCCTCCTCCGGGACCCACCACATCCTCCACTCGCGCCCCCTCGATTCGGGTGAACGTGCCAGCAGCCTCACGTCCCGCCGTTACCTCCACCGCATCCAGCACCGTAGCCTGCTGCTTAAGTTCCACATTCAGCGTCAGCCGTTGCCCGCCTCGCACCGCCACCCTCGCATCATGCCGCTCGTAGCCTGTCGCCGAGAAACGTATCGTAACGCTGTCGCCCGTACCCACCTCCAGCCGGTAGCGGCCCGAGCTGTCGCTCGCCGCTCCCTCGCTCCGACCCACCACACCGATGTTCACATAGCCCACGCCTCCAACGCCGTCGCTCACCACACCCTGCACCACCCCCTGGCCTCGCACATCCTCCACGCCCACCATCAGCACGGCAGTCAGTATCAGCAACCATTTTCTCATTCCTTCATTTCTCATTTTTTCATTTGCCATAACAGCAAAACCCACGTTTTATTGCGTGTGCGCGAAAATTCTCCATTTTCGCGTTTCCGATTCCCGCTCACCACAATAAACGCCCTCTTCGTGCGTTATTGGACACAAAAAACAGCGAACCACAATGCACACCACCTCCATCCAAATCCGGTTCAACGATGCCGACCCCATGGGGCACATCAACAATGCCGTCATCATCGAATACTTCGACCTCGCCAAGGATCTCTTCTTCACCTCACGGGGGCTTCCCCCCACCGACGGCGACTTCACCCTCATCGTCGTACACCTCGAGGCCGACTTCAGGCAGCAGATTCTCCGGCATCACCCCATACACGTTACCACCGATGTTGAGAAAATCGGCAACAAGAGCCTCACCCTCCTCCAACAGGTGGTGAACTCCGACACCGGCGCCATCTGCGCCCAGTGCCGCACCGTCCTCGCGGGTTACCGCCACTCCACAGCCTCGTCCGAGGTCATCCCCGACGAAGTCCGCGGCCGGTTCGCCCTACCCGCGTAGGCCCTTTCTCATTTCTTCTTTTTCCTTTTTCCATTATCATCCCGGAGGGACAGGCTGATGCGTCGGCGGCGACGATCCACCTCCACCACCTTCACCATGAGGTGCTGGTGCAGGTGCACCACCTCGGTGGGGTCGCTCACACGCCTGTTGGCCATTTGGCTCACGTGTAACAGTCCCTCCAGGTGGACGCCGATGTCCACAAAGGCTCCAAAGGCGGTGATGTTGGTTACAATGCCGGGCAGCACCATGCCTTTCTTCACGTCCTCGAAGCGGCTGACGCTCTTGTCGAACTCGAACACCTCGAACTTGGCGCGCGGGTCGAGGCCGGGCTTCTCCAACTCCTTCATGATGTCCTGCAGGGTGGGCAGGCCACAGTCGTCGGCGACAAACGCCTCCAGTCGGATGCGCTGGCGCAGTTCCGGGTCTTTCATCAGCGTGTCCACGTCGGAATCCACGCTCTTGGCCATGCGCTCCACCAAGGCATAGCGCTCGGGATGGACGGCACTGCGGTCCAGCGGGTTCCCGCTTTCGCGCACCCGCAAGAAACCGGCACACTGCTCGAAGGCCTTCTCGCCCAGCCCCTTGACCTTCCTCAACTGCTGACGATCGGCGAAGGCGCCGTTCTTGTTGCGGTACTCCACTATCTTGTCGGCCAGGGAAGGCCCGATGCCGCTGACGTAAGAGAGCAGCTCGCGGCTGGCGGTGTTGAGTTCCACGCCCACACTGTTCACGCACGATACGACGGTGTCGGACAGGCTCTTGGCCAGCATTTTCTGGTCCACATCGTGCTGGTACTGCCCCACACCGATGCTCTTGGGGTCGATCTTTACCAGCTCGGAGAGGGGATCCATCAGGCGGCGGCCGATGCTGACGGCACCGCGTACCGTTACGTCATAGTCGGGGAACTCGCGGCGCGCCACGTCGCTCGCACTGTAGACCGAGGCACCGGCCTCATTCACGATGACGGCCACCACCTTTCTCCTGAAATGGCACTTCTGCACCACCTCCTCGGTCTCGCGGCCGGCGGTGCCGTTGCCGATGGCGATAGCCTCAATCTGAAACGCCTCGACCATCGCCTCGAGCTTGCTCACGGCTGTCCGCTCCTCATGCACCGAGGTGAAGGGATAGATGGTCGCATTGTGGAGCAGTTGCCCCTGGGCGTCGAGACACACCACCTTGCAGCCCGTGCGGAAGCCCGGGTCAATGGCCAGGGTGCGCTTCTGCCCCATAGGGGCGGTCAGCAGCAGCTGGCGCAGGTTCTCGGCAAAGACGCGGATGGCCTCTCGGTCAGCCTTCTCCTTCATCCTGTTGCGGTACTCGTTCTCGATTGACGGCAGCATAAGCCGCTTGTACGAGTCGGCGGCAGCCAGTTGCATCTGCTGCAGGGACGCGGCGTTCGGTGTCCACAATTCGCCGGCCGGCTCGACGGATTCCCCCTCGGACGCGAAACGCCGCGTCCCCACGAGGGCATCTATGCACTCCTTGTCGCCACCGGGCCGCACGTGTACCGTCAGCACACCTGCCTCCTCGCCGCGGAAGAGGGCCAGGATGCGGTGCGAGGGTGCCCTGTCGAAATGTTCCTTCCAGTCGATCCAATTCTCGAACTTGCCCACCCGCTCATCGTCCTCCTGCACACCACGCGCCAGCGTGGAGGTGAGCATAGCCCGGCGGTTGAATATGTTGCGTACGCGGTTGCGCATGGCGGCGTCCTCGCTGATGCGCTCGGCGATGATGTCGCGGGCGTATTGCAGATCCTCGTCGCTCTCGCCATCCCCCTCCCACTTCCCACTCATGATACTGTCCGCCAGCGGCTCGAAGCCCTTCTCGATGGCGATGGTGGCGCGGGTGCGGCGCTTGGGCCGGTAGGGCAGGTAGAGATCCTCCAGCTCAGTCATGCCCTCGGCCTGCTCAAGGGCGGTCTTCAGCTCGGGCGTCAGCTTGCCCTGCTCCTCGATGCTTTGCAGGATGGCCTCGCGGCGTTTGTCCAGCTCCTTGAGGCGCAGCAGCAGGTCGCGGATGGCGGCAATCTGCACCTCGTTGAGGCTGCCGGTGGCCTCCTTGCGGTAGCGGGCTATGAAGGGCACCGTGGCGCCCTGTTCCAAAAGTTCGATGGTCTTCTCGACCTGCCGCTGACTGATTTCCAGTCTATTGGCAATAATCGTAGCGTAATTCATGAGGGCAAAAATACGAAAAATATCCGAATCAGCCCCCATGAACCCGAAAAAAAAATCCCAGTAGTCGCCTATCGCCACACGCGCGTTGCCCTCCACCCTGCCCGTGTTGCCGCCGCCGAAGCGCATTTTTTTGAAAAAACGGCTATGAGACCATATCGTCCCATATCGCACCAGAGTTTATGTATACATTAAGAGAATACCTAGGGAATACCTAGGGACCCCCTGCCGGATACCCCACCCCTCACCCCACCCTCCCGGCAAAATATTTTTCCCCGGGCGGCACAATAAAGCAAGCCGGGGCGCGTTATCGGTACTAAAAATAAAAAACAGATGAAGAAAACCCTCGCCCTCATAGCCCTGCTCCTCTGCGGCACGGCAGCCTACTCCCAGCAGGTGGCCTCCCGCGCCAAGGCCATGCGCATGATGGCCTTCAGCCGCCCCGAATACATGATCAAGGACATCAAGGTCTACACCGACACCATGACCGTCTACACCATGTCCAACCAGGTCATTTACCCATTCGGCACCTGGGAGTCAATGGAGCAGTACATCACCGACAACCAGCTCCACTGGTACCGCGAGAGCGACTACCGCCGGTACTTCGACTCGATGGAGGTGTCGGTGAACCGCATGACGCGCCTCGACGGCAGCTACCTCGACCTCTTCTATTCCATCTGGACCCGCAAGGTGGAGGTGCTCGCCGGCCACATCAGCGACCCCGAGATAGTGCTGGCCAACGGCCTGCGTCCGGGTGCCGCCAAGGACGATGTCTTCAAGGTCTTCTTCAAGAAATACCCCAAAAGCTACACCGCCGACATCTCCGTCCTCAAGGTAATCTCCGCCGCCGGCGAGGTGGCCCAAATCTACACCTTCAAAGGCCAGCGCCTCCGCCACATCAAGATAGAGACGGCGTACAAGTATTATTGAGTTGGTAGTTGACTGTGGGTCAATGAAGAGAACTGCTCTTTTCTTCGGGTCATTCAACCCCATCCACGTGGGGCACCTCATCATTGCCAACACCATGCTGCAGCACGAGGACATCGACGAGGTGTGGCTCGTCGTCTCGCCCCAGAACCCCCTCAAGGAGCGCTCCTCCCTGCTGGCCGACCACCACCGCATGGCCCTGGTGCGCCGCGCACTCGACGACAACTACCGGCTGAAGGCCTGCGACATTGAGATGCACCTCCCCATCCCCTCCTACACCGTCGTAACCCTCGCCACCCTGCAGGAAAAACACCCCGACCACGAGTTCAGCCTCATCATGGGCAGCGACAACCTCGAGACCCTCCACCGCTGGCGCAACTACGAACACATCCTCTCACACCACCGCATCTTCGTCTACCCGCGCCCAGGCAGCGAACATTGCCCCCTGGCCTCCCACCCCTCGGTCACGATGGTCGAGGTGCCCATGATGGACATCTCCTCCACCTACATCCGCCAGCAGATTGCCGCCGGCCGCGACGTGCGCTACCTCCTCACCGAACCCGTCCACCGCTACCTCACCGAGATGCATTTCTACCGCTAGGATACAAATCAGGGGGCGCTCCGATGGAGCGCCCCCTGACCTTGTTTTCCTATGGGTCTCTTCTTCTTTTAGAAGTGGAAACCGAGGCGGAGCATGACGCTGCCGACGGTGCGGCGCTCGGTAGGAAGAAGTTCCTCGGAAGTGCGGAGGCGCTCGATAGTGCCGCTTGTATAGGCAATCTCGTGTTTACCCAAGCCATAGTAGTAGATACCTGCGCTGAAGAGCTGGTCGTGGCCGAAATAGGCTCCAAGGCCGCTCATCCAGGCAAAGGCGAAGTCGGGCTTGTAGGAAAGTTTGGGGTAATTCGAGTGGTCACCCTCGGAAGTAATCCAAAGAAGGTCGGTACCCAAGCCGAACTCTAGGTAGCCGGTGATGGCGTTCCAGGGCAGGCGGTCGTTGAGATAACTGACGCCTAACATTGCGGGGATGTTGAAATAGGTGGGTTTGGACTGCTTGGCGTCACTGTACTTGTCGCTCCAGCCGCCGCCGATGGTGTTCCAGAGGAAGTCGGCATTGAAGAAAGGCGCCACCTGGCCCACTCCGACATCGAAGCGGAAACTGGCGCGATAGCCGAGACCAAAGCCCGCGGCCGCATCCTTACCAATCTCTTTGTATCCCAAGGGTACACCATAGAGAGCCAGTTGGTTGGGTGCTGCATCGCTAGCGAACTGCCCGGTGGGAATGTTACCGTTGAGATAGACCGACTGGTAGAACTGGCGGTTTTGTGCCTGGACGGCGGTGCCGATGGCCAAGGTGAGGGCGGCCATGCACATAAGTTTTACTGTTCTCTTCATATTTTGATGAATGTTAGGGGTTAATATTCTTTCAAGATTTCTTTTTCTTCGGGGTTGCGGGTTTGGACTTGGCTGCACTGGTCTTGGCCACTGATTTAGCCGCGGCCTTGGGTTTGCCAGCCTTAACAGCATCCTTGGTTTTTGTCTTGGCTTTAGGTTTGGCTATGGCAACAGCCTCCTCCTCGGGAATGGTGGCGTCGAGCGGTGGTATCTCTGCATCGAGATATTCTTCCTCGATATCGCGAAGGTCGTCGTCCGTGGGTTCGAAGTCGTCGTCGTTGGACTCGTCGTCGCCTATCTTTTCATAGCTGTCGAGTTCCTCCATGTCGGCATCCTCGAAGGCGGCCTTGATTTCTTCCTTGTTGATTCCCAGGGTAAGTTTCTTGCGGCGTTCCTCGTCGGCAGCCAGCACCTCCTCGTAGGCGGCGCCGTGCACCAGCTCCTTCTGCTTGTGGTTGGGGTCGGCCTCCTCTTTTTCGAGGGCTTCGCTCAAGGGGGCGAACTCGTCCTCCTTGGTTTCCTCGTCATCGTCGAAGAGAGCCTTGTCGAGATCCTCGCCCAAAGTGTCGATTTTCATCTCGAATTTCACCATGTAGACCGTGTCCTCGGTCTCGAAAGGTACCACAAAAATTGTCTCGCCGTTGGGCTTGACAAAGCGCTGTATGTGGTCAGTATAGCCTTCGGGATAGGCTTCTTTGAATGCAGCTTTGAGTTCCTCGGAAAGGTTCTTGTAACTGACTATCAGATTCTTTTTTCGTTTTTTGGCAGTTGTCATGCGGATTGATTTGGATGCAATATTAGTAATTTATTTCAATATGGCCAATTTTTTTTATGCCACCACTATCGATTCATCGTCCTCCACGCGCAGGTTTTGCATAATGAATTCGCGACGCTCCAACGTATTCTCACCCATGTAGAAGCCCAACACCCCTTTAGTGTCGAACTCCTTGTGGAGCAACACGGGGTCAAGGCGCATATCCTTGCCAATGAAGTTCTTGAATTCGTCAGGGCTGATCTCACCCAGACCCTTGAAGCGGGTAATCTCGGCTTTGGGCGTGTTTCGGATGGCCTCGATGCGTTCCTCATCGGTGTAGCAGTAGGCGGTCTTCTGCTTGTTGCGCACACGGAAGAGAGGTGTTTGGAGGATATAGACGTGTCCGGTCTGTATCAGTTCGGGATAGAAGCGCAGGAAGAAGGTAAGCAACAGGAGGCGTATGTGCATGCCGTCCACGTCGGCATCGGTAGCGATGACCACATTGTTGTAACGCAAGTTTTCTATGCCGTCGTCGATGTCGAGGGCATTGTGCAGCAGGTTGAGTTCCTCGTTCTTGTAAACGTCCACCTTGCTGATGCTGTAGGTGTTCTTGGGCTTGCCGCGCAGCGAGAAGACAGCCTGGGTGTCCACATCGCGGCTCTTGGTGATGGAGCCGCTGGCCGAATCGCCCTCGGTGATGAATATGGTACTCTCCAGACGGCGAGCATGGTTGGTGTTGTAGTGCACGTGGCAGTCGCGCAACTTGCGATTGTTGAGGCTGGCCTTCTTGCTGGCCTCGCGCGCTACTTTCTTGATGCCGGCGATGTCCTTGCGCTCCTTCTCGTTGGCGTTGATTTTGGCCAGTAGCGCCTCGGCCGTGTCGGCGTGCATGTGAAGATAGTTGTCCAAATGGGAACGCAGGATGTCCAGCACGTAGGTCTTTAGCAGTGGGCTGTCGTTGCTGCCGTCAGCCTTGTTAGGCTCTAGGTGCGTACTGCCCAGTTTGGTCTTGGTCTGAGCCTCGAAGACGGGTTCCTGAATACGGACACAGAGGGCACACACCAGTCCCTGGCGTATCACCTCGGGAGCATAGTCCTTCTTGATAAACTCTTTCACCACACGGGCGTATGCCTCGCGGAATGCACTCTGGTGGGTACCTCCCTCGGTGGTGTGCTGACCATTGACAAAGGAATAGTAGTAGTCGTTTGACTGGCCGTTCACGTGAGTGAAAGCAGCCTCGAAGTCGCCGTCCTTGATGTGAATGACGGGATAGAGCGGATCGCTTTGAAGGTTGTTCTCCAGCAGGTCAAGCAGACCGTTCTTGGAATAGTAGCGCCGCTCGTTGTAGTACATGGTGAGACCACGGTTGAGGTAACAGTAGTTCCAGATGCGTTTCTCAACGTATTCGTTGATAAAGTGATAGTTGCCGAAAAGTTTACTGTCGGGAACAAACTCGACCAGGGTGCCGCTTTCGGAAGTGCTGTCGGGCTGGATGTCAGTATCATGGGTAAGCTTGCCCTCGGCGAACTCGGCACAGCGGGTCTTGCCGTCGCGGAAAGCCTGCACCTTGAAGTAGGAGGAGAGGGCATTGACTGCCTTTGTACCCACGCCGTTCAGACCCACCGATTTTTGGAACACCTTGCTGTCGTATTTAGCACCGGTGTTGAGTTTGGAAACGGCCTCCACCAGTTTGCCCAGCGGTATGCCTCGGCCATAGTCGCGGATGCTGACACGCCGCTCGCTGAAATTAATTTTCACCTCTATCTTCTTGCCGTATCCGGAAGTGAACTCGTCGATAGCATTGTCGATAACTTCTTTGATGAGGACGTAGATGCCGTCGTCGTGGCTCGATCCGTCGCCCAACTTGCCGATGTACATGCCCGGACGGAGGCGGATATGCTCCATGTCTTCGAGGTGGACAATGCTGTCGTCATTGTAGTCGGTTTGGGGAGTATTTTGCAGGATGTCTTCCATGTGATGTCAATCTATGTTCATTTCGGAAAGGATGGCGTAGCCCGTACGGGAGTCGTCGTCGGTGGGCTGTCCGGCGGTGATGCTGAAACGATCCTCGGAAAGTCCCTGCTCCATAAGGTACTGCCGCACCGTCTTGTTGAGGCGTTCCATGTGCTTGGCTTCGGCCTCGGGCATACGCATCTCAAGGGTGAGGGTGAGGCGCGGGTCGCTTTTGGCAACGGTAGCCAGGTCGGACAGCACGTGGTACTGCTCCGAGGTAAGGTTTCGCTGCGAGGGCTGTATTTCGATAAATTCGAGGTCGTTGCTGTTGAGGCCAAGGGCGTTTCCCAAGGCGCGGGCTGGCGAGGTGGCTACCTTGACCAGCAACTGCCCGAGGGTCTTCCACACAAGTTTCATGTAGTTGAACTCGGGATGATCAATGTTGCCCTTGATGGGCAAATCTATCAATATCTTTTCATCCTTGTCCTTGAGTATGTAGAGGGCAGTCTTGAGCGGTATCTTCTGCTGCGGCTCCACGTCGGGGCGACGGCTTCCGACCATCACTTTGTAGATGTCCAACTTGTTGTCGTTGTCAAGGTTGGAATGAGTGATATTGAGACGCGAGGTGAGACCAAACACCCCATCCTCCACCGGCTGGCCAGTGTAATAGACAGTCCATGGACTCAACTGCTTCATATCCAATCCCTTGACCGACAAAAACACATCCTGATGCTGCTTCCAGTGGTCAATATTACCATTCCAGTTCACCGTCAGGTGTCCACCGCCAGGGAGGGCGGCATGGAGGCGGGCGTTGTTTTCGCCGCCTGTGGTGATGTCGGTAGCCTCGACGGAAATGTCAGTGAGCGGGAAGACAAAGGAGTCGGGCAGGGTGTGGTCGGCATAGGTGAGGTGGCAGTCGCTGACGGCCAGCTGGCCAATATGCAAGTGGAGGGGAAATTGGGGGGCGGCATTCAAGTCGTTGGAATCCTTAAGGTCTTCTGGATCGCCAGTTTCCTTTTGTACCAGCATGCGCGTGAGGGTGTTGCCGTCGCGGTACTGGTCGAAGCGGGCGGAGAGGCCGTCAAGTTCCACGCGACTAATGTCGTAGCGATTGGCCGCCAAGTTGATGCCGGCGACCTGGAGAGCCAACTGCTTGAGTTTCGCCACCTTCCCCGTGGTGTCGCGTAGGTCGAGGCCGTGGAGGCTGACAGTGCCGCTGATGTGGCTGGCCATCAAACTATCGAGGTTGCCTTGGGAGTGCAGTTTGGCATTGAGGAGTCCCCCGAGGCTGTGCAGGCGCACATGTCCAGCCAGCAGGGACTCGATGTTTTTCAGCGCGAAGTCGGTCAGTGTGGCCTGTAGCGCGTAGCCGCCACTGCCGCCTTGATAATCGGCATTGACACGGAGGCGGCCGCCGTGGGTGAAACCCAAGTTCAGTCCACCCTCGCTGCCCTCGTCGCCACCGATGACAAAGCCTGGCACCCGCAGGTTGATGTCCGGTACATACCACTGCTGTACGCCCTCACGGTAATGCAGCTGGGCATGGCTGAGGCATATATTGTACAACTTGACCACCCAGTCGCCTGGCGTGGTGTCGCTCTTCGACCCGTCGCTGGCGAAATGGTCCACCATGCTCTGGAAGTTGAAACGCTCGTTCTCGCGGATCAAATGGACGTTCAGGCCCATGAGGGTTATATGTTTGAGGTGTACCGTATGTATAAGCATCGGTAGCAGACGGGCGCGCACGTCGAGGGTGTCGAATGAGGCAAACAGTTGTTCGCCGCCATCCTCATATAGTTCCAGCCCGTGCACTGCCACATGGCCCGTGAAGAGATTCACCTTCAGCCGGTCGATTTCCACCCGACGACCCACCAGCTGCTCGCCGTGGCGGGTCAAGTAGCCGCGCAGCATCGGCCCGGCCGCCAAGCTGGCCGCCACCAACAGCGCAAGCACCGCCGCCAGCACCCAAAGGGTTATCTTCAAGCCTTGCTTCATCCAATGTGTTATTATAATACCGCCCCGATAACGGCCTTCCCTGGGGCTTTATTGCACCGACATGCAAAAAAAACTGTCAACAGGCATAATAATTTGCGACCAAAGCAGTTAATAGTAACGATTGGAAAACATCGGCACATATTTCAGCAGGCAGCGGGAACTGGTGGCGATGGAACTTGAAGAAGAGCGACAGGCATACCGGCGCAGCCTTGAGCGGCGCATGGGTACCTTTGGCAACACCATCCATGAACCCGCCTTCCGCTACCCCGTCAGCCTCGGCACTAGCGGCCGCAACGCACTGAACCAACTGACAGTGGATCTCCGCTTCGAGGTACTCGAGGACGAGGCGGAACTCGACTTCGAGCCCGGCCATCCTGTAACACTCTTCTACCTCAACGACAGCGGTACCCGCGAGGTGCCGCACCAGTGCCATGTGGAGCGCGTGGGCGACGGCTGGATGACCCTCTCCGTCCCCTCGCAGGTAGCCATTCAGAGCCTCCGCGCCCTGGCTGACCGCCACCTGCTGGGGATGCAACTTGGGGTGGACAACACCTCGTTCCGCGTGATGAGCGAATCGCTTGCGGCAGCGGAACAGCGCGAAGAGGAACGCTTTGTGCGCTTGCGCGACGTGCTACTGGGACGCGCACAACCCGCCTTCCGCCAGCTGCCACGCCTCTCCTACCCCTGGCTCAACTCCAGCCAGCAGGCCGCCATACAGAAAGCCGTCGAATGCCAGGAGGTGTGCATCATCCACGGCCCGCCCGGCACCGGCAAGACCACCACCCTGGTGGAGGCGATAATAGAGACCCTCCAGCGCGAGACACAGGTGCTGGTGTGCGCCCCAAGCAATGCCGCGGTGGACTGGATTAGCGAGCAACTGATGCGCCGCAGCATACACGTGCTGCGCGTGGGCAACCCCTTGCGGATGAGCGACGAGATGCTGGACTGCAGCTACGAACGCCGCTATTCCGCCCACCCCGACTACCACGAACTGTGGAACATACGCAAAGCCCTACGCGAGGGATCTAAAGGCGAGCAGGCTCATCGTATGCGCAACCGCCAGACCGAACTGGAAATCAAGATAAACGCCGACCTCTTCGAACAGGCGCGGGTGGTGAGCTGCACACTCATCGGCAGCGCCTATCGCATCATGGGGCGGCGACGGTTCAGCACCCTCTTCATCGACGAGGCGGCCCAGGCGCTGGAACCCGCCTGCTGGGCGGCCATCCTGCGGGCCGACCGTGTCGTCATGGGCGGCGACCACCAGCAGCTGCCCCCCACCGTGAAAAGCCTCGAAGCCGCCAAGGGAGGACTCGCCAGGACGCTGATGGAGAAGGTGGTGGCTCTGCATCCGCGCTGCGTGAGCCTGCTGACCACGCAGTACCGCATGAACGAGGATATCATGGCCTTCCCCTCACGCTGGTTCTACCACGGACGGCTGCAATCCGCCCCCGAGGCGGCCCACCGGCAAGTGTCGCCGCTGGACACCCCGCTGACTTGGATCGACACCTCGGAATATTCCGAAGATTCTGAAAATTCTGACCACTCCGAGAAGAGAACCCACACCGGAAGTCTCACCAACGCCCAAGAGGCGCGACTGCTCATCCACGTGCTGCGCGACTACATCGACATGCTGTCGCCACAGAAGATTGAGTCCGAGCGCATCGATTTCGGCATCATCACCCCCTACCGCGGCCAGGCGCGGCTCATCCGGCGCCTGCTGAAGATGCAGCACTACTTCCGCCGCCTGCGCCGCCACATCACGGTAGGCACCGTCGACGGTTTCCAGGGACAGGAGCGCGACGTGATACTCATCTCGCTCGTGCGCGACAACGCCGAGGGACACATCGGCTTCCTGCGCGACCTGCGACGCATGAACGTGGCCATGACACGCGCCCGTATGAAACTCATCATTGTGGGCAACGCACAGACACTGAACCGACACCGATTCTACCGCGAGCTGGCCGACCATTTCCGACAGCTCGGCGACTTCATCGAACTACAGCCCGATTCCCCGCAGTCGGCCTAGTCGCCAATCACCACCTTAGTATTGCCCGTTACCTTGCCCATGTTGCCGCCACCGTAGACGTTGCCTTGGACGTGGGTGGTGCCGAGTATATTGACGTTGGTGTTGCCGGTGATGACGGCGGTGGTGCCAAAGCCGCCGCCGAAGACATTACCTTTGATGAGTCCGTTCCAGGTAGTTACCTTAAAGGTTTTCCCAGTGGCGTTGTAGGCTCCGTTAAAGCCGCCGCCATACACGTTGCCGAAAATGACAGGATTGTCCACATGGGGACACCTCGCTGTGGATTTGCCGATGGTTACCTGTACATTGCCCGTAACCGAGGTGCCCACGCCATAGCCGCAGCCGAAGACGCTTCCGAGGTTGTCGGCGCAGCCTTCCTCGCCGACGGTGCCGCCCTCGATACTGACATTGATGGGGCCTGTTAGCTTGCCCAGCTGGTTGGAGCCGCCGTAGACGCCACCGATTACCTTGCCACCGCGCATCACGATGTCCACCCGTTTGCCGCCCTGCTGGTTCGAGCCACCGAAGACCTTGCCTGCTACCGTGCCACCGAGGATATAGATTTTGGAACCCGTTTGGGTAACCCCGCCGTAGTTGCCGCCGCCATAGACATCGCGGGCGATATAGCAGCTGTCGGCGATAACGACGGTGGAGTTGTATACTTTTCCGACGGTGGCGGTCTCGCCGGCGGCCTGAGAGTTGCCACTGCCGGCACCGAAGACGTTGCCGCCCTTGGAGAAGTTGATCATGGGGTCTTCCGGGGAGGGTTCGAGGCGGGCGCGTCCGCCAATATAGAGGTAGGTGCTGCCATCCAGTTTTCCTTGTTCGCTCAAATTGCCGTTGGCTCCGCCGGCAACCCAGCCGTTGACGGTGCCGCCGGTGATGACGACGCGGCGGTGGCCGATGCCTGCAGCATAGTCGCCTGCGGCGAAGATGGCACCACGGACCTGCCCGCCGCGGATGCGTATCCACACGTTGGTGTCCGAAGAAGTGGCCTGGTTGTTCATGCCGCCAGCAATGCTGGAGAGGAGGCCGCCCTCTACAATCATGTGGCGGCGACCAGTGGTTTGGGAGGTGTTGCTGCTACCGTTGGATAACAGGCTTCCGATGCTACCCATATAGATGCCAGCCACACCGCTGTCGCCGCGGTATATGCGACCGGGGTGCAAGTCGCCGCTTTTCACGTTCCAGATGTATTCGTCGGATTTCAGGTCTCCCCTGCACCATTTCCAAGCGCCGACAATAAAATTGGTGATAATCAGCAGGTCGTTTTTTGACAGGCTGCGGTCGTAGTCGTTTCCAAAGGTGATATGGGTGGAAAAGCCCGTCCCGCTGTTGTAGCTACCGAGGGTGTAGATGGAGACAGTGTACAGAGTCAATGAGTTGGCATCATGCTTGGCGTAGAAGGAGGGGGTGCAGTCCCAGACGGTATTGATTGTGGTCAGGTCTCGCCCACACATGTGCGGCAGCACATCTCTGTATGTCCCACTCTCCACGCGGAAGTTGGCACTACGCCTGGAGCTTGCGGAGGCTTGGGAGGTGTTGATTTTGTAGACACCGTTTGACTGGGTTCTGGTGGGCTGTAGATAGCTGTTGCCTCCCAAGCAGTTCAATGAGATGCCGCCATTGCTGTTCTGGATGCCGCGCCCCATGGTGAAGTTGTATCCGTTGCCGAGGAATGCCTTGGTGGGGGCATTGATATTGATGTACTCGAACTTGGTGTCCGCCATACAGTAAAAATGCTGGTCAAGTCTCACATTGGGTACGGTGTCAAGGCGGGTCGTGCCATTGCCGTCCGTCCCGTCAGGATAGACGGCGGTAATGGTGGCGGGCTGCATATTGTAGGACAGGTTGGTTATAACAGAGGTGGTGTTCGTAAGCACCACAAAATTACGCTCATAGGCATTGGAGCCGCTGGCATAGTCGGCGTTGGTGAGTTCAATGGCGTTGATTCCGCCCGCCGGTTGGGTAGGTGGGAAAACGAAAGCCCTCGCCCAGATGGCCTCAAACTCGACCTGCATGCCGAACTCCTCGACGGGGTCAATCCACAGCTCCTGGTCGGCATCCACCATATCGCCTACCGCCACAATCTGTGTCTTGGCCAAATTCTTGTAAATCCTGCCACCAACCAGTCGTTTTACCCGCCACTTGTAAAAGCCGCGCCAACGGCTTCCACCCTCGCCGTAGGTGGGTCGGATGGAGAAAGGGTTGGGTATGGTGCGGTACTTGCAGGGTCCTGTCGAAGCCTCCTTGGAAGCGGCCCTTGAACCTCCGCGGCGTTCCAGCGTCTTGAGGTATACGTAGGCATTCCTGTCCGGCACATCGATGCCGATGCCCACCTGCCCGGCCGCCACATCCACGTCGGGGTCGCCCGACGGGATGGCATCGGTGCTACTGTACAGGGTGTTGACTCCATAGCCGTAGTAAGTGATAAGCACATCAGCAGGATTGAGGCTGCGCACGGGGTTGGTCGGGTCGCTGTAGTAACTCCAGGTATGGGGCTCGGTGTCGTCAAGCCACACGGAGTTCTCCACCGTGTCGAAATAGCTGAAGTAGGCGGTGTCGATGCGATCCTCGGCGGCAAAAAAGAAGCGCGGGTTGTCGGTGCCGCCGTCGTGCCAATGGATGAAGAAGTATCTGACCGATGTCGTGGTGGTTGTCAGCACCACGCTGTCACCGATGGTATAGGTTCCACTGCCATTGGCAATGCCCCATACCGGGTTGTCGGAAACAGCGGTGATGTCAACAGTGCCGACATAAACGAAGTAGGCGGTGTCGGTGCGATCCTCGGTGGCGAGGAAACGGCGCGGATTGTCGGTGCCGCCATCGTGCCAGTGGTCGAAGCGGTAACCGAGTGCACCCTTGGCCCACAAGGTTGCCGTATCAATGTTGGCTTTGTATGATTTGCCACCACTAACCGGGCCGATATAGATGAAGTAGGCCGTGTCGCTTCGGTTCTCGGCGGCCGTAAAACTGCGCGGGTTGGTGGTAACGCCGTCTTGCCAATGGTCGAAGCGATAGCGGGTGGATGCCGGGGTAGCCCGCAACGTTACGTTGTCGCCCACCGTGTAGGAACCGCCGCCGCTGATGGTGCCCCATGCTGTGTTGTTGGACAAGTCGGGACCCCAGCCCAAGTTGCTGACGGTGGTGGTGACGGTGGCTATGCCGACATATTCAAAGATGGCCGTGTCGGTACGGTCGCCCTCAACAACTAAACTGCGCGGATTGTCGGTGCTGCCGTCGTGCCAACGACGGAACCGGCTACCGAGGGCAGCGGTGGCTTGCAGCGTTATGGTGTCGCCGTACAGGCGTGTGCCGCTGCCGCTGACGGAACCCCACGCCGGATTGTTGGCTACTCCGTTGACCGTAAGCTCGCCAACGTACTCGAAGATGGCCGTGTCGGTGCGATCCTCAATGGCGAGGAAACGGCGAGGATTGTCGGTGCCGCCATCATGCCAACGGACAAAACGGCAGCCCAGGGTCGCTGTCGCCCTCAAGGTAACAGTACTGGATTGGGCCGTGTATGACCCGCTGCCGCTGACGGAGCCCCACGCCGCGTTATTGGGTAAACCGGGCCGATATAGATGAAGTAGGCCGTGTCGCTTCGGTTCTCGGCGGCCGTAAAACTGCGCGGGTTGGTGGTAACGCCGTCTTGCCAATGGTCGAAACGGTAAAGTGAAGAGGCAGGGGTGGCCGTCAGCGTTACGTTGTCGCCCACCGTGTAGGAGCCGCCGCCACTGACGGTGCCCCAGGGTGTGGTGCCGGACAAGTCGAGTCCCCATCCCAAGTTGCTGGCGGTGGTGGTGATTGTGGCTATGCCCACATATTCGAAGATGGCCGTGTCGGTGCGATCGCCATCAACAACAAAACTGCGCGGATTGCCGGTACTGCCGTCGTGCCAGCGGACGAAACGGTATCCGAGGGCAGGAGTGGCCCGCAGGGTTATGGTGTCGCCACACAGGCGTACACCGCTGCCGCTGACGGAACCCCACGCCGCATTGTTGGGGACTCCGTTGACCGTAACCTCGCCAATGTACTCGAAGATGGCCGTGTCGGTGCAGTCCTCGGTGGCATGGAATCGGCGCGGGTTGTCGGTGCTGCCGTCGTGCCAGCGGACGAAACGGCTACCGAGGACAGGAGTAGCCCGCAGGGTTATGGTGTCGCCGCACAGGCGTACACCGCTGCTGCTGACGGAACCCCACACCGCATTGTTGGGGACTCCATTGACGGCAACCTCGCCGACATAGACGAAGATGGCCGTGTCGGTGCGGTTGCCCTCAACCACAAAACTGCGCGGATTGTCGGTGCCACCGTCGTTCCAACGGTCGAAACGGTAGCCGAGGACGGCTGTGGCCGACAGCACCGCAGTGGAGCCAAGGGGGTATCTGTGGCCACCTCTGACACTGCCCCATTCCTCGTTGTTGGCCACTGCGGATACCAAAGAGAAGTTACCTACCGGCTCTATGCCTACAAGGGCATGAGGTTTTAACGCAGTATTAGTATTATTATAGTTTGGTACAACATTTCCGATAGCAAAATAGCCATCCCCCTGTCCGCCATTCCCCCAATTGACATGGTAATAGCCCCTGCCATCGCATCCATCAACGACACTGTGACACCTATTGCCATTGATTGCAAGAATCACAGGTCTGGAGGCATCAAGCTCAGCCTTCAGCGTCGAGTCCCACACATTATCCGAAACAGCAGCTCGGGAAAGCCTGCTGATCGTAGGGCGGTAGGTGAAATTATCATTCAAAGCCCTCGCAATGGACGGATTCGTGGCATCGGTATGATACAATGGGGTTTGATTGCTCGTGATTGTAGTACTGGCGCTATATGCCGTCTGGACGGAGGCTCCAGCATGGAAGACCAGCTGGCTGACGGCGGCGCACTGAGCCGCCGTGCTGTAGCTGTCCAGCGCATCGGGCATGTCGCCCCTGGCGTAGGTGGTTTCGAAATCGACGCTCACCTCAGTGCCGTACCCCGAAGGCGTATAGGATACGTTGCCGTATCCCTGGTCGGGATAATTCCAATATCTCATCACCTGTGCCATGGCAATGGCGCCAGAGCCCGCCGGGCGATTGCCAGGTGTCTGTTGCTGGTAGTAGCTGGTTTGGCTCCAGGTGCTGGTCAGCATCGATGCGATAACGCTGTCCGCAGGTGCCGGGATTCCATTCTTCCACTGACTCCACTGGTCAAGCACCTGGGAAGTACCAGAAGAGCGCCTTATATCATATGCATATTGAGAAACTATCCAATAAACCATTGAGATTGTCGTCTGGGCGGTAGTAGAAGTAAAAGGATACAAAGACGTGGTGGAATAGGCCAACACCGGAATCGCATGATCGTAAGCGGAAATCAGCGCAAATCCCACGCCGCTCGAAGGGACAAACAAATACACATACCCGCGATATGCCGCCGAAATCTGGATATTCAATTCCGAAGTTCTGTCGACCAGTTCATCGGGGGTAGTGCCCAGCACATGGGCCGCCACAATCCGCGCTGAATCCACGGGCACGTTCTCGGCATACAAGGCGCTTCCGACAAGCAACATCGACAAAAAGAAAACAAACCTTTTCATGACACTTCTGTTTTTATTCCCAGACCTCTTACGCAGGTGGGGTGGGAGGGGGTGGTGGCAACTTACTCATTACCAGTAATTTATACAGACACTAATGTATATAATCCAAACTGAAAAGATACACACATTTTCCCAAACGCCGTAATCCCTGTTACTCTTTTTTGAAATTTTTAACAGCAGAAAGGGCATACCCGTCCATATCAGTCCACTGTCGAACCATCTACGATGAGAATGCCTGAATTGATTTTTTTTTGCCAGTATTAAAAATATTCGTACTTTTGTATCATTAAAAACATACCCGTGTATAACGTAACATAGTATAACACAATTTATTATACATATTCTACAATAATCATAAAACAACAAAATGATATGATGACAATCAAAGTATGCGTAGGAAGCTCATGCCATTTGAAGGGTTCATACAATGTAATCGAGGCCTTCAAGGAGATTTTGAAGAAATACGATGTGGAAGACCTGGTGGAGCTGCAGGCCAGCTTCTGCCTGGGTCACTGCGCACAGGGCGTAACCGTCAGCTGCGAGGAGAGCGAGACGCTGCTGCTCCACAACATCAACGCCGAGAACGCCGAGGAGGTCTTCGCCTCACAGGTCTATCCCCTTATTATAAAATAGTATCTTATGTCTGACTTTCTCGAATTCCGCAAGGTGCAGTGCAAGGACTGCTACCGCTGCCTGCGCGAGTGCCCGGTGAAGGCCATCGACGTGAAGGAGCACCAGGCAAAAATCATAGAGGAGCGCTGCATCCTGTGCGGCCACTGCACCCACGTGTGTCCCCAGAACGCCAAGATAGTGCACAGCGAGCTGGCGACAGTGCGCCAGTTGCTGGCCAGTGGAGAGAAGGTGGTGGCCACGGTGGCGCCGGCCTACATCTCGAGCCTTGAGCAGCAGGACTTCGGCGCCCTGCGCATCGCGCTGGCCAAGCTGGGCTTCGCCGATGCCGAGGAGACCGCCGTCGGCGCCCAGGCGGTGGTGGAAGCATACAACGCCGTGCTGCAGAAAGGCGAGATGAGGAATTTCATCACCTCGGCCTGCCCAGCCGCCTGCAACCTCATACAGAAATACTTCCCCAAGGCCCTACCCTACCTGGCGCCGGTCGACTCGCCCATGGTGGCACACGCCAAGATGATAAGGAAAGCGCATCCCGGCGCCAAGGTGGTCTTCATCGGCCCCTGCATAGCCAAGAAACGCGAGGGGGCGGAAAGCCACCTGATCGATGCTGTGCTCACCTTCGAGGAGCTGCGCTCCATGCTGGAGGAAAAAGGGATCGACCTCTCTACCATTTCGCGCCTGCCCATTGCGGAACAGCCCCAGGCGGCCAACCGCGCCAAGGCGTTCCCCGTCACCAGGGGCATCATACGCTCGTTCTACAGCCTGCCCGAGGGTTATACCTACCTGGCTGTGGACGGCATTGACCGCTGCATGTCGGCGCTGGAGAAGATTGAGCAGCTGGACCACGTGTTTCTGGAAATCAACGTCTGCCCCGACGGCTGCATCAACGGCCCCTGCAGCATCGACGCCGGTGGCATGCTGAAGGCCGAGGGCGATGTGCTGGCCTACGTGGAGCGCGAGCTGGCCACCCGCCCCAACACCCCCCCCGAGCCCGCCGGAGTGAACCTGGCCTATATGCATCCCCGCCTGCGCAACCACAGCCGCCCCGCCACCGAGAAGGAAATAGAGGAGGTGCTGCACCGCACCGGCAAATTCCGCCCCGAGGACGAGCTGAACTGCGGCTCCTGCGGCTACTCCACCTGCCGCGAGAAGGCCTGGGCCGTGGTCAACGGCTATGCCGACATCGAGATGTGCCTCCCCTACATGCGCAAGCGCGCCGAGAGCCTGGCCGTGGAGATTGTTCGCAACTCGCCCCACGGCGTACTCCTGGTCGACGGCGACATGAATATTGTCGACATCAACGCCACCGCCATGAAGATGCTCGGCCTCGGTGGCTCGCCGGACAACTTCCAGAAGCGCGCCGTCAGCGACTTCTTCCCACCCTTCGAGTTCTATTCCGCCTACAGCGAGCACCGCAACACCGCCAACCACCGCCTCCACATCCATTCCGCCGGCCGCTACATCGACCTCAATGTGGTCTACCTCAAGGAGCAGAACCTCCTCTTCGGCCTGATGAAGGACATCACCGACGAGGTGAACTACGACAGGAAACTCAAGGAGGTGAAGATGGAGACCATCACCACCACCGACGCCGTCATCATGAAGCAGATGCGCGTGGCGCAGGAGATTGCCTCGCTGCTGGGCGAGACCACCGCCGAGACCAAGCTGGCGTTGCTCAACCTCAAGCGTATGCTCGCCGACGGCGACACCGACATGCAGGCCGACGGACGTCCCGCCGACTGGAAAACCGCCAAGATATGACACAGGAACTCTGCATCGAATACGGCTACACTTCGCTCAATCACGTGGGCGAGGAACTCTGTGGCGACAACGTGGAGATGAGTGTACGCAGCGACTGGACCACCGTCGTCCTGGCCGACGGGCTGGGCAGCGGTGTCAAGGCCAACATCCTCTCCACCCTCACCTCCAAAATCCTCTGCACCATGGTGGCCGGCGGCGCCGACATGGAAGAGTGCATCAGCACGATTATCTCCACCCTGCCCGTCTGCCACGAGCGCCAGGTGGCCTACTCCACCTTCTCGGTCATCCATGTCAACAGCCAGGGGTGCGGCCACCTCTTCGAGTTCGACAACCCCGAGGCGGTCTGGTACCATCGCGGACACACCTGCGACTTCCCGCGCACTGCCATGGAGATTTGCGGCAAGCGTGTCTTCCACACGGAACTGCAGCTCGAGGCCGGCGACATGGTGTTCGTCATGAGCGACGGCACCATCCACGCCGGCATCGGACAGATGCTCAACTTCGGGTGGCAGCGCAAGGACATCATGGCTCACCTTGACCAGAGCATCGACCCCCACATGTCGGCCCGCGCCGCCGCCTGCCTCCTGGCTTCGGCCTGCAACGACCTCTACCTCGACCGCCCGGGCGACGACACCACCGTGGCCGCCATCCGCATACGCCCTCGCTGCGAAGTGCACCTCATGGTGGGGCCTCCTGTGGACAAAGAGAAAGACCAGCTCTACGTGCAGCGCTTCATGGAAGGCGCCGACAAGCGCATCGTCTGCGGCGGCACCACCTCGCAAGTAGTGGCCCGCTGCCTGGGACGGCAGTTGAAGACCAGCTTCGACTTCCCAGACAAGGAGGTGCCGCCCATCGGCTTCATCGACGGCATCGACCTCGTAACCGAAGGCGTCATCACCATGCGCCGCCTGCTGGCCCTGTCGGAGAAATACGTCTCGGTCAAAGACCTGACGCCCAAGACCTACACCAAGAAGGACGGCGGGTCGCTGCTGGCCAACCTGGTCTTCGAGGAGGCCACCCATGTCGTCTTCTTCGTCGGCCAGAACGTCAATGCCGCCCACGCCGGCCTCGAGATAGACATCACCATGAAACTCAAGCTCGTCGAGCACCTGGCCGACAACCTGCGCAAGATGGGCAAACAAGTAACCGTAAACTACGACTGATTATGGAAACACAACACCTATTCGACACCAACGTACAGTTAATCAAATACAGGGTGCTGCGCGAAGTCATCCGCCGCGCCTACGAAGGCGGGCTGGACAACGCCTACACCATCCCCCGCACCATCGCCCCGGGGCCCAAGCCCGACATGCGATGCTGCATACACAAAGAACGGGCCGTGCTGATGGAGCGTGTGCGCCTGGCCATGGGCGGCAACCGCGAGAACCCCAACGTGGTGGAGGTGCTCTACGAAGCCTGCGACGAATGCCCCGCCGGCGGCATGATGGTAACCCCCGCCTGTCGCGGATGCCTGATGCACGCCTGCAAGGACGTGTGTCCCAAGGACGCCATCACCATCGAGGGACATCACGCCGTCATCGACAAGGCAAAATGCATCGAATGCGGCAAATGCACCAAAGCCTGCCCCTACAGCGCCATCATCGCCCAACACCGCCCCTGCATCACCAGCTGCAAGGTGAAAGCCATCAGCATCAACGACGAGGACAAGGCCGAGATCGACAACAGCAAGTGCATCCAGTGCGGCGCCTGCATCCTGCGCTGCCCCTTCGGCGCCATCAGCGACAAGAGCCTCGTGCTGGACATCATCAAGATGCTGCAGGGTTCCGAGGACAACACCAACTACCGCGTCTATGCCGTCATTGCCCCCGCCATTGTCAGCCAGTGCCGCTTCGGCCGCATCACACAGGTCGTTACCGCCATCCGCCAGCTCGGCTTCCACCAGGTGGTCGAAGCCGCCCTGGGCGCCGACATCACGCTGTGGAAGGAGGCGCATGAATGGCAGGAGAAGGGCGTGATGACCACCTCGTGCTGCCCGTCGTTTGTCGCCTATGTGGAAAAGAACTTCCCCGACCTGGCGAAACATGTGTCCCACTCGCCCTCGCCGATGATCACCACCGCACGCCTCATCAAGCACTCCGACCCCACGGCCAAAATCGTCTTCATAGGCCCCTGCGCGTCGAAGAAGATGGAATACACACTCGAGAAGACCGGCGGCGCCATCGACAGCGTGATGTCTTTCGAGGAACTGCAGGCCTTCGTCGACGCCCGCGGCATCGACACCACGCAGTGCGAGGATACCCAGCTCGACAACGCCTCCTTCTACGGCCGCATCTTCGCCAAGAGCGGCGGCATCGCCCAAGGCGTGGCCGATGTGGCGAAGCAGTACGGCGTGGAGGGCGTGAAGCCCTGCGCCATGAACGGCATCGACGAATGCCGCGCCAAACTGACACTCCTCAAACTGGGCAAGGCGCAGGAGAACTTCTTCGAGGGCATGGCCTGCGAGGGCGGCTGCCTGAACGGGCCGCTGTGCATCACCCACTCGCCCCGCAACGTGGTCGATGTGGACAAATACTGCAACGAAGCCAAGGAGAAGACCATCGACGGATCGGTCCGCCTCTACCAAATGACACAATTGTAGGAAGGCACTGTCTATTGGTTTTCAACTTTTTGTATATAAAAAAAAGCAAGCGAAACACAATAAAAGCAGGTTGCGCCACGTTTTTAACACAAAATAACATAAACAAACACGTTAAACCCAACCCATCATGAAAAAAACAGCATTAGTTGCAGCCCTGCTGCTCGGCCTCATGCCCCTGGCCAAGGCACAGACCAACCTCCAGGAGATGTACGACTTCAACCGCGGACATTTCACCACCACCCTCGAGGGTTTCTACGCCGACCCGTGGGGCTCCACTTTCTTCTTCAACGACATCTACCATCCGAGCAACGCCGACGCCCCCACCGGCTACTACACCGAGATTGCCCGCGGCCTCAACTTCTGGAAAGACAGCAAGCTGGCCCCGTTGAGCCTGCACGTGGAGTGGAACGGCGGCATGTTCGCCAACAACGCATGGCTCTTCGGCGTGGAGTACTTCCTGCACAGCGCCGATTTCCGCAACACCTTCACCTTCGAGCTGATGTACAAGGCCATCAAGGGCCAGACCGACAACGTGCCCCTGCAGTTCACCTTCGTGTGGGGCATGAAGGATCTCTTCGACGTGAAGGGTCTCACCTTCAGCGGCTTCCTCGACATCTGGGGCGAGAAGGTCAACTGGGGTACCGAGGAGACAGACTGGGTCATCCTCACCGAGCCGCAGGTTTGGTACAACGTCGGTCAGCACTTCGGCTGCCCCAACCTGCACGTCGGCGGCGAGGTGGAGCTGGCCTACAACTTCGCCGGCGGCTGGAAGGAATTCGATCCCCTCTACGGCAACCCAAACAAGGGCTTCACCGTCGCCCCCTGCCTCGGCATCAAGTGGGTGTTTTGAGACCAAGAACTGAGAACTGAGAACTGAGAACTAAGAAGTAAGAACTGAGAGCTAAAAAGTCATGTTACAGAAACTTTTCGGGTTCGATCCCACACAGCACAAGCTGCGCACCGAGGTAGTGGCCGGCATCACCACCTTCCTCACCATGGCCTACATCCTGGCCGTGAACCCCGGCATCTTCAGCGCCCTGGCCGACCAGGGCATGCCCACCGACGCCGTCTTCACCGCCACGGCCCTGGCCGCCGTCCTCGGCACGCTCATCATGGCCATCTTCGCCAAGAAGCCCTTCGGCCTGGCTCCTGGCATGGGCCTGAACGCCTTCTTCGTCTTCACCGTGTGCCTCGGCATGGGCTACAGCTGGCAGTTCGCCCTGACGGCCGTGTTCCTCGAGGGCATCCTCTTCATCATCCTGTCGCTCTTCAAGGTGCGCGAGCTGATTGCCAACACCATCCCGGTGGGCATGAAGGCCGCCATCAGCGCCGGTATCGGCCTCTTCATCGCCTTCATCGGCCTGAAGAACTGCGGCATCATCGTAGCCGACCAGGCCACCTTCGTCGCCCTCGGCCACTTCGGCGACCGCGCCACCCTGCTGGCACTTATCGGCATCCTCCTCACCGGTATGCTCATCGTGCAGAAGGTCAAGGGCGGCATCCTTATCGGCATCCTCGTTACCACCCTGCTCGGCATCCCGCTGGGCGTTACCAACTTCAACGGCGTGGTCTCCGCACCGCCTTCCATCGCCCCCATCTTCATGAAGCTTGAGTGGCACAACATCTTCACGCTGGACATGCTCATCGTGGTGCTGACCTTCCTCTTCGTCGACCTCTTCGACACGGTGGGCACCGTGGTGGGAGTCTCGATGAAAGCCAACATGGTGGACGAGGAGGGCAAGGTGGACGGCATCGGACGCGTGCTGATGTCCGACGCCATCGCCACCACCGCCGGCGCCTGCCTCGGCACCTCGACCACCACCACCTACGTGGAGAGCGCCGCCGGCGTGGGCGTGGGCGGACGCACCGGCCTCACCGCCCTCGTCATAGCCCTCTGCTTCGCCCTGGCCCTCCTCTTCAGCCCCTTCTTCCTCGCCATCCCCGCCGCCGCCACAGGCCCGGCCCTCATCATCGTGGGCGTCATGATGTGCTCCAACGTGCTGAAGGTACACTGGGACGACTACTGCGAGGCCATCCCTGCCTTCTTCACCATGATTCTCATGCCGCTCTGCTACAGCATCAGCGACGGCATCATGCTCGGCATCGTCATGTACGTGCTGATGAACGTCAGCGCCGGCAAGCGCGGCATCGCGAAAATCAGCCCCACCATGTGGGTCCTCTTCGCCATATTCATCCTCCGATACATGCAGAAAAGCCTGTAAACCACATCGAGGCGGCAGGCGGGCGTCCCTCCAGGGACGCCCGCCTTTTTCAACGTGGGCCGCTGTGAGACCATATCGTCCCATAGCGCACTTTTGTTTATGTATTCATTAGGAGAGTACCTAGAGAGTACCTAGGGAGTACTGCGACCCGGCGGAGCATCCCCCGGGCGGAGACCCTCAAATCTCGATCTCCCCGCTGATGCGGTCGTCCCCCCACACGGAGTACATGTTGGAACGCCCCTCGGAGAGAGTCATCTTGCCGGCCTGCTCCAGGTGGAGGCGGTAGAAGACACAGCGGTGGAGGTTGGCCTGCCCGCTCACCACATCGGTGGCGAATGCCTCGCAGGTGGGGGCTCCGCACACGCCGCAGTCTATCTGCGGCAGGTGCTCTTTCATGCGCTCTATCCGCTCCATCTTCTCCAAAGCCTTGCTGATGTCGGCATCCAGCACCATCATGGAGCGTGGCTGCACCTCGTCCACCAGCGAGTGTTCAATCAGGTAGTCCTTGTAGCGGTCCATCTCGCGGTCGCGCGGCATCTCGCCGTTGCGCTCGCGTTCCGCCGCCTTGCGGGCCCGGGTGTACATGCGCTCGCCGCACAAAAAGCGGTTGTCGCACGAGAGAAGCGCCCCGGCACACGACTGGTCGCAGGCGCGCAGCTCGAGGAACTCCACACCCTCCACCTCGTCATTCTCCAGCTTGTCCAGAAAATCCATCACGTTCTCGATGCCGTCTATCGCATACGACCGCTTGGCGGTGCAGATGCGGCGCTCGCCGTTGGTGAGGGTGGAGAGGATGGCGTCGGCGGAGAGGCGCTGGCGATGCTGGGGCTTGTACTGGTGGTTCTTGCCCAGCTCCTTGATTTTTTTGTACACCCTATTGTACAACAGGTTCATGTTTATCACCCCGTCGATGAGGCTCTTCTCCTCGCCCACCGGCGCCTTCACGGCAGCAATCTTGGCCGCGCAGGGGGTGATGTAGAACAAACCTATCTCCTCGCGCGGGATGCCCCGCGAGGCAAGCTCCTCAATGGCATACATGGCGCTGAGGTCAAGCGGCACCTTTATGGGCATCACATTCTCCACCAAAGAAGGGTATTTTATCTGTATCAGCCGCACAATGGCCGGACAGAACGACGAGATGAGCGGCAACTTGTCCTGGTTCTCACGCGCATACCTGTTCTTGGCATCGGCATAAACCATAGCCGCACTCTCCACTTCCATCACATGGGCGAAGCCCAATTCCTGCAAGGTGGCATAGACCCGCGACACACTGATGTCGTCCGGGAACTGACCCATGAAGACCGCCGGCAACAGCGCCACCGAGTGGGGGTACTGGCGGAATGACTCGAAGTCGTCGTCCTTGATGGCGATGGCCTGCGCGGGACACACCTCGTAGCACTTGCCGCAGTCGATGCAGCGATGCTCCTGGATGGAAGCCTTGCCGCCATGTATGCGGATGGCCTCGGTGGGACAGACCTTCATGCAGCGGGAACACCCGATGCAGCGCGGGTCATCTATCTGTAGGGCGTGGTAGAACATACTATGCAAAGTTTACCTCCATCTCGACGGTGGTGCCGACACCCACCTCGGAGGTTACATTGAGCCTGTCGACATTCTTCTCCATGTTGGGCAGACCCATGCCCGCACCGAAGCCCATGTCGCGCACCTCGGGGCGTGCCGTCGAATAGCCCTCCTGCATGGCGAGGGCGATGTCGGGGATACCGGGGCCGCTGTCGGCCACCACCATGCGTATCTTGTCGGCATCAATATCTACCGACACCGTGCCGCCGTAGGCGTGGGCGATGGCGTTCACCTCGGCCTCATATAAGGCCACCACCACCCGCTTGATGACCTGCGGGTTGACGTTGAGTTGCTTGAGGGTTTTCTTTACCGACGAGGAAGCCTTGCCTGCATTGACAAAGTCCCCCTCCACTACCGTATACTCCTGATGCATCACTGTGGGGGGCTTAATACAACGGTTTGAGACCTGCGGCATACAGCAGGCCGCAAGCCTTGAACATCGAATAGGGGCAGCAAATGAGCACCATATCGTTCTCCTCGGCCAGTTCAATCATGTCCTCGGTGGGACGCTTGCCGCGCACAAAGACGATGACGTCGAGGGTGGCCATGTCGCAGGTGCGGATGGTCTGGACGTTGCAGAGGCCAGTAACAAGGATGGGTGTGTCCTTCAGCGTGAGTACGTCGCTCATAAGGTCGGAGGCGAAGGCGTGCTCCACCTCCATGTCAAGGCGCTCCCGCCCGAGGGCGACGGTGGCACCCAACGTTTCCACTACTTTCTCAAGAGTCATAGATTCATCTTTTCGTTATAAATTGAAAATGCAAAAATACGCACAAAAAATCAAACCACCAAATATTTCTACCACAAAACGCACAAAACGATGACCCTCAATACCATCCACTGCCTACTGGCCACCACTCCCCTCCCCCATCATTTCCACACACCGCTTCAGAAAACCACCCAGAGCCTCACCCTTTAACAAACCGCTCCCCAGCAATGCAATATCCACCAACTGGCGGACAAGCCCCTTCTGACGTTCCCCATCAACCTCCGAAAGCACTTTCCCCACAAGCGGATGATTGACATTCACCACCAGGTTGTAGCTCTCCGGAAGCTCGCCGTAGAAGCCCATGCCGCCACCTGAAGTCTGCGCCATCTCGCGGTAGCGGCGCATGAACTCGCTCTGCGTAACCTGCATGGGTGCGTCGTCCTGCTCAAGGCTCTCCAACTGGACGGTGAAGCGCTGCTTGTCCACTTCGCCCTCGATGATGGGCTTGAGCTTCTCCTGCTCTTCCTTGCTGAGTTTCTCGGGGATGGTGTCGTCGTGGGGGATGAGTTTCTCCACCGTGTCGCTGTCCACGCGTACAAAGCGGGTCTTCTCGAGTTTCTGCTCCAGCAGATTGATGAAGTGGCTCTCCAGCGGAGAGTCCATCAGCAGCACGTCGTAGCCCTTGGCCTTGGCCTTCTCGATGTAGGCGTGCTCTTCCTCGAGGTTGGAGGCGTAGAGGTAGCAGACGGTCTTGTCCTTGTCGGTCTGAAGGGCCTTGATTTTCTCGCGGTAGGAGTCCAGCGTGTAGTAGCTGCCGTCCACGCCTTTGAGCAGATAAAATTTCATGGCGCGCTCGCAGAACTTCTCGTCAGTCAGCATGCCGTACTGGACGAATATCTTGATGTCGTCCCACTTCTCCTCCAGCGCGCTCTTCTCCTCGCCCTCTTTCTTCTTCGACATTTCTTCGAGTTTGTCGGCGACTTTCTTGCTGATGTGCTGCGAAATCTTCTTTACGTTGCCGTCGCTCTGCAGGTAGCTGCGGCTGACGTTCAGCGGGATGTCCGGCGAGTCGAGTACGCCGTGCAGCAGCATCAGGTAGTCGGGTACCACGCCCTCCACCTGGTCGGTAACGAACACCTGGTTGCAGTAGAGCTGTATCTTGTTGCGGTTGGGGTCGATGGTCTTGCGCACCTTGGGGAAATAGAGGATGCCGGTGAGGTTGAAGGGGTAGTCGACATTCAGGTGGATCTGGAACAACGGCTCCTCGAAGTTCATGGGGAACAGTTCGTGGTAGAACTTCTTGTAGTCCTCGTCGGTGAGGCCTGAGGGCGATTTCTTCCAGGCGGGGTCGGGATCATTCACTATGCGGGGCTGCTTTTTCTCCACACGCTTGGGGTTGCCGTCCTTGTCGCACTCGGTCTCGCTGTCCACCCACACGGTCTCCTCGCCGAAACGGATGGCCACCGGCATGAAGCGGCAGTACTTCTTCAGCAGCTGCAGCAGGGTGTGCTCCTCGAGGAACTCCTTGCAGTCGTCGGCGACGTGCAGCACGATGTCGGTGCCGCGGTCGGCCTTCTTGTCCTCTTTCATCTCAAACTCCGGGTTGCCCTCGCAGCTCCAATGCTGCGCCGGTTCCTCTTTCCAACTCTTGGTGAAAATCTCCACCTTGTCGGCCACCATGAAAGCCGAGTAGAATCCGAGGCCGAAATGGCCGATAAGCGGCTCATGGCTGTCCTTGTACTTCTCCATGAAGTCGGTTACGCCGCTGAAGGCTATCTGGTTGATGTACTTCTCCACCTCCTCGGCGGTCATGCCGATGCCGCGGTCGCTGACGGTGAGGGTTTTCTTCTTGGCGTCGAGTTTGATGTCGATGGTGAGGTCGCCCAACTCGCCCTTGAAGTCGCCCCGGGTGCTCAGCGTTTTGAGTTTCTGGGTGGCGTCGACGGCGTTGGAGACCAGTTCGCGGAGGAATATCTCGTGATCCGAATAGAGGAATTTCTTGATGACCGGGAAGATGTTCTCGGTCTGTACATTGAGTTTGCCTTGCATAATATATAATGTATTTGTTTTCCACCCATGAGGGAGCAACATACGTGCCAAAGGTGGGCGACACTGACAAAATGGCAGTCCCGTGCCGGGCAGGGGTTCCCTAGGTACTCCCTAGATACTCTCTTAATGAATACATAAACTCTGGCGCGATATGAGACCATATCGTCCCATTCGATTTCATCCCCCCCAAAAAAAAATTTTGCGGCAATGGAAAAAGTTTCGTATCTTTGCAAAAACCAACGAACGTTGTTTTTATATTTAAAACATTGTCTATGAAGAACTCATACGCTTTCACCTGTATTCTGGCGGCCCTTTTTTCCGCCACACCCCTGCTCACAAAAGCCCAAGAGGGCACCGACAGTGTGCGTTGCCTGAACCGCAGCGATCTGCTGCAAATGATACACCTCCCCGTCAGCGACCTGAACAACACCGAGCTCATTGACCTCATGGACGAGAAAGGCTACCAGCAGGGAACCGACATCGTGCAGGAGTACGACACCATCGACGGCATCGCGCTGGGGTACCGCGGACATGTCTACTACGACATCGAGGACGGGCATCTCGAACCCACCGTCTACATTTTCGAGTCGCGCGACGGCCTCTCCAACGTCATCCGCCTCAACCTGCGCCGCGACTCCGAGTGCACCCTCCTTCTCTCCAACTCGTTCCACGAGGGGGGGTATATGTACGACGGCCGCCGTGGCGTCTACACCGGGCGCGACGGGGTCGGGAAGCACCACGGCGTGTACGAGGCCGAATTCCGCGAAATCGGCACCCGCGTATTGCTGACGGTGCGCTTCGAGAGCGAGCGCATCGCCCACGCCAAGCAGGAGAAGGGGCGCAAGACCGAGAAAATCAGCGGTGTGCTGCAACGCACCGACCGGCTGATGGAATACAACCTCTATCACCGCGCCTACGCCCTCCTCGACTCGGTGACGGGTCTCTACGGCCCCCTGGACACCGAGTTGAAAGCCAAGCGCGCCATCGTCCGCGCCGCCCACATGGACTACGCCTACAACCGCATGAAAAGCGCAATCAACGAGGAGCACGACGTGGCCGCCGGCCTCGCCTGGTGCGACACCCTGATGACCCTCACCCCCGACAACGACACCGTGATGCGCATGCGCCAGGTGCTCCAGGGGCAATACGAGGGCTTCTCCCAATCCTACGCCACCCTCCAGCCCGGCCCCTACGCCGAGGTGCTGGCCGAACTCGACCGTGTCGTGAACCGGGAAATCCGCATGTACCCCATGGACAAGAAGCAGGTGCTGAAGATGCACTTCTCCTTCAACACCACCCACGAGAACAACTCGCGCGCGATGGCCGACCTCGACGTGAACCTCGGGTTCCTTGCCTCGAAAGCCAAGGTCAAGCAGCGCGTAACCGACCTGCAACGGCAGTTCGACAGCATCGCCGCCCTGCCTGTGATAGCCCCCGTCTTCCTGAACGGCATCAACGTCAATACCGAGCATAGCCTCTCCGCCGAGGTGGAGTGGCTGTACGGCGAGGTGAAAGTCAATAGCCGCAACGAGAAGGCCAACCCCGAAGTGTACCGCTACGTGAACAGCATCGTGGACCGCTACTTCACCGACCAGACGGCCGTGGCCGTGGGCAAGAAAGGGGTGCGCATGCCCTACCGCCGCGACTACAAGTTCGGCATAACGCGCAAACGCTACCTCGACAGCACCTACACCGACGTGTCGCTCGTCGACTTCAAGACCTCGGGCGTACTCTCCTGGATGCCCTCGCTGATACTCCCCGGCACCGGCACCAAGAGCCAGGGCGCAATCAACAACGCAGCAGCCCGCGCCATCCCCTTCCTTCTCATGGCGGGTCTCTCGGCGACAGGATTCGTCCTGATGGGGCAAAATTTCGATCGCACCCCGTGGAGCGACGGTGGTTTCGAGTTCTGGAAACACGAGGGGTTAGACAAGATCCTGGCTTTCGGCTGCGGAGGCATCGCCGCCACCATCTACACCGTCGACCTGGTGCAGAGCATCCGCGCCACGGTGGTGAACCGCAAACGCTCCAAGCAGCTGCGGCAAGACCTCAAGAAAAACGGGAAGATAGACATCCGGATGGAAGACATACACCTGCGCTAACACCATCATGGACAGCCACATATTCATAAGCTACTCCACCCAGGATCGCGACATAGCGTTCAAGATCGTGGAATACCTCGAGGCACACGGCCACCCGTGCTGGATCGCGCCGAGGAACATCACGTCGGGCATGGACTACACCGACGTCATCAACGACGCCATCGAGGAATGCTCGGGACTGGTACTCGTCTTTTCGGAGAAAGCCATGGGGTCGCAGTTCGTGAAGAAGGAGCTGAACGCCGCCGTGTCGTCCAACAAGACCATCGTGCCCTTCAAGATCACCACGGCGGAGGTAACCAAAGGCTGGCAGTTCCTGCTGGGCAACGTGCAGTGGATCGATGCCACGGGCCGCAATCCCGAGAAGCGGTTCGGCGAGATTGTGAGCGGCCTGGAAAGCCGCGCAGTGGCCTCCGTCGCCCCTCCCCCGCCCCCTCCGAAGCCCTCCAAGAAGGGCTGGATAGCCGGAGCCGTAGCCGGTGCGGTGGTGCTGGCCGCCGGCGTGGCCGCGCTGGTGCTGCTGCCCGGCAAGGACACCCCCGCCGCCGAGCCCGCCCCCGCCGTGGCCACCGCTCCGACCGAAGCCGTGGCCACCGACACCATCCCCGCCCCCAAGCGCGATACCATTGTCATCACCAAGGTTGTCGAAAAGGAGAGGCCGGAGAAGAAGCGCACCACCCAAGAGGCCGCCACCCCCGCCAAGCAGGAAACCGCAAAAAAGGAAACCGCCAAAGAGGAAAGCACGGAGGAGCCCAAACAGGAGGCCAAGCAGGAAACCAAACAGGAAACCAAGCAAGAAACCAAGCAGCAATCCACAGAGAAACCCAAGCCGGCAGTCGACCCCCACGCCCAAAAAATGAACAAGGCCCGCCGCTACATGAACGCTGGGAAATACGGTGCCGCCCTCAGGCTGTTTGAGGAACTCAAACGGGAAAACCCCTCCGACAAAACCCTGGACGGACTGATCAGCGAGTGCCGGAAGCACCTGTAATATGTACCGACTTCGACTCTGGCTCAACCGCCACCTACAGAACGGCATCTGGGGCTATGTGCTGATACTCGTGGCCTCGCTGGTGGTGCTAGCCTGCGCCGTGGCGTTGGCCTCGCTTATCGACAGTTCCAGTATCTACTACAACATCTCCTACGCCATCGGCGTGAATCCCGTGGACGACCACGAGAGCCACCCGCACCAGTGGCTGTTCATGCTGCTGGGCATCTGCGGGGCACTGGTATTCGGCGGGCTGCTGGTAACGGTATTCACCAGCGGCGTGGAACGCTACGTGGAACGTGTGAAAGAGGGGCAGGTGCACTACCACCGCCTCCGCGGCCATGTGGTCATCATCGGCTGGAACGCCACCACGGTAAGCCTGATCAGCCAGGTGTGCCGCAAGCATCCCCGGTCGAAGGTGGTGCTGCTGGCAGCCGCCCCCCCCATGTCCGTGAGAGCCGAACTGATGACCTCGCTGCCACCGCGCGACGAACGCCGCGTAGTCATCTACGCCAGTGGCGACCAAGGGATCCACGCCCAACTGGAGCACCTAGGCTTGAACCATGCCCGCGAGGTATTCCTCACCCTTGAAGAGGACGAGAAAGCCCCGCACCAGATGGCACAGCTGCCCCTGCTCGACCCCATCTCGCAACTGGCCGGCCGCCAGGGAAGCCGCTCCGCCGACCCGCTGCGAATCAACGTCATGGTGAACGACGTGGAGTCCTACTGCACCCTGCAACAGATCGGGATACCCAAAAACTACTACTGTGACGCCACCATGCGGCAGTCAATGGACATAAGGCTCTTCAACTTCTACGAGAACTGGGCACGCCTGCTGTGGGGCCACGGCGGCAACAGTCTCTACGACCAGCTGGACTTCGAGCCCCTCGAGCGCAACGACAAGCATGTGCACCTGGTCATCGCCGGCTTCGGCGACATGGGGCAGGCCCTGCTGCTGGAGGCCCTGCGAATCTGCCACTATCCCAACCCGCAGCGCACACGGATTACCGTCATAGACCCCAATGCCGCAGAACTGGAATCCCGACTGCACACCCAGCACCCGTACCTGGGCAGCATCGACGACATCGAAATCGACTTCATCGGCGACACCGTGGAATCGCCCCGCGTGAGGGGAGACCTCTCCGCATGGGCCTGCGACGAACGGAAGCTGCTCACCATAGCCCTCGCCATGCCCGAGCCCGACGAAGCCCTGCGCGCCGCACTGTCGCTCCCGGAATCCGTCTACTACCAGCAAAAGCTCACGGAGACCGCCCCCCTGGGCGGCAACCGGCACAGGCTGGTGAAGAACGGGGCGCGGACACGCGTACTGGTGCGCCAAGCGGTGGAGCTCTCGCCCGCTGCCATCGTTCCCGCCGACCGGTTCCCTCACCTGCGCATCTTCGGCACCCTGCCCGAAGGCATCAACACCGACCTCTTGAGCGACGAGCTCCCCGTCACCATCAACGGGCTCTACTGGGACAACCTCCTCGGCCAGGCCGGCCACACCGACGACCAGCAGGAACGCTGGCGCAACCTGTGGTTCGACATCGAGAAGACCTCCGAATCGTCGAAATACGCCTCGCGCTACCAGGCCGACAGATTCCGGTCGCTCATCAGCATCCTGCGGCGCAACGACATAGCCTCCGACCCCGAACTGATGGAACTGCTGGCCGCCAGCGAGCACCGGCGATGGACAGCCGAGCGCACCCTGGTCGGATGGCGCCCGACAAAAGAGGGCGAACACCGAGTGGACGCCCTCAAAATACATGACTGCCTAATTCCCTATGCCTCTCTTTCCAATCAAGAGCAGCAGAAGGATCGCAACGTCATCCTCTTCGCCAACTCCATGATTCGCTAGCCGATGCGGTCGAAACCCAGATAGGGTACCAGGCACTGGGGCATGACAATGCCGTCGGGAGTCTGGTTGTTCTCGAGTATGGCGGCCACGATGCGCGGCAGGGCAAGAGCCGAGCCGTTCAGCGTGTGGCAGAGCTGGGTCTTGCCCTGCTCGTCCTTGAAGCGCAGTTTCATGCGGTTGGCCTGGAAAGTCTCGAAATTAGAGACCGAGCTGACCTCGAGCCAGCGCTGCTGGGCGGCACTCCACACCTCGAAGTCGAAAGTCATGGCGGAGGTGAAGCTCATGTCGCCTCCGCAGAGCTTGAGGACATGGTAGGGAAGGCCGAGTTTTTCCAGCAATCCGCCCACGTGGTGTTTCATATCCTCGAGGGTGTCGTAGGAGCGGTCGGGATGCTCGATGACGACAATCTCAACCTTGGAGAATTCGTGGAGGCGGTTCAGTCCGCGCACGTCCTTGCCGTAGCTGCCGGCCTCGCGGCGGAAGCACTCGGAGTATCCGACGTGGCGGATGGGGAACTGCCTGGCATCGACGATTTCGCCGCGGTAGAGGTTGGTGATGGGCACCTCGGCGGTGGGAATCATGTAGAAGCCGTCAAGGGGAATGGCGTACATCTGGCCCTCCTTGTCGGGCAGCTGGCCGGTGCCGAGTCCGCTGGCCTCGTTGACCATCAGCGGAGGCATAATCTCTTGGTAGCCAGCCTCCGCAGCCTCGTTGAGGAAGAAGTTGATGAGGGCGCGCTGCAGGCGGGCACCCTTGCCTTTGTAGACAGGGAATCCGGCGCCTGTAATCTTGTTGCCGAGCTCGAAGTCAATGATGTCATACTTCTGGCAGAGTTCCCAGTGGGGCAGTGCACATTCGGGGAGGTTGATTTTCACATCGTGCTGCGCCACCACCACATTGTGGTCCGCGCTCTTGCCTTCGGGCACCGAGGGATGGGGCGTGTTGGGGAGGGAGATAAGCTTTTCGTCGAGTTCACGGCCGACGGCCGACTGTTGATTGGCCAGTTCCTTCTCCTCGGCCTTGAGTTCGGCGGTGCGGGCCTTGGCGGCCTCGGCCTCGTCGCGGCGCCCCTCTTTCATAAGCATGCCGATTTCCTTGGCGATGCGGTTCTGCTCGGCCTTGACAGTGTCGGCCTTCGCCTGAAGGGCGCGGCGCTCGGCATCCAAGGCTATGATTTCGCCGATACGAGCCTCGACATCCTTCACATTCTTTATTCTCAAGCGCGAGATGCACTCCTCGCGGTGTTCCTTGATATATTGCAGTTGCAGCATTTTACTGTGTTTTTTGATACGCCCATAACGTCCACACGGATAAAATATTGTGCCTCCCACAAAATAAATCCGGACACTGCGGCGTTGATGGAAAAAACCACATTCCACGCACATGAAAAAAATCCATTGCATACGCAATACGTTTTGCAAAATAGCGTTTTCGGTAAAATAGACAACCAAAAAAACAGGAATGAAACCAATCATAGTCGGCACCGACTTCTCCGAGGGCTCCTACGTGGCACTCGAACTGGCCATCGACGTGGCCAACCGTTTCCAAAGCGACATCATCCTCATCTGGGCCCGCCGCGAGAAACTGCTCTTCGACACCGAGCAGCTGAACATCATGAAGAACCTGGCCGAGGACAAACTGCAGGCACTCTGCGACAAGTACCAGCCCGCCATGAAGCACGGCAAGATGCGCTGGCAGATCACCAGCGGCAAGGTGGCGCCCGCCCTGGCCACCACGGCCACCCGCGAGCTGGCCTCGATGATTATCATCGGCACCAACGGTGCCTCCGGCTTCGAAAAATATTGGATGGGAAGCCAGGCCGTACGCATCGTGCAAGACTCGCCGTGCCCCGTGCTCACCGTGCGCCAGGGCTACGACTTCCACAAGCAACTCGAGCGCATCGTCGTCCCCATCCGCGTGAACGAAAACTCGCGCCAGAAGGTGCCGCCCGCAGCCTCGATGGCCAAGATATTCGGCTCCGAGGTGCACATCCTCGGCCTGCTCGACCTCAAGGAAGAAGAAGCCTCGCTGCGCACCTACGTGCAGCAGTCGATGGACTACCTGGAGAAAGAGGGTGTCAAGTACCACTTCGACATCCGTCCCTACTCAAACTACTGCGACACGGTGCTCAACTACGCCGACGACCTCAAGGCCGACCTGGTGGTCATCAACACCGAGCAAGACCGCATCCTCAGCCAGATATTCCTCGGCACCAACGCCCAGCAGATTGTGCACCGCTCGCAGATACCGGTGCTCTGCATCCACCCGGCCGACTTCATCAACGTATCGGCAAAGATTTGACGATGGAGCATGACGTGATAGTGGTGGGCGGCGGCGCAGCGGGTCTGATGGCCGCCGTGGTGGCGGCGCAGCGCGGCAAGCGTGTGCTGCTGCTGGAGAAGATGGATCAGTGCGGCCGCAAACTGCGCATCACCGGCAAAGGCCGCTGCAACCTCACCAACACCAACACTCTCCGCGACACCCTCCCCCACATCGGCTCCTCCACCGCAGGAGCCACTAAAAAGCCCGGACAGACAGGCGGCGTGTGGCTCCGCAACTCCTACGGTCGCTTCTTCAACCAGGAACTGATGGATTTCTTCGAAAGCCGGGGCGTGGAACTGACCGTTGAGCGAGGCAACCGCGTATTCCCCGCCAGCGGCAAGGCACTCGACATCTTCCTTGCCCTCATCGGCGAACTGGAGCAGAACCCCAACGTTGAAATACGCAAGAACTGCACCGTCAAGAAGATAGAGTCTTTCGAGGGACAGGCCACCGCAGTCATCCTCGAGCGCGGCGAGCGCATCCCCTGCCGCCACATCATCCTCGCCACCGGCGGCCTCTCCTACCCCACCACAGGCTCCACCGGAGCCGGCTACCGCATGGCCGGTGAACTGGGACACACCATCATAGAGCCCGTCCCCTCGCTCGTAGCCCTGCGCTGCGAAGAGAAAATCCCCGAAGAGTTGGTGGGATTCCAACTGAAGAACGTACAACTCTCCATTTTCAATTCTCAATTTTCGATTTTCAATTCCCCTGTCGGCGAAATGACCTTCACCGACGACGGCCTGGCAGGCCCCATCGTCCTATCCGCCAGCCGCATAGCCAGCCGACCGCTGCACGAAAGGCAGCCGATGAAAGCCCTGCTCGACCTCAAACCCGCCCTCTCCCACGAGCAGCTCGACAAGCGCCTGCAAGCCGACCTCAACGCCAACGGCACACGTATCTTCAACGATGCCCTACGGCTGTGGCTGCCAGCCGAGTTGATACCACTGGCACTGAAACAGCTGCACATCGAGTACTACAAGCGCCTGCACCAAATCACCGGCGAGGAACGACGCCGGCTGCGCGACTGGCTCAAAGGTGCAACCTTCACGCTGACAGGCACACGCGACTGGAACGAGGCCATCGTTACCCAGGGCGGTGTCTCCCTTTCCGAAGTGAACCCCAAGACGATGGAAAGCCG